>JAHRAO010000044.1 GCA_020027215.1 Gammaproteobacteria bacterium
CATTTTCTTATCCTCTTTGTGTTTTGCAAAGTACATTCTATTGTTAACCAGCCAATGATAATTATTTGCCAAATTATAAAGGATAATTGCTTATTTTGATAACTCGCTTTATTGATTGTTGTGACTCTTATTCAATTAATACAGCCGTATTTGCACTATAATTGTATCAGTTAGATAGTAACCTTCGCCTAGAGTTTATTATAGCGTAAATACGGCTGTGCCACTACAACTATGCATAGATGCTGGTGTGGACATAGTATTATTAGATAATTTTACCCTGCCCGAAATCCAAAAAGCCGTGCGTATCAACGATCATCGCCTCATTTTAGAGGTATCGGGGGGAGTCCATTTGGATAATATTGTCGCAATTGCCGCAACTGGCGTGCAGCGCATTTCAGTGGGAGCACTGACGAAAAATTGCCAAGCAATTGACTTATCGCTGTTAGTTGATGAGTGATTCCCCTCTCAAAATTACCATCACAGTCAATGGTCGGTTTCATGCTTTTGATTTGGCGGCGCAATTACAGCAACACGGCGTCCTCCACCAACTGATTACCGCCTATCCGCAAAGCATTGCTCAGCAATGGGGTATTGCCAATGACAAAGTCACTTCGCTATGGCTAACGGAAATATTCAAACGCGCCATCCTTTTTATCCCCATTCGGCGACTACAAAAATGGTTACAGTACTGGCAACACCGGTGGTTTGATCGGTGGGCGAGTCGTCACTTACCGCCGGACACTGATATTGTCATCGCTTGGGGATCCAGTGCTCTCGCTACACTTCAGCGGGCAAAAACACAGGGGATGCATACCATTTTAGAATGCGGGTCATGCCATGTGTTGAAACAATTGCAGCTGCTGCATCAAGCCTATGCTGATGCTCGTGTGCCTTTTTATGCCCATCATGATAAAATCACCCAAATGTACTTGCACGAATATCGCATTGTCGATCGCATTGCCATTCCCAGTGATTTTGTCAAAAATAGCTTTGTAGAACAGCCCGGGATGGCGGATAAATTGATGCTCAACCCTTACGGAGTCAATCTCACGCATTTTCAGCCGAGCACAAAAAAAGATCGCGTTTTTCGCATTATTCATGTTGGGTCCTTGTGCATCCGTAAAGGGAGCCATTTGCTCTTGCAAGCAATGGATCAACTCCGCCACCTACCGATTGAACTGTGGCATGTGGGACGTATTGATCCAGAAATGCGCCCTATTCTCACCCCATTTAAGAATAATCCCCGTATCCGTTTTTGGGGCACCCAACCACAAAAAAAATTGGCATATTATTATGCGCAAAGTAGTATATTGTGCTTGCCATCCATTGAAGAAGGATTGAGCATGGTGATTCTACAAGCAATGGCGTGTGGGGTTCCGGCAATTGTCAGCGAAAATAGCGGCGGATGCGAAATCATTATTTCAGGAGAAAATGGCTTTATTATCCCTGCTGGCGCACTCAATGCGCTACGCCAACAAATCCTCTACTGCTACAACTACCGCCGCACCCTCACATCCATAAGCGTTGCCGCCAAAGCAACCATTGCCGATGGGTGGCGTTGGGCTGATTACGGACAACGCGCCATAAAACACTACCAAAATTTAGCCTCCACCACGCACAAAGACTCATAAAGCAATATATTTGTTGACCGCATAACCAATTTAGGAAATACTATGAACGAGAATAATTGGAATTCAATCCTGTCCATTATATTGGTCGCAATTATAGGACCTTGCGTATTTATTCTGCAGCCGGGTATCGTGCAAGTTTTAATTGAAGCTTTGCAGTATTCAGATATCCAGGCGGGACAAATTGCTTCTGTCGAAAATGCAGGATTGGCAATTGCCACCGTAGCAGTTGCCATATTTATTAATAAGTTAGACTGGTTGCAGAGTGTGCGCTGGGCACTCATACTTGCTGCGCTCGGCAATATGTGTTCAATTTTCTTTCACGAGTTTATCATTTTTGCAGGTTTACGCTTCATCACGGCTTTAGGGGGTGGTTGTATGATTGCCATCACTTTCGCCATGTTGAGTAAAACAGTCAAAACGGATAGAAATATGGGGCTACTCATTACTTTACTGTTGACTTATGGGGGTTTAGGGTTATTGGTAATGCCCAGTGCTATGGATTTTATGGGGATTGAAGGCATATTTTTATTTTTTACTTTATTTAATTGCTCTGGGCTTGTGGTCTTAAAATGGTTACCCTCCTTTGCCCCATCTGACAAACAGCAATTGACGATTTACTCTATCTCACCGCCGCACAGAGTGATCACCATGTGCGCTTTATTAGGCTATAACATTGCCATAGGGATGGTGTGGGTTTATCTATTTTTGGTTGGTCTACAATCTGGAATGGAAGAACAGGCCGTAGCCAACGCCCTAACGGTGTCACAATTTGCTGGTATTGCTGGCGCTTTAGTCGTTACGGTATTGCAAACCGCAATCGGGAGGGCTATTCCATTACTTTTTGGTATTTGGGGCGGTGCCTTTGGGGTATTCCTACTGATTGAAAATACAGTACCACTAATATTTTGGTTAGGAGTGTGCACATTTAATGGCCTGTGGAATTTATCAGTGCCTTATATTTTTGCAATGCTGTCAAAAATAGATGAGAACGGTCGATCCATCACACAGGGAACTGCGATGCAATTCATTGGTTTTGCTGTTGGTCCATTCATTGCATCCATAGTCGTGGGAAGCCAGAGCGATTATGCCACAGTCAACACCATAGCGATAGTGTTATTTGCCCTTGTCGGTGTGGCGCTGATCCCTGTTCTGAAAAAGCTCAACCACTAAGCATTCAATTAAATATGGCACATTCTCGCACTATATTGATTATTGGTACAGCGGATACTAAATCAAATGAAATGGCATTTTTACAAAAGTGTGTCGCCTCACAGCACTGCCGAAGTATTTTTATGGATATCAGTGTATTAGGAAATTCTGATCTCAGTATAGATTATTCAAAACATGATGTCTGTGCAGCTGCAAATGAATCTATCGAAAATTTATGTGCGCAAGGCGATGAAAATTTCGCGATGCAAAAAATGGCAATGGGGGCGACGGTGCTTACCGTACAGTTATACCGGCAAAAAGCATTTGATGCCCTTATTATTTTGGGTGGGAGTATGGGGACAGATTTAGCACTTGATGTCACCAATGCCCTCCCTTTCGGGGTGCCCAAAATTGTAATCAGTACCATTGCATTTTCTCATTTGATACCACCTTATAGACTATCATCAGATTTAACGATGATCTTGTGGGCAGGTGGGTTATATGGTTTGAACAGCATTTGTCAAGCGAGTTTATCACAAGCTGCCGGAGCCGCATGTGGCGCAGCGAGAGCCATATATCGCCCCGAAAAAAGCACGCCAAAAGTGGCAATCAGTTCCTTTGGAAAATCAGTTGCCAAGTGGATGGTGCGATTGGTGCCCGAACTGGAGCAAAGAGGTTACGAAGCGACGGTATTTCATGCGACCGGTATGGGTGGCAGGGCTATAGAATCCTTAGCCGCGCAAGGGGAATTTGTTGCCGTTATGGACTTTGCTTTACAAGAGGTGACCAACCACTACTTTGGTAGTGTTGTATCATCTGGTGCACAGCGATTAACGCATGCGGGTAAAGCGGGCATACCGCAGATTATAGCCCCTGGTTTTATTGATTTAGTCGATATGCCAAGCTGGCAGAAGTTTCCCAGCGCACTGCAAGGGCGAGATTCACATACACACAATCGGTTAATTACTTCGGTGGGCATTACGCCCAACGAGCGAGTCGCGGTAATGAAAATCATTGCCGATAAATTAAAAACGGCAACCGCACCAGTGGCTTTTATACTCCCGAATAAAGGTATTCATGAATGGGATAGAGTAGGACAGCCGATGAGAGATGAAGAAGGCATTGAGGCGGCTAATCAAATTGCCAGACAGCTTATGCCGCAAGTGGCTGATTTTTACGATTTAGATGCCCACATCAACGATGCAGCATTTTGTGATCAGGCACTAAAGATTTTTGACGATTGGATTGCGCACAATATCATTTGCCAGGTCAGTGGTTCTTGAAATATAGCGCCGACTCTTTGCAATGGTATTACGATCAGTTGGTTGCTTGGCAATCCAGCCGATATAAGTGAGGGATCGTAAAAAGATAAATTCGTTAAGGAGCGAATAATCAATAGGTCTTTTGCGACAGTAGGATTGTATGAGGTTGTGGCGACATAGTTCATAATCTTGACGGTCGTAGATTTTGAGCAAAAGCGTCGCCAATTCAAATATCCTGTAGCCGTAACCGCAGTCGTCAAAATCGATTAACTTGCATTGTTGGTTAGATATAAGTAGGTTCTCGGCAATAATATCGGCGTGAATCAAACCGTAGTCGAGCCCACTATTATTTTGTATTCGTTGCGCGCAAATATCGATAGCCTTTACTAAAGCCTTATTGTGCTTATGGGTCACCAGTGGGTTATTCGTGAAGTGCCCCCAAATTTTTCCCGTTATGCCCGCTATATTCCAATGCATGCGTTGAAATATAGGCGGCGGGTGCCACTGATCGCATAGATGGTGTAACTGCGCTAAATATGCGCCAACCAACTTAAATGTGTGAGCGTTGCAGGATAAATTGAGATGCTCCCCGTTGAGAAAACTGAGCACGCTACAAACGACACCATCAATTTCTGCGGTAGAATCACCATGGCGATTCATAATAGGTACTGGCACCTGTAGCCCACACTGTGAAAGTTGTTGCAGCAAAAGTAATTCTGATTTTATTTGTTCTCGGCTGTGGTACGAATGGTTATGTAAGCGCAATACATACGATGTATCGCCTTTGTTGATGCGATATACTATATTTTCTCGCTGAGCAAGGAATTGGACTGCGCGATCGCCATTCCACAGTTGGCAGGCTTTTTTAACAATTTCTGTGGTATTAGCATTGTGCAAGCACATGAGCCAATTCTTGGAGTAAGATGTCTGCGTGATCGGTGGTGAAAGTCATTGGCGGGCGAATTTTAAGCACATTGCTGTAGAGACCATGACGACTCAGCAGAATGCCATTGTGACGCAAGGTATTGACGATGTGATCTGCTCGTTCGGGATCAGGTGTGTTGCGGTCATTTTTGACAATTTCGCTACCAAAGAAGAGTCCAGTACCACGCACATCGCCAATACAGGGATAATTTTTGGCAAGCCTTTGTAACCCAACTTTGCAATAGTCACCGACTTTGAGTGCGTTTTTTTGCAAGTTTTCCTCCTCGAGCACTTGTAGTGTTGCCATAGCAGCACTACAAGATACGGGGTTACCAGCAAATGTATTAAAATAGCGAAAAGCCTTTCTAAAGTGTGCCACGATGGAAGCATGAGTGACCGTGGCGGCAACGGGGTGACCATTGGCCATCGGTTTGCCTAATGTAATAATATCGGGCGAGAAGCCAATGCGATGGTGCGCCCACATATGACTGCCTAAGCGACCAAAACCTGGTTGTACTTCATCAGCTATAATTATTCCTCCATATTTCTTGACCACTTGGACTAATGGTTGCAAAAATCCTTTGGGTACATCTGGAAAACCTTCGTTGGCAAAAAAAGGGCATAAGATGACCCCAGCAAAGCCCGCAGATTTTTCTAAATCTAATATGGCTTGCTCTGCTTGCTGTGCCATGATGTGCGATAAATCGGTAATAGAACCGCCTTCTGGGCGCAAACTGTCGGGAGCAAGAAAATGTCGTATATGCTGGTGGGCATCGAAACTGGCGCGTTTATTTTTGCTCAGTGCCGCCACTGCAGTGGTATTCCCGTGGTAAGTGTGCGTGCTTGAAATAAATCCTCTTTTACCCGTAACGGCTTGCGCCATACGCAACGCCACATCATTGGCTTCTGAACCGGTGCAGGTAAAGACAATGCTGCGGTCAGCACCATCAAAAGTTTGTAGCAATTTTTCCGAATAATCGATAATATTGGTATGGAGGTAGCGTGTATGCGTGTTAAGGGTTGCAGCTTGCGATGCAATAGCCTCGACCACTTTCGGGTGACAGTGCCCGACATGCGCTACGTTATTGTAACAGTCTAAGTACTTTTTCCCTTTTTCATCCCAGAGCCACACATCTTTGCCTTTGACAATTTGTATGGGATCGCGATAAAAAGTCGGGTATTGCGGTCCGAGTAACCGCCTGCGTTGTTCGATAATGTGCGAGTTGATAGTCATTTACCTATTGATATTTGTCTCAATAGGTGTTCTAAGCATTCGGTTCATTGATGGCAATCCAACCAGTTTTATAGTGGCAAAATTTATGAACGGCCAATAGTGAGCGATCATAACCATTGCCTGATTGCTTCATTCCCCCCATTGGAGCGGTCATATCTGTACCCCCCCAGCAATTAACATGTACGACGCCACTATCGATTTCTAACAGCAATCGGTGGGTACGCGAAATATCTTGCGTCCACACGCCAGCAGCCAAACCATAGCGTGTACTATTCGCGAGTTGGATAGCATGTTGTTCGTCTTCAAATGGGGTGACAGTGAGTAAGGGGCCGAATATTTCATTTTGAAAAAGTTGTGAGGTACTGGGTACATCCGTAAAAATAGTCGGTTGCATATAGTATCCACCGCTATCGTTTAATATTTGCTGTCCCCCAGTGAGGAGATCTAATCCTTCTTTGTGTGCGACATTGATAAAATCAAGGTTACTTTGTAGTTGATGTGCATTGTTGATAGCACCTATGTGGTTTTTTAAGTTTAAAGGATCGCCGATGCGCAGTTTTTTGGTCAATTGTAAGAGGAGCCTTTTCACTTCTTCGTATAGTGGCGCTTGGACCAATAGCCGTGAGGCGGCAACACAGACTTGACCATTGTTGCGAAAAATAGCTTTGACGCTACTATCCACTACATTGTGCAGATCACCGCAATCTTCAAAAATAATATTGGGCGACTTGCCGCCGAGTTCTAAGTATAGGGTCTTCACATTAGATTGGGCGGCATATTGATGCAGTTTTTTAGCGACGACTTCACCACCGGTAAAGGTTAGGATATCGACATCCTGATGGAGCCCCAACGCTTTGCCCACTAGACTCCCTTTGCCGGTGATCACATTAAATACCCCTTCAGGGATATCGGCTTCGTTGGCTAATGCCGCTACGGCAAGCCATGCTAGGCTGGCTTGTTCCGATGGTTTCAATACAACGGAATTGCCGACAGAAAGGGCAGGTGCGATTTTCCATGCTCCAATCGACAGTGGAAAATTCCACGGAATAATCGCTGCGACAACACCTATCGGTACGCGATGAATTAAGCCGAGTTGTTTTGAGTGTGTTGGGGTAATTTCTCCAGCGAGCTTATCAATAGATTCAGCGTAATATCGGATGCAATTGGCACAGGCGACCGCCTCTGCTTTATATGCCATACTTAATTCTGTACCGTTATCCCGAACACCTAGTACGGTGATTTCTAATGCCTGCGCTTCAATGAGGTCTGCCCACTTTAATAGTTTATGCTTGCGCACTTGTGGCTTTTCTCTCGACCATTTTTGAGCATTAAAACTATGCCGCGCGGCTGTAACGGCGAGGTCAACATCGCGGTGAGCAGCAGAAGCAATTGTTGTCAATGTTTTTCCATCTATGGGGCTGGTGACCGTCAAATGATCGCCCTGCTCTGCCTCTTGCCATTTACCCGCTATAAATAAATTTTGTGGAGCGATGTGTTGAGTGCGCAGTTGATCTAATGTGTGTTGTTCAATCATTTATTGTTGCTTTTGGGTTTTATTTATATTATACTATGTTTCAAATAGTGAAACGCCAGTTCAAATATTGAATCAGCGGCGTCTGGCAATTGTATAATTGAAATGAGTACAGTATTGAAAGCCCTACATCTTTTAGACTTTTTTGATGAGCAGACCTCTTCTTTTAGTCTCAACGAATTGGTCACATTGTCGGGTTATACCAAATCAAAAGTGAGACGTTACCTATTGGATTTGTTAGAGGGTAACATGATTGAATACTGTTCATCCACTAACACCTACCGTATCGGTCTTATGCCGTTACGGCTGGCAAAAGTTCGTGAAGCGTGCACACCGATGCAAGCCGCTATTGACAATGAAGTGCGCAATTTAAGCCACAAACTCAATGAGTCAGTCCACTGCTGTATTGAAATTGGTGGGCACATATTACGGATATCTGTAGTGCAATCAAAAAAGAAGAACCGTATTGTATTACCCTTAGGCGAAAAAGTGCCGTGGCATGCGAGTGCTTCTGGGTTAGCTATCTTGGCATTCAGTTCGGAGGAAAAAGTACTGAGGATATTGAATAAATCCTTACCATCATTTACCGAATATACAGTGACCGACATCAACACCTTAAAAGAAAAGTTAACTGTTATTCAACAGCGTGGTTATTCGGTGAGCGAGAACATGCTGGAAAATGGAATCTCTAGTGTTGCAGTACCCTTTTTTAACCCACAACAACAGGCTTGTGGTGCACTTTCGGTCGTAATGCCATCGATTCGGTTTGGGCCATTCTACTCTCAACTGCCGATTGATTTAATTTTGAGGAGTGCGAAGAAGGCGACATCTTTAACTTTAGGTCAGTTCCCAAAGTGTTTCCCCGGTCACAATAAACAAGTACTGTATGCGAATTAAATGGATACAACTAATATAAAATCTATTATTTTTGACTTTGGTGGGGTTATATCAAAAACACTATTTGAGACGCACCGGCAATCTGAAAAAATACTGGGTTTGCCTCCCAACACTTTAACTTGGCAAGGTCCTTTTAATGTAGCGACAGATCCATTATGGCAATCCATGCAAAACGATGAAATTAGCGAGCGAGAGTACTGGTTGCAACGTAGCCGAGAGGTTGGCGCGTTAATTGGCGAAGAGTGGCACAGTATGCAACATATGGTGCAGAAGTTGCGGGCAGATAATCCGCAACAATGCCTCCGTCCGCAGGCGATAGAGTGTATTCAGTGGGCAAAGAGTATCGGCATACGGTTAGCCATTTTATCCAATGAATTAGACTTGTTTTACGGAGCGGATTTCCGCAATAAGATTAAAATCTTAGACCATTTTGAACTCATTGCAGATGCAACTTATACGGGAATCTTAAAGCCTAATGCTCTAGCATATACCCGCAGTTTAAGCGCATTGCAGTTAAGTGCCCATCAATGTCTATTTATAGACGACCAACTACGCAATGTGCGTGCCGCTGAGAAAATTGGATTACATACTATCCATTTTAATGTTACCGATGTCGACGCTTCATTCGCACAAGTACAGCAATATTTTTCAAGTGATGGTGAAAAAAATGTGGCATAAGAATAATGGCGCCATGTCGATCTTCAGGGGTTTTGTAGCGATATGACCCATACGGCACAATGGTATCACCAGCATAATGCCAGACACTTTTGGCACCCGATGGCACACCCGCGTGAAATGCTTGAACACCCTCCCATTGTCATTGCCGAAGGAAGCGGTGTGGAGATCATTGATATAGATGGTCATCGAACCTTAGATGGTATTGGCGGCTTATGGTGCGTCAACTTAGGTTACTCCAATGACGCTATCAACAATGCCATTAATGCACAGCTCTCTACTTTATCTTTTTACAATTGCTTCAGAGGAACTTCCAATACGAAGGCAATTGAACTTTCATTAGTATTAAAAGATTTTTTTCAAGAGGAAGGGTTGACGAAATGCTTTTATACATCTGGTGGCTCTGATTCAATTGACACTGCCTTAAAAATATCCCGACAATATCATCTATTGAGCGGCGAGAAGCAGCGCAATAAATTCATTGCTTTTTCAGCGGGTTACCATGGCACGCATTGTGGTGGAGCATCACTATGTGGATCGGATAGATTTAGAACCCCGTATAGTCCCCTGTTAGACAACTGTTTTCATGTCCCATCTCCCTGGACCTATCACAATCCTTTTGATGAAAATGACGAGGAGCGGGTGTGCGAAAAAAGTATCAAAGTTTTAGAGCAATTGATTGCGGACGAGGGTGCCGATAGTTTTGCCGCTGTAGTGATGGAACCGATTGTCGGGTCTGGCGGTGTCATAGTTCCGCACAAATCTTTTATGCCAAAGGTGAGAGCCATATGTGATCGGTTTGGAATTTTATTGATAGCGGATGAAGTGATAACCAGCTTTGGTCGTGCCGGTAAGTGGACTGGCTCACGACTGTGGGGTGTCAAGCCAGATATATTGACTTGTGCAAAAGGGATCTCAAATGGTTGTATTCCATTTGGCGTGTGTATGATTTCAGAAAAAATAGCCAAAACTTTTGACGAGGATACGAGTAAACTCGGGACACTCAGTACTGGCTACACCTACTCCGGACACCCAGTTGCGGCTGCAGCGGCTATAACATCCATTTCAGAGGCACAACGCTTAAATGTCGCTAAAAATGCCAGAGTAAGAGGTTTGGAATTAAAGACTGCATTATTGCAGTTACAGCAAAAATTTTCCTGTATAGGCGATGTGCGTGGCATTGGTTTAATGCATGCACTGGAATTGGTTTCCGATCGCCAGACAAAAAGCCCTTTGCCAGCAGCACAAATGCAAGAGTTATTTCACAAAATATATCGTGCAGGTTTGATGGTGCGTATATCGGGCAATAATATTATTATTTCTCCACCCTTGGTGGTGACTCAATTCAATATTGAGACATTAGCGCAAGCCTTGGAAACAGGGTTTGAAAATTTTATCCATTAGCAAGTAAATTATGATGATTATGAAAAATATAAATATAAAACTCTTATTAAGTACCATCTTACTCGCGTTCACTTTCAATGTATACGGCGCCAGCTCTATACTAGAAGAAGTGATTGTTACGGCGCAGAAAAAAGAAGAAAACATCCAGGAGGTTCCCATTTCGGTATCGGCACTCACAGGAGAGCAAATAACCGAACTCGGACTGGACGACCTGGTTGAGATCACTCAGCACATACCCGGTTTACAAGTCAATGCTTGGAGTCCTCAATTGACTATCTTCAATATACGAGGCGTATCGCAAAATAACTTTGTCGATAATTTAGAAGCCCCCATAGCCGTTTACCAAGATGATAGTTATATTGCGAGCATGAATGCGCTCAGCGGGCAGATCTTTGATTTAGAGCGAGTCGAAGTGCTCCGAGGGCCGCAGGGCACACTATTTGGTCGCAATGCTACAGGCGGTTTAATTCATTATCTGAGCCGCACTGCAAAGGAAAATGAATTCAATGGCTATATAAAGGTAGATGCGGGTAGCTTTTCAAAAACTTCCTTAGAGGGAGCTATTGGGGGGAGTCTGTCTGAGAATATTCGTGCGAGAGTTGCATTCAGATCACTTACGGCAGATGGCTACATTGAACCAGATGCGGCAATACCTCCGGTGGATAAGAGAGCCATAGGTGGTGCAGATGGGCGAGCCATGCGACTATCGCTGCAAGCTGACTTGGGTCAATCTTGGCAAGCAGATTTTCTGTTCAAATATAGCGACGATAATCAAGTACCCACTGGAGGTTATGTATTCGAAAACTGTGCGAACACCGATGCATGTCCTGTCGATATGCATGGTCGCGCCATCACGCTGCCGGGTGTGGTTTCAAATAACCCACATATACATCAAAATGATACAAGGGGTTTTCTCGATAGGGAGATTTTGAACATCACGGCTAAATTCGTCGGTAATTTGAGTGAAAAAATGCAGTTAACCTCAATTTCAAACTACCTCTCGGTCGATAAGAAATATTTAGAAGACGGCGATGCTTTTCCAGCTCCTATAGTCGTTTTTGGTCAGGATGCTGAGATTACTCAACTGAGTCAGGAAGTTAGATTATCTGGACAGTCTGACAATTTAGATTGGCAAATAGGAGGCTACTTCCTCGATTTTAATTTAGACGGCGAAGCTTTGACTATTGGTGCGCCCAACATTGCCTTGTCTATTGCGTTGGCAGGTGCGGGTACTATCGCAAATTGCGTACTTCCTGCGGCTTCAGGAGCACCATGTGCCAAAGCAGGGGATACAAACCCTTTTGACGGTCGGTCCGATCGCTTCACGGATTTAACCGTGCACAATATTTCACTGTTTGCACAAGTCGACTACCACTTGAGCGATAGTTTAGTGTTGACAGGTGGTTTACGCTGGTCTGACGATCAAAAAGATATTGATTGGAGTGCATTTTTTACTTCGGATGACCATACCACACGAACTCTTTATGCAGCGACGCAAAGCAATAGCGGGTTTAACAATTCCACGGTCCTCAATAGATTTCCAGATGACTCCATCGATTACAGCGACATCGCAATCAGATTAAGTCTGCAAAAGCAATTTAGCGAAGAAACACAAGGTTTTGTCTCTTTTAATAGAGGTATCAAAGGTGGCAACTGGTCATTGGCTTCTAATGTTTCTCCGAGCAGATTTCAACATAGGCCAGAGATATTACACTCTTTAGAAATAGGAGTGAAATCTCAAGTGAGTGAGATTTTACGTGCCAATGCCACACTGTATTACTACGACTACAAAGACTATCAAAACTTTGTCATTATACCGACAGGTGCTATGTCTCCCAATCCTCAAATCGGCAATTCAGATGCTCAGGCTACAGGGGCAGAAGTTGAGCTATTTATTGCGCCAAGCGACCATTGGGATATATTATTGGGGTTAACGGCGAGCCAGTCTGAGATTGAGCGGATTGAAGCTGGCGCAACACCGATAACCGATGCTGAACTACCTAATGCACCCAATCTTTCTCTAAACTATTTAGTCCGCTATGAATTACCTTTTGGTGCCAGTGCACTTGTTTTCCAGTTCGATGGCGTCTATTATGGTGATCAATTCTTAGAAGTGACCAATGGTTCCGGCACTTTACAAGAAGCTTACAATGTATCTAACTTGAGTATTAGCTATGATTTTTCAGAGCAAACTCGTTTATCCATATGGGCAAAAAATATACTAGACGAAACATACAAGCTCTATTCATTAGACTTGGGAGTCTTAGGAGCAACGACCTACTATGCTCCACCGATGACTGTCGGTGCCAACCTCTCTTATGACTTTTAATTTGGATAAATATGCCAGCATTTGTCTATTAGCATTTTTAGTGAGTTGTGGTATTGCCAGTGATGACGATACCACACCGCCCAACATTTTAGTTATTGTCGCCGACGATTTAGGGCACGCTGAATTGGGGGCATTCGGCAGTGAGATACCGACACCGCACCTCGATGCCCTCGCCCTTGCAGGTACGCGGTTTTCGCAGTTGAGATCGGCGCCTACTTGTTCGGCAACTCGCGCTATGTTACTGAGTGGAGTGGATCATCATCTCGCTGGACTAGGCAATATGGCGGAAGAGTTAGCGCCAAACCAGAAAGGGAAGCCAGGTTATGAAGGTTACTTAAACCACCGCGTACTCTCAGTGGCTACTTTACTGCGTGATTCGGGTTACCGCACCCTTTACTCTGGCAAGTGGCACCTCGGCACGCAATTGGATCAATCACCATTAGCGCGTGGCTTTCAACATTCATTTGCTATGCTTGCAGGCGGTAGCCATCACTTTGATGATATGAAGCCTGCTTATTCGCCACACGACCATGCAGTAGCGCCATATCGCGATGGCGACCAGATGCTAAAAAAGTTACCAAAGGAATTTCAGTATTCTAGCCAATACTTAGTTGATCGATTAATCGTCGATCTCAAAAAGAGCCGCTCAACACAAAGTCATAAAAATATTCCGCCCTTTTTTGCCGTCTTGTCGCATATGGCGCCGCATTGGCCTCTACAAGCACCGCAAGTATATGTCAATAAATTTAAAGGCCAGTACGATGTTGGATCGGATGTTATCGCCGAGCGGAGGCTTAGCAAGCAAAAGAAAATAGGATTAATTGACCGGCACAGTCAACTGGCAGCCTATGCCCCCAAAGGTAAAAACTGGCAGTCTATGAGTACGGCGCAACGCACAGTAGAAGCAAGGGCTATGGAAATTTATGCGGGGATGGTCTATGCGATGGACTATCATACAGGCAGATTACTCAATTATTTAAGGACGACAAAAGAACTTGAAAATACAGTCGTTATTTTCTTATCGGATAATGGTGCAGAGGGGCACGATTTAGATGATACATGGCCGGCAAAATTGTTCCCCAAGATTCGTGCCCGTATAGATAGTAGCCATGATTTTTCATATGAGCAAATGGGCAAAAAGAATTCCTACGTTTTATATGGTCCCAATTGGGCTCGGGCAGGCGCTCCCGCCTTTAAACATTTTAAGGGGTTTGTGAGTGAGGGCGGGATACGCGTACCGGCTTTTATATATTACCCGCGCACAATTGCCGCGGGAGTTATTAATCACCAACCTTTTCATGTCAAAGATTTAGCGCCAACTATCTTAGATTTTGCTGGCATAACAAACATCCATAAGAAATATAGCGAGGGAGACTATCATCCCATCACGGGCTGGAATATTTTACCTTACCTCACCAGCAAGCCTTCTAAAGCTATACAGCGCGATGAATTTGGTGAATTATTTGGCAAACGCTACGTTTTGCGCTACCCATGGAAATTAACTCAGCAACCACAACCCTATGGAACAGGGCAATGGCAATTGTATAACTTAGCAGAAGATTTAGCGGAAAGCAATAATTTAGCATCCCAAAACAAGAAACTTGTCGACGAACTGGTCACAGCATGGGGTGACTATGCCAAACAAAATAATATCATCATCCCCAACTGGACTAGCGGTTATTAGGGCGTTGCTTTTTTTGCGCTCAATACGTTGCTGTATTAGCGCTCAATACGTCCCTGTATTTCGCTTGTACATTGCCGAAAAATTATCGCAAGACAAGTAATCCTCCATTTTTCGGCAATGGGCGGTGCATCCTGCACCGCTTTCTTTGCGCTCAATACGTCCCTGTATTTCGCTTGTACATTGGGTAAAAAACTTCGCAAGACGAAGTAATGCTCGTTTTTTACCCAATGGGGCACCGCTCCCAGCGGTGCTTTCTTACCGCTCCCAGCGGTGCTTTCTTACCGCTCCCGGCGGCGTTCCTTACGCCGCTTTTTTAGCGCTCAATACGTTGCTGTTTTTGCGGGCGGCGGTGCTGTCTTACCGCTCCCAGCGGTGCTTTCTCTGTGCTCATTTAATATCATTATTTGTCTTTCAATGCTATAATGCCATATAGGTTTCACTTCATTATGGTTTATTATGCGTCAATTTATTAGTATTATTATTTTAGGTGCGTTCACCACCATTATTTCTTGTGGCGGTGGCGGTGGCGGTAGCCCTGCACCGACTCCTTCATCACACAACTTTGTGTGTACCAATGGAACGGCGGCTACGGGGACGACTCGGCGAGAGCGTTCAGCAAAGCATTTAATAGAATTAGTGTTGAGTATGGCTCCTCATTTTAAGGATTCTCAATTTTGTGTCAGTGA
>JAHRAO010000015.1 GCA_020027215.1 Gammaproteobacteria bacterium
ACAACCATCATTTATTAAAAGCCAGCATATCGCTTATTATTGGCCAATAAATAATGAAATTGATCTAAGGTCTCTGATCACATATTCACAACACCACAATAAGAAGTGTTATTTGCCTAAAATGGGCTTTAATCGGCGACTCGTCTTTATCCGCTATAGACGCCATACTCGGATGACAGTCAATCGCTGGAATATAAGAGAGCCTGCAACAGGGCGTTGCATCTCGGCGCGTAAACTAGATATTGCATTTGTGCCCTTAATTGCGTTTGCCATTGATGGCAATCGATTAGGGTACGGCGCAGGTTATTACGATAAAAACTTTGCTTTTAAGGCAAGGAAAGTTTTCAAAAAACCTTCCCTCATTGGGGTGGCATATCCCTTCCAACAGGCAACAATCCCCATTGCCCACAAAAGAGATATTCGGATGGATGCAATTGTAGTGAGGAAAGATCCTTATCAATAAGGATCTTGCACCAAGCGGAACCCAATAATCGGTGAACGTTGGCGTCCACTTGCGCTCACATCTAAGACCGCATCTGCTCCATAGCTTCCCGGTCCATTAGACCAAGCACCGCCTCGGGCAACAGGGGCAATATTATTACTTGCCACGGCGCATTTATTCACATTATCAGTACAGACCCATTCCCATACATTGCCGATAATGTCGTGCACGCCAAATTGTCCCGGCGCTTTAGAACCGACTGGTGCAGCTACTCCATAACCATCTTCACAATCAGCGGTGGTCCAAGAATTATTCACTGTATTTTTAGCTGTGAGATCTCCCACATTGGCAAATGAACATACGTTACTTATATCAACGCGTTGTGAATGCGCAACATATTCCCATTCTGCTTGCGTCGGTAATCTAAATCTTTTGCCCGTTTGCTGTGATAACCACTGAGCGTAACGCAGTGCATCCTGTAAAGACACGCGCACAACAGGTTGCACATTTAAGTTCAAATTTTGCTGGCGATAGCCACCACTACTGTGGTTAGCAACAAAGTTACGATATTGCGCATTGGTTACTTCGTGAACGCCGATCAAAAAATTACTGACGCACACTTGACGCCCTTGAACATTTACGCATCCGCTCGAAACCACAGTAAAGCCTTCATCGCCGCCATCAGCTAAAGGCCGTTGCGTTCCTACAGGGGCAGTTTGCACCCCCGGTAGCGTTGCGCGTTGATCTTCGGGGATGCGTTTGCTCGTCAAACGCTTCACAACCTCTTTATCTCCCCAAACGACGCCCTGCCCCAATGCTACACCACTACCCAAAATAGTAGCCACAACAACGGAGATGGATAATAGGTAAGCAAAATAAATTTTAAGCTTCGCCATGAATAACTCCTACCTTTCTATTAAAAGTATACACAATACGCAATAAACTACAGAGGAATAAGATCAATTGCACCATATTCCCCCCAATTCTAATTATCTTCTTTAGTCACTTGTAGAGGACCATCTATTGCCACTCGCTTATAATGTAGGTCGGGCATATTTGGACGTTGGCTCCAAGCTGCTGGGTAATTCGTATTATTGAGTCGTACGACTATGTCAGCAAGTTGCCACTGTCCTAAATCATCAGAACCAAAAAACATAAGCGGGCGCACTTGTGCTAAGTTAGCATAAAACCTTTGGGCTTCTGTTAACGGCACATAAATCTCAATTTTTCTTCTAAAATTACCAACACTCGATGCCAGATAGCCGACAAATACCTCATCATCGGGATGGTAATTTAATTGTTCTATTTGCGGCACTCCTAATATATTCACCAACACATCATTCATAATACTCTGCCGCATTGCAACCGCTTTTTCACGTCTCAATGCTTTTTCTTTGTATGTGCGCTTTTGATGGCGATCCTTCTCTAATTGATAAGCACGCATTGCTTCACGGTATAAGCGGTGCTGTTGATCTACATTCTGTTGATACAATTCTTCCGCCGCTTTGACGCGTCGATCAAATGCCGCAGTTGTTTCAAATTGACGCTTATATAAAACGGGTGGTCGCTCTTGCAAGGAAGGCACTTCGGGTTTAGGATACGCAAACTCCTGCACTTGAGATGGACGATACTCCCACTCACTCACGACTTTATTACCCATAACATTCGCTAAAGTAAAGGGGGATTGAATATTTTGGAGCTCCGTCCGTAATTCCTGATTGCGTGGATAGCGCCACAACAAATCGCTCAGATATTGATACGATTGTATGACATTACCCGCATCACGCTGTTCAACATATTTATCGTACAGACGTGAGTATAAAACACGCTCTTGTTCGTTACTTTGTGCAACAACGGGAGAGGCAATCAACATTGCTAATAGAAACGCACACAGTTTTGGATACATTTTCGTCACCATAAAGTTAACAATCACTATTCAACCCTCTCTCAATTAAAATGGGTCTTGATAATCAATTTTATTAATTTTCAATATAGTTACATCACCAGAAAAGTCCACCGGCTTTTCTTTTATGCTCCGCTGAACCACCACTGGCAATTGCTTGCGATCGGTAAACTCCGCCACATAATCATCATCGCGATAAGAGACAATCACACGATTCACTTCTAATCCTGCATTCCCAGACAACTCAAAGTACAACACCGGCTTGGCGTCGTTAACATTTTGGGCAAACTCACGGGCGCTTTCTAGTGGTACAGCAATATTAATATTCTGCACAAAATTACCCCGTGACGAAACCAATTCTGCCGAAAAAGATTCTCTATCGGGGTCGTATACAGGATTGACAATACTCGGCGCCCCTAACACTTGGCTCACTGCATCATTCACGTATTCCCAAAACAATTCATTGCTCCGTTCTTTACGCACCGCTTGCTCGGTAGCAAGGGAATCATTATAGCGCTCTACCGCAGTATTATATTCTTCCACTGCTGCACGATATTGATTGCGCAAATTATCTACTAAGTCATTGTATTCCTGCTGTGATCGCTGATAGCGCGCTTCAAACTCTGCAGTTGTTTCATATTCATTCTTAGTCAATATCGGAGGTTGTGGCGAAACAGGTGTTTCTGGCTGTTCTAATGTAAAAGATACATTCTCATCAGGACGACTGAGCCAGGTTTTCATGCGCTGTTCCGCTATTTCGCGCACCAATACAAAAGGTGCATCTAACCAACGCGCCAACCTTGATGCCGGTTCGTAACTCGGATGGTTTTGATTTAAGTCCAGCAAAGTTGCACGGAATGAATCCGTATCGCCTTGTTCCAGCATGCGTAAAGCCGCGTCAAATACTTCTTGCGGTGCGGATTGGGAAGAAACAACTGGAGTTGCAACATTGCTTGTTTCTTCGCTACTTGCACCAGCATCTCCAGCACTTGCTGGGGCTGGAGCTACAGCACCAGTAGACGCACCTCCACACGCAGTGAACCACAACAAAGCACCCACCGCAACCATCATAGAGAGGATGGAAGATGATTTGGCTTGTGCTTTACTTTGATGATATATTGAATCACCCATTATTTTTTCTCCTCGCCTAGCAGATTAGTCTTTGAATACACTCTTTCTTTACCCACTATCACTATTCAACAGATTGTAACACAAATTGAATTATACTACAATAATCAATATTGATAGGGTATTATAACTTATTTATGATCTCGTATCATTTAATGCATCTGATAATGCCGCTTCTAATCCTAGAGAAGCATCTTCTTTATCCGCCACATGTTGTTGCCGGACGACATACCCTGTTCCCGCTGGGATCAATTTCCCAATAGAAACATTCTCCTTTAATCCCCTCAATTTGTCTACTTTTCCGCTCACGGCAGCTTCAGTCAATACGCGATTAGTTTCTTGGAACGATGCCGCCGATATAAAGCTTTCAGTCGCTAAAGCCGCTTTCCGAATACCCAACAAAATACGCTTGTATTGTATCTTTTCTTTACCTTCTTTTGCCAAGCGATTATTTTCAGCAAATACCTGAGAATAATCAACCTGTGCCCTGCAGAGAAAACGACTATCGCTCGAGTCGCCCGAGTCAATGATCTCAACTTTGCGTAGCATTTGGCGGAGAATCACCTCAATATGTTTTTCATTAATAGATACACCTTCTAGCTGGTAAATGCTTTGAATTTCACCCGTAAAGTAGAGTGCTAATTCTTCGACGCCTTTAACGGATAGAACATCGTGCAAATCAACCTTGCCTTCGGCAATAATATCGCCTTTCTCAACATAATCTCCCTCCACTACTTGTAATTCCCTCTTCGCTAATAGTATTTCAGACGGAGCGTCTTCTACATCTTCTGGCGTAATAATCAGTTTCCTTTTATAAACGGTTTCCTTACCAAAACTCACCGTCCCCGAAAGAGGAGCAAACACAGCTTTCTCCTTATCCTTCACAGTGCGCGCTTCAAATAAATTGACGACTTGAAATACCCCACCGACTATATCTTGGTTCTTGCGTTCATCCGGAATAAATGCCAATATATCATTGACCCCTACCGATGCACCTTCTTCTACATTGATGAGTATGCCTTGCGCCAGATCGTAACGTGCCGGTTGATTTGTGTTCGGCTGATTCAAGATCTTCGCATTTTTGCTTTTACCCGATTTGATGCATAAGGATGGTTTCACCGATTCAAATCCAACACGACGAATTGTATATTGAGCGGGCTTTTTCTTCAATTTTTTATTATTTTCTTCAATCTCCAAGCGATCAATAATATCTCCTTTTGTATAAGTAGTCTCTCCCGGGTCAGTAATCACGACTTTCCTACTGTATTCGACCACTTTTTCTCGGCGAATAATTTCTCCTTTTTTGAAATTGCTTTCTTTCGGATCAGTCACCCGCACTCCATAATTAGTCACACGGAGTCCATCCTTATCCGGCTCTAACGACACGCCCAACACCGCATTTTCAAAATGGACAATTCCTTTCACATCTGCTTTAATGGATGTAGCGGATGAAGCAGCAGTGCCACCGCCATGAAATGTTTGGAGTGTTAATTGTGTTCCCGGTTCGCCGATAGATTGGGCGGCAATAATGCCCACTGCTTCACCAATATCTATTTTGCGACCAGTTCCCAAGTCATTACCGTAACATTGGGTACAAATACCGTATTGAGTGGCACATCGTATCGGTGAACGAATACATATTTTATGCACTCGTTCTTTGACTAAAAGCTCTGCCCACTGCTCATCAATTAAGGTTCCTTTGGGAATAATGATATTTTTATCATGATCCAAAACATCTGTTGCCACCACTCTGCCGATCACGTTGACTCGTTCGCTCATCGTTAGCGCGTCACTTTGTTTCGCCGCGAGCGGATTAATGAGTAGCCCTTTTTCTGTCCCACAATCATCCTCGGTGACTATTAAATCTTGCCCGACATCAACTAATCGCCGCGTAAAATAACCCGAATAGGCTGTTTTGAGTGCCGTATCGGTTAAGCCTTTTCTTGCTCCGTATATAGAAATGAAGTATTCCAACACAGATAGTCCTTCACGGAAATTAGATTTGATCGGGATATCGACAATTGAACCATCACCTTGAGCCATCAAACCACGCATACCACCCGCTTGCTGCGTTTGGCGCAAACTACCCCTTGCCCCCGAAACCACACACATATAAACCGAATTAAGTGCTGCGCTCGTTACCATTTCTCCTTCAGGCGTCTTATGAATACCGTGACTCATTTCTTCCATCATAGATTTGCCCACTGTATCATTGGCATTCATCCACAAATCAATGACCTTGTTATGTTTTTCGCTGGCGGTAATCAGCCCAGATTCATACTGTTTTTGCAACAATTGGGTATGCTCTTCTGCATGCTGAATAATATCTTTTTTAGAATCAGGAATCACAAAATCAGCGATCGCAATAGACAACCCCGAACGAGTTGCATACCGAAAGCCCAAAGACATGAGTCTGTCGGCTAAGATGACTGTTTGCTTCATCCCCGCCACGCGATAGCTGTGGTCAATCAAGCGCGAAATTGCTTTTTGATCCAACACGCAATTCGCCAAATGAATATCCACGCCTTGGGGTAATATTTCAAGAATAAGTGCCCGCCCTACGGTCGTGTCAATAATCTTCATTTTCGGCGGTGCCTGCTCATTATTTTCATCAGAGGGCATTTGGATACAGAGTTTAATTTGACTATGCAAGGATACGCGTTCCATCAGCAAGGCACGATGAATTTCATCAATATCCGTAAATAAAGTTCCCTCGCCTGCTTCTCCTTGTTGGATGTAAGTCATGTAATATAAGCCAAAAACTATGTCTTGCGTGGGCTGGATAATGGGTTTGCCGTTTGCGGGAGACAAAATATTGTTAGTGGACATCATTAACACCCGCGCTTCTAATTGCGCTTCCACCGTCAATGGGACATGTACCGCCATTTGATCGCCATCAAAATCAGCATTAAAGGACTTACACACCAACGGGTGTAATTCAATTGCTTTTCCTTCGGTCAAAACCGGCTCGAAGGCTTGAATGCTTAAACGGTGCAAGGTCGGGGCACGATTTAAGAGGATTGGATATTCACGAATAACCTCTGCCAAAATATCCCATACTTCTACTGCTTCCATTTCCACTAATTGTTTCGCCACTTTCAGAGTAGGAACGTGGGAGAGTTTTTGTAAGCCACTCATAATAAATGGCTTGAATAATTCCTTGGCCATTTTTTTCGGCAACCCGCATTGATGCAATTTGAGTGTTGGACCGACCACAATCACCGAGCGCCCCGAATAATCAACTCGTTTACCGAGCAGGTTTTGGCGAAAGCGACCTTGCTTGCCGCGCAACATATCGGCTAAAGATTTGGGTTGCTGTTTTTGTTTATTGACAACAGTGTTGTTGTAGCGGCTACTATCTAATAGTTTATCAACCGATTCTTGTAACATCCGTTGTTCATTGCGCATAATAATGTCGGGGGCATTAATTTCCTGCAAGCGCTTTAAGCGGTTATTACGATTGATTACCCGGCGATAAAGATCATTGAGATCTGAAGTCGCAAAACGTCCGCCTTCCAATGGAACGAGGGGGCGTAAATCAGGGGGTAAAACAGGCAGTACCGTCATCACCATCCATTCTGGGCGCGCGCCAGAATCTAAAAATGATTTCGCCAATTTCAGTCGTTTGTATAGTCGCTTGAGGCTTGTATCCGCATTCGTTTGACTTATCTTATCTTGCAAATCGGTAATTTCTTTTTCCAAATCAACGGATGCCAATAAACTATGGATTGCCAGCGCACCAGTTTGTACCGTAAACTCACCGCCATACTCTTCCTGTAAATTTTGATATTCTTGTTCGCTCAGAACATGCCCTTGTTGCAACATCGTAATACCCGGATCAGACACAATATAAGCATCAAAATTCAAAATGCGGTCAATGTCATGGAGGGTTTTATCCAACATTAATCCGATGCGGGACGGGAGAGACTTTAGAAACCAGATATGGGTCAGCGGGCATGCCAATTCAATATGCCCCATACGCTCTCGTCGGACCTTGGATAGGGTCACTTCTACACCGCATTTTTCGCAGACCACTCCGCGATACTTCATCTTTTTATACTTCCCGCACAGGCATTCGTAATCTTTAATTGGACCGAATATTTTGGAGCAAAATAATCCACCGCGTTCCGGCTTAAAGGTACGATAATTGATGGTTTCCGGCTTGCGGATTTCGCCGTGCGACCACGAACGAATACTCGCTGGGGAAGCAATATTAATGCTCAACGCACTAAGTTGTTTCTCGTTTGCCGTATGCAAAAAATTATGAAAGCGATTGGTCATTTATTCCGCCTCTACTTTGATATTAACGCCTAAAGCCCTTATTTCCTTCACTAAAACATTAAATGATTCCGGCATGCCGGCATTCATTTTGACATTTCCCTCAATAATGCTTTTGTACATCTGCGATCGTCCAGCAATATCATCGGACTTGACGGTGAGCATTTCTTGCAAAACGTGCGCGGCTCCATATGCTTCCAGTGCCCAGACTTCCATTTCACCAAAGCGTTGCCCACCAAAATGTGCTTTACCACTCAAAGGTTGCTGAATAACTAAACTATAGGACCCCGTTGAACGCGCATGCATTTTATCATCTACTAAGTGATTTAGTTTCATAATATACATATAGCCCACCGTAACCGGACGATCAAATTTTTCGCCAGTCCGCCCATCGTATAGTGTCATTCGCCCATCCACGGGCTGGTTTGCTATTTTAAGCAGATTTTGAACATCTTTTTCATTCACCCCAGAAAACACTGGCGACGCCATTGGGAACCCGTTATACCATTTTTGTGCGTAGTGCAAGAACTGCTCATCGCTGAGAGTTGAAAAATTAATTGCTTTTTTCTGGTATTTATTGTAAATATTGGTAGCAAAAGTCCGCGCTTTTTTTAAGTTCTTCTCCGATTGAATTAAATGTTGTATTTTTTTACCCAATCCTTTTGCCGCCAGTCCGAGATGCATTTCCAGTATTTGTCCAATATTCATTCTGGAAGATACACCAAGCGGGTTTAACACTATATCCACCGGATTACCCTCGTCATCGTATGGCATATCTTCCGTTGGAATAATCGCCGATATGACTCCTTTATTGCCGTGGCGCCCCGCCATCTTATCGCCCGCCTGAATATTACGCCGTTCGGCAAGCGATACCTTAACAATTTTAATGACTCCCGGTGGCAAATCATCTCCCTGTTGCACCGATTCAGTTTGCTTTTGCAAATCATCATCTAACTTTTTCTTATAATCTTTTAGCTGCTTCTGTAGCAATTTGACCTGTTCGTTTGTCTTTTCATCGGTTACCCTCATGTTGAACCATTTTTTATGATCAATATTGTCCAAGACCGACGCGTTCAGTTTTTCCCCTTTTTTGACGCCCTCTTTTGTGTTCGCCACGATTTTATTTTTCAACACTTCACCGACTTGCGTCATAATCAAATCGGTCATGATTTGATATGCATCATCGCGGTCTTGATGCAATCCATTAATTTTTTCCTGTTCTATTCCCACCGTGCGTTGATCCTTTTCCTGATGAGGACGGGTAAACACCTGCACATCGATTACTTTCCCCTGCACACTTGGCGGCACACGCAACGAAGTATCTTTCATGGATGATGCTTTCTCACCAAATATGGCGTAGAGCAATTTTTCTTCTGGGGTTTGGCGCGTATCCTCACGCGGAGCAACCTTGCCCACCAGGATATCGCCTGTCTTCACTTCGGCACCTATATAGACGATGCCAGACTCATCTAAAATATTTCTTGAGCGATCACTAATATTAGGAATATCAGCGGTGATTTCCTCTTCGCCTCGGGTGAGTTCTCGTGCGATACATACTAATGTTTGGATATGAATACTCGTAAAATTATCTTCTTCCGCAACACGCCGAGAGATCAAAATGGAATCTTCAAAATTGTATCCATACCATGGCATTAATGCAATCCGCATATTTCGTCCTAAAGCGAGTTCACCCAAATCAACAGCATGACCATCCGCCAATACATCGTCTTTTTTAACCCGATCATTTTTGACAACTATCGGTTTTTGATTGATACAGGTATTTTGATTGGATCGCACATATTTGGTTAAATTGTATATATCCACTATATTTTCGCCCGCAGATATATCCGCCTTATCGGCACGGACGACTATACGGCTTGAATCGATGCGCTCAACAATACCATCTTGGTTGGCAACCAAACACGCTTCTGAATCAATTGCAGCTTTGCGCTCCATTCCCGTGCCCACTAAAGGTGCTTCGGTGAACAGTGTTGGTACCGATTGACGTTGCATGTTTGCTCCCATCAAAGCACGCTTTGCATCATCGTGTTCTAAGAAAGGAATTAATGCAGCAGAGACCGACAATATCTGCTGTGGTGATATGTCCATATAATCAATTTCATTTTCCGTACGCAATTGGTATTCGTTCATATGACGAACTGACACGAGATCATCGCCACCCCTCCCATTCCCTAATGGTGAAGAAGGGGCAATAACATATTGATCCTCATCTAATGCCGATAAATAATGTTTCTTATTCGTTTTCTTACCATTTTTGACTAAACGATACGGCGTTTCAATAAATCCATATTCATTGATTGATGCAAATATAGCCAATGAATTAATTAATCCAATGTTTGGACCTTCCGGCGTTTCAACCAAACAGATACGACCGTAATGACTCGGGTGAATGTTGCGTACTTCAAATCCAGCGCGGTCACGAACTAAACCACCGGGACCTAAAGCAGATATTCGGCGTTTATGGGTAATCTCAGATAAGGGATTCACTTGATCCATAAACTGGGAGAGCGGGCTTGAACCAAAAAATTCCTTAATCGCGGCAGAAATCGGTTTGGCAATAATCACCTGCTCTAACTTCATACTATTGACATCGGTATACGATAGTTTTTCCTTTACCACTCTTTCTATGCGCGACATCCCAATACGGAATTGATTTTCCACCATCTCGCCCACCAAACGCACGCGACGATTACCTAAATGATCTATATCATCTACTTTTTCTTTTCCGTTGCGGATATCAATGAGCATTTGGATAATTTGCAATACATCCTCGTTTTCAAGCACTCTTGATTCCAATATTCGGGCATCCTTCTTGGATTTCTTTTTTAAGTTCTGGGGGAAGCGGTGATTTATTTTCATGCGTCCTACCGGCGATAAATCATAACGACTTATGTTAAAAAACATATTATGAAATAGATCGGCAGCCGCTTTATTAGTGACCACGTCCCCTGGGCGCATTACACGGTAGATATCCTTCAGCGCGTCTTCTTTCTCTTTTGTCTTGTCAACGCGGAGCGTATCGGATAAATATGGTTTGCAATCCAGTTGATTGAAATAAATCGTTTCAATGGACTTAATTTTTGCAGCGGCAATTTTCCTGAGCATAACTTCAGTCAGTTTACCGTTACATGGGCAAATAACTTCTTTGCTTTTGGGGTCAACGATATCTTTTACCGTTACAAAGTCAACTAAATAATTCAGCGGTAGATCGGTTAAGCTTTTTATCCCCGCACGATTCATCGCTAAAATATGAGGTTTACGGATAATCTCGCCTTGAGCAACAATCATATCTCCAGATGGGAGGCAAAAATCAATTCCGGCGACTTTATCCAACATGCGATCGGGAATGAATTGTGACAAACCACAGTGCTCGCCATGAATATCGTATTTCTCTATCGCAAAGAAATGACGCAACATCTCTTCGTCTTGCATTCCCAATGCGCGCAAAAAAACCGTTGCAGGGAGTTTGCGCCGCCGATCAATGCGCACACACAATTGATCGGTATGATCAATTTCAAACTCTAACCATGACCCGCGCGCAGGAATAATACGCGATTTATACAGTTTTTTCTTGGCTGAGTGCGTCTTGTCTTCGGTCAATTCAAAGACGACTCCCGGCGAACGATGTAACTGTGCAACGACAACACGCTCAGTGCCATTGACGACAAATGCGCCTTTATTCGTCATCAATGGGATATCGCCCATGTAAACTTCTTCTTCTCTTATCTCTACTAATTTCTTTTCGCCAGACGATTTATCGTTAATCAGCACTTGCAAGCGAATCCATAACCCGCTTGAATAAGTATCGCTGCGCCGTATACACTCTCCAACACTCAAGGTAGGCAGTTGCAGCTTGTAATCAAGGAACCGCAATTCCACATTCTCCGATGAACTCACAATGGGAAAAAATGATTTTAGTGTTCCCTGCAAGCCAAAATCGCCGCGTTTAGCGGGCGGAGTATCTCGTTGAGTGAACTTATTATAAGAATCTATCTGTTCTTGAAACAGATAGGGAATCTCATTTAATGATTGTATATCGCCAAGATTAAGGCGCAAGCGCCCCCGATCTCCTTCACCGTAATGCATATTAACCTCTCAAATAAGAGAAAGCAATTCTCTAATCGCTTTTTTTATAAATATCAAACTAACGAACCTTGATTGAATTGATGTTATTTCAATTCAACGCTCGCACCGGCTTCTTCTAATCGTTTCTTGTATTTTTCTGCTTCGCCTTTAGCAATCATTTCTTTGACCACCGATGGGGCACCATCTACCATGTCTTTCGCTTCTTTAAGGCCAATTCCTGTCAGTTCACGGACAGCCTTAATGACTTCTATTTTTTTCTCGCCAAATGAAGCCAAATGGACGGTAAATTCTGTTTGCTCTTCGGCATCATCATTATCTTTTGGTGTGACTGCCACTGCCACCGGCGTAGCTGCTGCCGCACTGACCCCGAATTTCTCTTCCATAGCACCCACTAATTCCACGATTTCCATCACAGTCATTGTGGATACTGCCTCAATGATTTCGTCTTTTGATACTGCCATTATAAACCTCGTATTGCTATTACTAAATAATTAAACTTATCTTAAAAAATATAAAACACTCAATGACTGGCGAATATTTATTTTTTCTCGCCAATTGCCTTCAACACCCGCACCATTTTAGTGGGGATGGCATTGAAAGTGCCTACCAATTTGACTATTGGCGCATTCATCGTCCGCAGGAGCATAGCGATAGCTTCTGTACGGCTCGGCAAATTGACCAGTTCATCCAATCTCTTGCCATCAAGCACCTGCCCCTCAAATGAAACGGTTGTGACCCTAAATGTTTGATGCGTGCTGCCAAATTGCTTAAACAATTTAGCAGCAGCGTTGTACTCCGTCATTGAAAATGCGCACAAACTCATTCCCTGCATTGAATCACATATCCCTTTATATGTTGTATCCGCAAACGCCATTTTAGCCAACCGATTTTTCACCAAACATAATCGGATATTCGCTTGTCTCGCTTGGGAACGCAAATCATCCATATCGGAAGCCGTGACACCGCGTGGGTCTGCGATCACTAAAGACAGCGCTTGATCGGCAGCGCTGCGCAAAGCAGTAACAGTCGCTTTTTTTTGTTCACGTAATTGCATGGTAATTTCTATTTATTCATTGATTGTGCGCTGTATATCCACAATGCACACAACTAAACTTTTAGCTCGGCTAAATTGACCTGAACACTACCGCCCATAGTCGTGGTTAAAGTCAATTTTTTGAAATAAGTTCCTTTAGCCGCCGCAGGTTTTGTTTTTTTCAGTGCAGTCAACAAAGCCAATATATTATCCGCTAATTTGTTAGCCGCAAAACTCACTCGCCCTACAGAACCGTGAATAATACTCCCTTGATCAGCACGATAGCGCATCTGACCGGCTTTTGCCAGCCGCACTGCATTGCCGATGTCTGTAGTCACCGTGCCCGTTTTAGGGTTTGGCATCAAGCCTTTTGGTCCCAGTATTTTACCCAGCTGACCGACCAATGGCATAGCAGATGGATGCGTGATCACGACATCATAATTGCAATGTCCTTTCTTGACGGCTGCGGCTAAATCTTCCATACCGACCGTATCAGCTCCTGCATCTTTTGCTGCCTGTGCGTCTTCGTCGCTGGCAAATACTGCAACTTTCACCGAGCGCCCTACTCCGTGTGGCAAGGAAACGACACCGCGCACCTGTTGGTCGGATTTACGCGTATCCACTCCCAATTTCACCGCCACATCCATCGATTGATCAAATTTCACTTGTGTATGAGATGACAGCAAGTCTAATGCCTCATTCAGTGAGTACATTTTTTCTTTATCAATATTCACACCTATATGGCGCATGCGTTTAGATGTTTTCATTGCGCTATTTATAAACCTTATACATCGACAACTTCAATACCCGAACTGCGCGCAGTACCCGCTAAAGTTTTCACCGCCGCATCTATATCCGCAGCCGAGAGATCGGGCATTTTTATTTTGGCAATTTCTTCCAATTGTTCCCGATTAATTTTACCGACTTTGTGAGAATTAGGAGTGCTACTGCCCGATTGAATGCCAATGGCTTTACGCAATAACACTGCGGCAGGCGGCGCTTTGGTAATAAAAGTATAGCTACGATCCTTGTAGACCGTCATCACCACTGGAATAGGTAGATCATTATCTAAATGCTTAGTGCGCTCATTAAACGTTTTACAAAATTCCATGATGTTTAAGCCATACTGGCCTAATGCCGGTCCTATCGGTTGACCGGGAGTCGCTTGCCCAGCACGAACTTGCAATCGAATATATCCTAATATTGGTTTAGCCATAATTGATGTTAAGTTTTTTCTACCTGACTAAATTCCAAATCAACTGGCGTCGTACGCCCTAAAATTTGGACTAACACTTTCATATGATTTTTTTCGTAATCTACTTCTTCGACCATACCGGTAAAATCATTAAACGGACCTTCACACACGCGCACAGTTTCGCCAATATCAAATAAAATTTTGGGTTGTGGTTTATTACTGCTATCGCGCACACGCTGAACAATTGCGTCTATTTCAGAATCCTTCATGGGCAACGGCTCCTTAGATGAACCGCCGACAAATCCCAAAATATGGGGCGTATTTTTGACTAAATGCCATGTTTCATCATCTAATTCCATCTCAATCAATATATACCCTGAAAAAAACTTGCGCTTGCTACGCCTTTGTTTCCCTTCACTCATTTCAACCACTTCTTCAGTGGGGATGAGTGTTTCACCAAATTTATCGTCCATACCCGATTGCGTAATCCGTTGTTTCAAGGATGACTGCGCTTGTTTTTCAAAGCCAGAAGCCGTATTCACTACATACCACTTATGATTACTGGACATCATCTATTGCTCTTTCAATTTACACGATGGTTAGCGAAGACAACCAACCCAACAATGCATCTAATCCCCACAAAATTAGTGCCGTAATTACTACAAAGACCATCACGATCAAAGTAGTTTGTACTGTTTCTTGGTGGGTAGGCCACACCACTTTGCGAATTTCCGTCCGCGCACCTTTAGCGATATTCCAAAACATCACTCCTTGTGATGTTTGCAGAGCCACCGCAATCGCAACGGCAGTAATTGCAATCAGCCCCAGTACCCGGTATAGCAAGGATTCATCAGTGTAGTGAAAATTACCCCACACACCGCCCGCAACTAAAGCAAAAACAATAAGCCATTTTACACCATTAAAAGGCTGGCGAACTATTTCTTGACTTTCTGCCATATTTAATTATTGCTTTAGTCCCCAACAACCGTAAATTGCAGGCCAGGAGGGAATCGAACCCCCAACCTGCGGTTTTGGAGACCGCTGCTCTGCCAATTGAGCTACTGGCCTGTACCTCGCACTAAAAGAAATACCTATTTGTTAATCAATAACTTTGGCGACTACGCCAGCACCGACAGTGCGTCCACCTTCTCGAATAGCAAAACGTAAACCCTCTTCCATAGCGATTGGGGCTATTAATTCCACTTTCATATTGATGTTATCACCCGGCATCACCATTTCAACATCTTTCGGCAACTCAATTGCCCCCGTTACATCGGTGGTACGAAAATAAAATTGCGGGCGATACCCTTTGAGAAAAGGCGTATGTCTGCCCCCTTCTTCTTTGGACAGTACGTATACTTCCGCTTCAAATTTTGTATGCGGTTTAATAGAACCCGGCTTAGCCAATACTTGTCCACGTTCTACTTCTTCTCGCTTCGTGCCGCGTAACAAAACGCCAACATTTTCCCCGGCACGCCCTTCATCAAGGATTTTACGAAACATTTCCACACCGGTGCAAATCGTTTGGGTCGTTTCTTTCATACCGACAATTTCTACTTCTTCATTGATCTTTACTATTCCGCGCTCAATACGTCCTGTAACAACCGTGCCTCGGCCCGAAATGGAAAATACATCTTCAATCGGCATTAAAAACGGCTTATCAATATCACGTTTGGGTTCGGCAATATAAGTATCCAATGAGCTCAACAATTGTTCAAGCGCTTGGGCACCCATTTCACCACCATCTCCCTCTAATGCTTTGAGGGCACTTCCTTTAATCACTGGAGTATCCGAACCCGGAAACTCGTAATTATCCAGCAGTTCTCTGACTTCCATTTCGACCAGTTCTTGTAGTTCGGGGTCGTCCACCGTATCAATTTTATTCATAAAGACCACTATATACGGCACGCCAACTTGCCGCGCTAAGAGGATATGTTCGCGGGTTTGTGGCATAGGCCCGTCTGCTGCTGACACCACCAAAATTGCCCCATCCATTTGCGCCGCTCCGGTCACCATATTTTTAATATAATCCGCGTGTCCTGGACAATCGACATGCGCATAATGACGCGCTTCGGTGTCGTACTCGACATGGGACGTCGCTATAGTAATGCCGCGTTCTTTTTCTTCTGGAGCATTATCAATCTGATCAAAATCACGCGCCTCACCACCCCATTTCACAGAGCAATACTTGGTCAGTGCCGAAGTCAGCGTTGTTTTGCCATGATCAACATGTCCAATTGTCCCAACATTAATATGTGGTTTAGTTCGCTCAAATTTTTCTTTCGCCATTGTTATATTTTTCCTATCTATAAAAAATAATAAACTAATTGTTATACATTTTATTATGTACCCGGACTCTTAACTTACTCTAGCAATCTTACTCTTGACCCTACTCGCAGCGCCAGAGCATAGGCTTTATTGAGCCCTTTGTAGTCTGGAGCTCATAACCGGATTTGAACCGGTGACCTCTTCCTTACCAAGGAAGTGCTCTGCCGACTGAGCTATATGAGCACTATTATAACCCGTCTTTTTTACTATCACGCAATTTACCTGGAGCGGGTAGCGGGAATTGAACCCGCATCGTCAGCTTGGAAGGCTGAAGTTCTACCATTGAACCATACCCGCCTGCTGCACACTACTGAGTATTACAATGGAGCGAGAATTCCATCAACACATTGTATACACTTTTTACTTATTCTAACCGCTTTATTAGAAAAAATGAAACAAAATTATAAAGAAATCGTTCCCTCAGTAAGGTGCTTTAGGAGAGAATGTCCATACTGCGCCAGTGAATACGAAAAAGATGAAGTCTTTGACACAAATGGTAAAGCAGTCTCATTATATTCAATGGTGGAGGGAGGTGGATTCGAACCACCGAAGCTTACGCGTCAGATTTACAGTCTGATCCCTTTGGCCACTCGGGTATCCCTCCCCCGAAGTCAATGGCTATTATAGTCAATGTATCCTTGCAATTCAATTGAGAAACACCCGTTGTATAGCGCTACACAGCACGCCAGTTGTCATTGTAAACGACGTGCGGCGATTATTGTATTCATCATGAAAACTTGTATTGTATTCATCATGAAAAAAACTTGACTAAAATACTATGTTTTTGTTATAATGACGATATATGTATATTTTTTTCAAAATTAAAGGTTAAAATTATGCGCTTGACAACTCGTGGACGATATGCGGTAACAGCAATGCTTGACTTGGTTTCGCGACAAGGCAGTGCTCCAGTCAAGCTCGGCGATATTGCCTGCCGACAAAATATTCCCGTGACTTATTTGGAGCAGCTTTTTTCCTGTCTACGGCGTGAGGAACTCATCATTGCCGAACGCGGACGCAGGGGCGGGTATTTATTAGCCCCGGGAAAAGAAAACATCACCATTGCCGAAATCGTTGATGCGGTGGATGAGAATGTTGATGCGACTCTTTGTAGCGGGCGCGCTGACTGTCACGGTGGAGAAACATGCCTAACGCATTATCTATGGCAAGATTTAGGTGATGAAATTAAGCGTTTTTTATCCAACATCCGACTGAACGAATTATTATCACGCCATGATATTGCAAAGGTTTTACGCCGCCAACGGCAATCTCACGCACAGCACGAACAAACCATCAGCACGGCTACAATACAATAATGGTCACTATAGCAATAAACAAACCGATTTATTTTGATTATGCCTCAACCACTCCAGTGGACAAGCGCGTCGTTGAAAAAATGACCACTTGCTTATCATTAGAAGGCAATTTTGGCAATCCAGCATCCCGCTCACATATTTTTGGATGGCACGCCGAAGAAGCCATTGAAACAGCGCGTAACGCAGTTGCTCAACTGATCAATGCCGATCCCCGCGAAATTGTTTGGACATCGGGTGCCACCGAATCCGATAACTTAGCGATCAAAGGTATCGCCCAATTTAATCGCAAAAAAGGTCAACACATTATCACTTCCAGCATCGAACATAAAGCGGTGTTAGATTCCTGTCGCCAATTAGAGCGGGAAGGATTTGAAGTGACTTACCTCAATCCAAATAGTAAAGGAATCATTACTCCCGACTCCGTTGCTGCAGCATTACGCGAAGACACTATATTAGTATCCATTATGCATGCCAATAATGAAATCGGCACCATCAACGACATTGCCGCTATCGGTGCCCTACTTGCCGAACGGAACATTATTTTCCATTCCGATGCTGCACAAAGCGGGGGCAAAATACCCATTGATATGCAGTCAATGCAAGTGGGACTCCTCTCGCTATCGGCACATAAAATGTATGGTCCCAAAGGAATCGGTGCTTTATATGTGCGGCGCAAACCGCGCGTGCGTTTAGAAGCGCAAATTCATGGCGGCGGACACGAACGCGGGATGCGCTCTGGCACGTTGCCTACCCACCAAATAGTGGGTTTTGGCGAAGCCTGCCGCATTGCTAAGAATGAAATGCAGACAGAACACGCCCGCCTATGTACGCTCCGTCAGCGTTTCTGGGATCAACTGAAAGACATTGAAGAAGTTTATTTGAATGGGGATGAAAAACAAAGGTTGCCCGGAAACTTGAATATCAGCATCAATTATGTGGAAGGTGAATCATTGATTATGTCGCTCAAAGATTTGGCGGTCTCTTCTGGATCGGCATGCACATCTGCTAGTTTAGAACCCTCTTATGTATTGCGTGCCTTGGGTTTGAATGATGAATTAGCGCATAGTTCGCTACGTTTTACTATAGGGCGTTACACAACCGAAGAAGAAATAGACTATGCCACTCAACAACTGCGGCATGCAGTTAAAAAACTACGCGAATTATCGCCGTTGTGGGATATGTATAAAGATGGTGTTGATTTGAACTCAGTGCAATGGACAGCACACTAAACCCATGGTGTATGTGTATAGTATTTATATAAAAAATAAAGGTATCAATTATGGCTTACAGTAAAAAAGTACTTGATCATTACGAAAATCCTCGCAATATAGGAAGATTTGATGAAAATGACCCGCAAGTCGGCACCGGTATGGTCGGAGCACCGGCCTGTGGTGATGTAATGCGTCTACAAATCAAAGTCGGCGACAATGGAGTGATTGAAGACGCGCGTTTCAAAACTTATGGGTGCGGATCGGCGATTGCATCCAGTTCATTATTAACCGAGTGGGTAAAAGGTAAGGATCTCACGCAAGCCAGCGCTATTAAAAATACGGATATCGCAGAAGAATTAGCGCTACCGCCGGTGAAAATACACTGTTCCGTATTAGCTGAGGATGCCATACAAGCTGCGATAAAAAATTGGCACAGTAAAAAAACAACGCAAAAAGTACAATAACGAGCGTATGTCTATCCAAGTCACTGCCAGTGCCAGACAACAAATTATTGACCAACTAAAGAAGCGCGGCGCAGGCGAAGGAATACGCATCGCCATTAAAACCGCAGGATGCTCTGGCTTAGCTTATAAAATGGAATTTGTGGATGCGCCCAAAAATGAAGATCACATCTTTGAACAAGAAGGGGTCAAAGTTTTTATTGACCCAAAAAGTTTGATTTACATTTCCGGTACAGAGGTAGATTTTATTCAGGAAGGATTAAACGAAGGGTTTGTCTTTCGCAACCCGAACACCACTGCAGAATGTGGATGTGGCGAAAGCTTCTTTGTCAATTGACACATTGATGCATGAACCTTCGACAAGCAATTATTTTGTCCTATTTGAGGTTCCACTGCGCTTTGAGATTGATATGGATATACTTAAACAACGCTATCACCACGCCCAAAAAATTGCGCACCCCGATCGTTTTGTTAACGATAGTCCACAACAACGACAATGGGCAACACGGTATGCTTCGCTCATTAATGACGCATACCGCATATTGAAATCACCTGTTTTGCGTGCCCATCACCTCCTATCCATCAGCGGCAATCCCCCCGATGATGAACAAACAATTGATGATAGTGAGCTCCTCATGCAACAACTGCAATGGCAAGAAAAAATGGCACGCCTCAAAAAAACAAATGATGGCGACCAATCACTACACAATGAAATTCGCCAAGCGCAACAAAAGGCTGAACAAAAATTTTCCCAAGCGTGGCAAGAAACAGATACCGCTACCGCACAACAGCAATACCATAAATTACGATTTATTGATAAAATTGCCCAGCAATTACATCAAATCAATGGGGTTTAACTGTGGCACTCATACAAATTACCGAACCCCATCAATGGCAGCGAGTTGTCGGTATAGATTTAGGCACCACTCATTCCTTAGTTGCCACAGTCGGCAAAGACGGCAAACCCCATCTATTACGCGATGAGACTGGGCAAGCATTGCTCCCTTCTGCTGTTTATTACGGCAACGAAGTTGCCGTAGGTTACGACGCCTTGGCGCACGCCAACAAATATCCAACACATATCATTACCTCTGCCAAGCGCTTAATGGGGCGAAGCATGGAGGATCTCAAACCCCATGCCGATCTATTTCCTTATAATTTAATTGCCGATCACGGAATGGTTAAAATTGAAACCGCAGTAAAAAATGTGAGTCCAATACAAGTTTCTGCTGATATTTTACGCACCTTAGTCAATCGTGCTCAAAAAGAACTCGGCGGAGACATAGAGGGAGCCGTAATTACTGTTCCGGCTTATTTTGATGAAACGCAGCGCCAATCTACCCGTCAAGCAGCTGAGATGGCGCATATACGCGTAATGCGCCTGCTCAACGAGCCCACAGCGGCAGCCCTCGCCTATCACTTAGAGCAGAGCGAAGATGGATTAGTTGCCATTTACGATATGGGAGGCGGCACTTTTGATATATCTATATTGCGCTTATCGCAAGGAGTATTTGAAGTCGTCGCCACGGGCGGCGATACCACTATGGGAGGCGATGATATGGATCGTGCCATTGCGCGCTGGGTATTGGAGCACAGCAATCAATCAACGGATATCTCTTTGGTCGCACGCCAACAACTGCTCACCGAAATCCGCACGGCAAAAGAAAACTTAAGTCGCGATAAAAAAGCAACCATAAAAATTGCTCACGATACTTGGGTATTGGATCAAGAAACTTACCATCACCTCATTGAGCATATTGCCGAACGGAGCATCAATATTATTGCACAGGTATTACACGATGCCAAAATTCAAGCACAAGATTTAGATCAAATGGTGATGGTCGGTGGTGCGAGTCGCACACCGTATTTACAGCATGTTGTCACAGAATGGTTAGGACGCCCACCGCTGACTAATATTGATCCCGAATGTGCTGTCGCATTAGGTGCAGCACTGCAAGCACACCAACTAGGCGGTAATGAGAAAGAAGGGCATTTACTTTTAGATGTTACGCCGCTATCGCTCGGGGTGGAATTGATGGGGGAATTAGTTGAAGTCATCATTCCGCGCAATACCCCGATTCCTGTGTCCATGAAAAAAAGATTCACTACGTTTCGCGATGGACAACAGGCATTGAAGATTCATATTGTGCAGGGTGAGCGCGATAAAGTCAGCGACTGCCGTTCATTAGCGCATTTTGAACTGCGCAATATTCCGCCTATGGCGGCAGGCAAAGCACAGATTGAAATTTGTTTTACCATTGATGCCGATGGATTGTTATCGGTATCCGCTGAGGAGACCCTCAGTGGACAACAAGCGAATATTAGCGTGCAAGTGACCCACGGACTTAGTGATAACGCAGTGATGGACATGATTAATGACTCGGTGCTATGCGCCGGCGAGGATTTAATCAAGCGACAAATTGCCGAGGCGCAAACCGAAGCAAAGCAACTCATACACAGCCTGCACAGTGCTCTCGTTGAAGATGGGGATACCTTTTTAGAAGCGCATGAGAAAGATGAATTGACTGTGGCAATACATACTTTAGAGAAAGTCATTCAGAGTAGCGATGCACAAGAAATTAAGGCACACATTGCGCGCGTCAATGATCTCAGCACACCCTTTGCACACAGGCGAATGGATCAAGCAGTGCGCAACGCACTCGTGGGCAATAACGTATAATCAGTCATCAGCCTATTGTAAAATGCCCAAAATAATTATCTTACCGCATAGCGAGATATGTCCCGAGGGGGGTATTGTTGATGCTCAACCCGGCCAAAGTATTTGCAAACAACTTTTGGATGCGGGATACGAAATTGAGCATGCGTGCGAGATGTCTTGTGCGTGCACAACGTGCCATGTCATTGTGCGTGAAGGTCACGATTCACTGGAACCGCCGGATGAGTTAGAAGATGATTATTTAGACAAAGCATGGGGATTAGAAGCGGAATCTCGGCTGAGTTGTCAAGCAATTCTCGCCGAAGAAAATGTGGTCATTGAAATACCGCGCTACACCATTAATATGGTCTCGGAAAGGCATTAAACATTGCGATAAAATAGATATGAAGTGGTTAGATGTTACAGACATAGTACTTGAACTCATAGAAAAGCACCCCGAGGTTGATCCGCGCAACATCCGTTTCACCGATTTACACCGCTGGGTATGTGAATTAGATGATTTTGATGACGTGCCAGATCGCTGTAATGAACGCATATTAGAAGCCATTCAAACTCAATGGCTCGAAGAAAAAGAGTAATTCAATATATAAGGAGACGAGAATGGAGCGCACATTTTCCATGATAAAGCCAGACGCAGTCCAAGCCGGCAACATTGGCAAAATATTGCAACGTTTTGAAGAACACAATTTACAAATCATTGCCATGAAGGAAATACGCATCTCTGCTGAGCACGCGCGGCAATTTTATGCCGAACATGAGGGCAAACCATTTTTTGATGATTTGTTGACGTACATCACCTCTGGACCAATTGTTGTACAAGTTTTAGAAGGGGAAAATGCGGTTGCGCTCAATCGCTTATTGATGGGAGACACCGATCCCAAAAAAGCCGCCAAAGGGACCATTCGTGCCGATTTTGCCCACAGTATTGAAGCCAATGCAGTGCACGGTTCGGATTCGGCTGTAGCCGCCCAGCGGGAGATCAATTTTTTTTTCACGGATAGTGAAATTCATGCACTCTAAAATAGATCTCTTTTCACTCACCTCAAACCAATTAGAAGGTTACCTGCAAATGCGTGACGCCAGTCCACGGCATGCCAATACTATCATGGATTGGATTTATCGCCGTGGGCACCACGATTATCAAGGCTTAACGACTCTCAGCCCTCAATTGCGTAACGAATTGACCAATAGTGTATCCATCACCTCCCTTCCCGTGTATGCTAGCGAAAGAGACAATGACGGCGTGGTTAAATGGCAATTTACAGTACAGGGAGGCGTTATCGAAACAGTATTTATTCCGAGTCGTGGACGAGGGACCTTGTGTATATCTTCTCAAGTCGGTTGCGCATTAAATTGTGCTTTTTGCGCCACCGCGACTTTAGGATGGCGACATAATCTCAGTGCCGCTGAAATCATTGGTCAAGTATGGACTGCGCGACAATTATTAAAAGAGGCAGGCAATCCCACCCCAATAACCAATGTCGTCTTTATGGGCATGGGTGAGCCATTGCTCAACTTTGGCGCTGTTGCCACAGCAATCCGCATTTTAATCCACCCCTTTGCCTTCGCTATTCCTCGGCGGCGGGTCACGGTGAGTACTGCTGGGGTCGTGCCAGGTATCCATCTTTTGCGCCCGCCTTTAGATGTTTCTTTAATGTTATCGCTACACTCTGCACGTGATGCAGTACGCAATACTTTAGTCCCTCTCAACAAAAAGTATCCCATTGCTACCTTATTAGACGCCTGTCAGCGCTACTTAAAAGAAAATAGCACGCGCTGGATCACTATTGCTTATACCCTCATCGAAGGGATTAATGATTCCATAGAGGAAGCGCGACAATTACTCACTTTACTCAATACAACTACTTTCAAGATTAACCTTATTCCATTGAATACCTTCTCCGGCTCACCATTCCGCACCCCTTCAACACTGCGTATTGATCGGTTTCGCACCGAACTCTGTCGTGCGGGCTATCGGGTGACGGTGCGTACCCCGAGAGGAAATAGTATTGATGCGGCGTGCGGACAACTCATCGGCACAAATACTCAGCGCAATAAACATATCATCGCCTGCACATGAACTTGCAACGACACGAAACTTCTGGCGACATTCTCCGTAAGGCACGCGAAGCTGCCAAAATGAATCATCGTGACATCAGTAAACATCTACACCTATCAGAATCGACTATCAAGGCGATAGAGCAGAATCGTTTTGATATGTTTACCGATGAAATTTATACTCGTGGTCATTTAAGGCGCTACGCCAAAATATTGCATATTTCAGAAACAGAAGTGATTAGTGCCTACGAAAGCTGGCACGAAGAGCAAAATAAAAAAAATGTACAAAAATCACCCAAGCTGCCAGAAATCGAGACAAACACCCAAACCGCAAAAAGAAGTCGCTTGATTGACTGGTTCAGTCGGCGCTATCTGTCGATATTAGCGGGAATGATATTGCTGTTATTAGTGAGTGGTTTAATCCTCCTCGCACAAAAAACAAATGCCCAAACGCCCATCCATGCAGTCACAATAGATTGCTATGCGCTTATCATTCAATAAATGATGAATTGACATGCATACGCCTTCCCCCATTCGCCGCCGACAGTCGCGCCAAGTGATGGTCGGAAATGTGCCCGTAGGAGGGCAAGCTCCTATATCGGTGCAAAGCATGACCAATACCGACACCTGCGATATTGACGCAACGGTTGAACAGGTAGAGGCTTTGGAAAAGGCAGGTGCCGATATAGTGCGGATTTCTGTTCCCACTATGGAAACCGCCACCGCCCTCGCACATATTCGCCAACAAGTCAAGATTCCACTAGTGGCAGACATACATTTTGATTACAAAATTGCGCTCCGTGTTTTAGAAAATGGTATTGATTGCTTGCGCATCAACCCAGGAAATATCGGTAAAGAAAATCGGGTGCGCATGGTCGTTGAGTCGGCACGCGAAAAAAAAGCGCCCTTGCGCATCGGTGTCAATGCAGGATCATTAGAAAAAAACCTCCAGCGCAAATACGGCGAACCCACAGCGGAAGCACTGATTGAATCAGCATTGCGCCACATTGATATTCTTGAACGGTTAGATTTTCCCCATTTCAAGGTTAGTGTCAAAGCCTCTGAGGTATTTATGACCGTAGCGGCGTATCGCGGTCTCGCACAGCGCATTGACCAACCATTACACCTCGGCATCACCGAAGCGGGAGGATTGCGCGCAGGGACAGTCAAATCCGCAGTGGGGATGGGAATGCTTTTAATGGAAGGGATCGGCGATACCATTCGCGTCTCTTTAGCCGCAGATCCTGTAGAAGAAGTAAAGGTGGGCTACGATATCCTCAAAAGCCTGCGCTTACGCACACGAGGCATCAATTTTATCGCGTGCCCAAGTTGTTCGCGCCAAAATTTTGATGTCATTAGCACAGTCAATCAATTGGAACAACGCTTAGCCGATATTGATCAGGCAGTAGATGTCGCCATTATTGGATGTTATGTCAATGGTCCCGGTGAATCTCGAGAAGCTGATATTGGGGTGACAGGTAGTCATCCATACAACATGATTTTTGTCAATGGTAACACATGGCAAAAAGTGAGTAATGCGGGATTAGTGGATGAAATGGAAAAACTCATCCGCGACAAGATAAGCACGATAAAAGAACACAAAAGCCCACAAGCCATCAATGTCCTATGCAAATAGCGTAAGGCTATGGCACATTATGGGAAAGTGTAATATTGCGTGGGGGCAGTGGTGTGAGTGCTGTCTTTTATTTTTTCGCCCGAATATAAAATCAGTTGCCGCCGATTGTGCACAGCAAAATGTTCTATAACAAACTCTTTCCATTTAGGCAAATCAATTTCTGCCAGCGCAGCAATTAATTGATCTCTATTATCAAATTGCGTATTGCGCAACAATAAATTGTCCCAATAGCGTGAAGACAATGCGCCAATATTTTGTGCGGGTTCATTCAAAATATCCAGCAATGATTTTTTATGTTGCTCAAATTTTTCACTGTCGTCATCGCCATCCACCAAGCGCCGCAAAAATTGATCTGTTTCATCCCACAAACGCTGAGTAGAAAATTGAGCCGATTCGACCAGAAAAGCCAATCCAGGTAAAGCGGCTAAAGGCAAAGGCACAGCGGCAACGACATAACCGAGCTGGCGTTCAGTACGCAACTCATTGAAAAATGCCGATTTGACGATTTGATGCGTCAGCGCCATAGCCGCACGAGTGGCGGGACGATCATCTTTACCTTGCACATAAAGAAGGAGAACACTATCATCATGATCAATGTCCATACGCCGCCATAATGGTTCTTGTTGGATGAGGCGAGTAAACCGCAATTGTGGCAATGCCGTAGTGGCAGGTTTGTCGCTCCACTTACTGAGTAGTCTTTTAATACGCCGTGCGTCGGTGCGGGTGTAATTACCGCTGATAAGCACTTCTAACATCGGTTGCGACCAGTGCACAGACAACTGACGAACATCTTCCCATTGTAATTCTTCGGCGGCATCGGCCAGTTGTTGATAGCGCCATGTTCGCTCGGTGAGTATGCTACGGGCGCGATCTATCACTTGTTGGTACGGGGGACTTTGTGCGGTATTACGCCAATCGCGGATCATTTTTTTCTTCACCGCTTCAAATCGGTCGTGCGTTAATTGTGGATTTGCAAGGGTTTGTGTAATACCATACAAAAGGAGCGGTTGGCGATCGCTAAAGCCAGTTATACGCACCACATATCCTTCGCTCGCTACGCGCATATCATAATGCAATCCTGCCAACAAGGCTGGGTACTTGAATTCATTGAGTTGTTCATCAACCGCAGCAATATAAAGTGAAGCCAAAGCATACTGTTTCGGTGATTGTGCAGCGTCTAAAAATCGCGCATATACATATAGCACACCTTTCGGTTGATCGTATTGATGATCCGAATAATGCCAGTATCGATGCTCGTCACCGACAGATAACGAATCTGGCGTGCTTTGTGCCTCTTCGTTTTGTGTTTTGACCGCTAAATTACGCGCAATAAAAGGATTCGGTGACGGGAGCCGAATTGCGGCATCCACTTGTGGGCGCATCCAACGTGCCAACAATTCATCGCCAACATCCTGCACCATGTAGGGAACATGATACCAAGTGCTCGTGCTATCGGTGAGTGCATCTTTATTGACAACCAAGATAAGAGCGTTATCGGGAGTTAATCGGTTTACAAAATCTGTGATCAGGTCAGCACGGTATTGCTGGGCAATATAAGCACCGCGCAATATTTCAGCGGGTGGATAATAAAACATTTGTTCAGCAAGTGAGTACACATACTGCAAAGGTGATGTTTTTTCTAAAAAGCGAAATTGCATCCTATGTAATGCTTGTTGTTCATCAAAAAACCAACGCACTATTCCCCGTTCGCGCAACATGTTTAAGGCATAAAAAATAGATTCACTGACTTCGGTTTGATGTGCCATACCTTCATCGGTCATCTCCACACTGATGTTGAATACACTCCCGCCACGATAATTTAAGCCGACTCCTGCCGACAATCCAGTAGCCCAATTGCGCTCTTTCAGGTAAGATAAAACACTCCCTTGTCCTTCATGCCCCATAACTTCACCAATATAACTCAATGGCTTGCTCTTTGTATAAGCGAGAATATCCGGTAACGGGAACACCAACCGCAACTCGCGCCGATCTTGTAAGGGATGCATGGTAATGCGGAGGGGGAGGGAGTTCGGGGTAAATAAAGTTGGCGCAATGTGCGGCTCTGCTTTATCATAATTTTTGACGGTAGAAAATTTTTCCTCTACCAATGCAGTGAGTGCCGAGAGGGACTCTCGCCCTAATACGACCAAAGTCATTTGATTCGCCGAATAATGTTGCCGATAAAACGCCAATAAGTCGTTGCGCAACTCTTCGGCATCACCATCTAAAGTCGTTAAACTGCCGACATGAAATTGGCTAATGGGATGGTCAGGGTTGGCAATATGGCGAAAAACATCATTAACGCGCCGCTGCGGATGCTTCAGTCCAAGGTGATATTCCGCATCAACAGCATTGCGTTCACGGTCAACATATTCTCGGTTAAATAGGGGCGCAATAAAAAATTGGGCGAAACGATCGATTGCGGGGTCTAAATACTCGGGAGTCACCGAAAAGAAATAATTGGTATGTTCAAATGAAGTATAAGCATTCATACTGCCGCCATGCGCAGTGATGTAATCTTGATATTCACCCGGTTGAGGGTATTTTTCGGTACCGAGAAACAGCATATGTTCTAAGAAATGCGCCAACCCCAGTCGGTCTGACGGATTATCCGCACTGCCGACCAACACATTCAAAGCAACGGCTGATTTTTCGGTCGCCGAATCAGAAATCAATAAAACACGCATTTTGTTGGGGAGCACTATATAGCGATATGCTCGGTCATCCGATGCGCTTTTTATCACCTGCATCGCATTGACCGCAGTATCGGCGGTGAGTGGCTTCTCCCCCTCACTGACTTGCGGTGCCGATGCCGAACAAGCGCCCAATAAGGCAGAAATAACAATAATTAATATATAGGGTAACAAGTGTAGATCGCTCCTCATGAAAAAATGTTGTTTTGATTCATTATACAGTTGGCATCAGCAAAAGATGTGAATACCATCCAGTGTCCCACCAATATATTATCACGGATGCACGTTATGAGGGGTCGGCGACATCCTTTCGCTTTTGTGGCCAAGTATTCAATAAAACCTTAATAAATGTCACCAAAGGGATGGCAAAAAATACCCCCCAAAATCCCCATAACCCACCAAAAATTAAGATGGAAATCAGTATAGTTAAAGGCGAAATATTGACCGTTTCAGCGAAGAGTAGCGGTACCAACAAATAGCCATCCAACAATTGCAGCACTATATAACTCACACAGAGCCACAAGAAAATGGGCTCCATCCCCCATTGTAAAAAAGCAATAATTACGATGGGAATGGTGATCACTATCGCTCCAATAAGCGGGACAAACACGGACAAACCACTCCCCAACGCCAGCAATGCCGCATAATTCAAACCAAATAAAACAAAGCAAATATAGCTGGTAATACCGACAACAAGCATTTCTATCACTTTGCCACGCAAATAACCCGTAATATTGATATCCATATCCCGCCAAATTTGCACCAAAAAAGTTCGTTTACGGGGTAGATATTGTTCTACGGTCTTAATAATTTTATCTTTATCTTTTAACAAGAAGAATATCAAAATAGGTATAAGAATTATATATATAGTAAAGCGAATGATATGTTGCAGGCTAGCAATCCATGCCTGTAGGAGGTGCTGAACGATGGATGCCACTTCCGAAGTCAGGCTCTCGCTCCATTCTCGGATAGATCCTGTGTTGATGAATGTGGGGTATTGTTTTTGCAAAGCAAGTAATATGTCTTGTAGTTGGGAAAAAATAAAGGGCAGTTCTCTACTCAACGCAACACATTGCCGCCAGACGACCGGCAAGACAATCAATATCAACCCCGTACATAATCCGATAAATGCAAAGAAAGTGATTAAAAATGCCACATAAAAAGGCATCCCCCAATTCTGCAAGCGGTTGATCATTCCTTGCAAGATATAAGCGAATATGACCGCAGCAATAATCGGAAAAAAAATTGACCCCCACAACCATAAAACTATGCTGCTCACCGCGAGCATTAAAATCAAAACAATTGCCTCTTCTTGAGAGAGGTATTGTTGTTGCCATTTGCGTAGGATAGGAATCATCCTCAACTATTTTTGTTATAATTTTTTATAATGAGATAATGATACTCATTATTGTAGCGTTGCATGGAGAGTAATTTTTGTTCCGGCTGTTGCCCCCACGAACGAAAGTCACGTACAGATACGGGATCGGTTGCTATAATATGAAGTATATCACCGGGTTGGAGATGGTAGAGTGCCTGTTGAGCACGTAGTAATGGCAATGGGCAGGTCAGACCAACGGTACTGAGGATTTGAGTGGCTCCATGTTTCATAGATATATGCACATAATAGCAAAAATAATAATAACCGTCTGTTCTTTTTTATGCGTTTATGTTTACACCCATGCACAGCCCTCCCCCATTACCCGAGAATTGCCCGAATTTTCTGAAGGGGGCGAGACATTATTTTCCACTAAATATAAGAAAAGATTAGGGCAGACATGGTTAAAAAACTTCCTCGCACAAGCCAAGACGACCGATGATCCACTTCTCTATGATTATTTAGACTTCTTAATACACCAACTCGCCAAACACAGCCCGTTAACCGATAAAGAATTATCCATTGTCGTGGTAGATAATCCCACTATTAATGCTTTTGCAGTGCCCGGTGGGGTAATAGGAGTGCACACTGGATTATTAGTCTATGCCAAAAATGAAGACCAATTATCCGCAGTATTGGCGCACGAACTTGCCCATTTGAGTCAAGACCATTTTGCGCGCTTAGTTGCCCAACAAAAACGCGATACTTTGCCGAATATATTGGGGCTATTAACAGGTATTGCCTTACTCGGTGCGGGTTCCGATAGTCAGGCGGGTATCGCAACTATTGCTGCCACCCAAGCCGGTCTCTTACAAAGGCGTTTGCGATATAGCCGCAACTATGAAAAAGAAGCAGACCGCATTGCCATTGCCATTTTAGCGAATGCTGGCAGAGATCCGAATCAAGTTGCGGCAATGTTTGAGCAAATGCAGCAAGCGTACCGCTATCAAGCGCGCCCACCCGAATTTCTATTGACCCACCCCATCACCCAACGCCGAATTGCCGACTCACAAAATAGAGCGGGACGTTATACGGTCAAACAAGAAAACCGCAACGATTATCGGCAAAGTGAAAAATATTATCAATTAATGCGAGTGCAGGCGAAAATATCTCTGAGTCAAGACATAGCAAAATTAAAGGATTCATTTAAGGCGCAAGTTCACGATAACGGTATCGATTATTTTCAGCGCGCTTATCGATACGGTTTAGCGGTCGCAATGAATGAGTTGAATGAAACCACAAATGCACGGCATATTATGGCAAAAGAGTTAGCGCAGGATCCAAGCAGTATCCCGCATGTCATCGCCATGGCGACAATAGAAAACAGTAATCGCAATCCGCAAGCAGCGCTCTCGCTACTCAAGAAGCATATATCCCTCAATCCCGACAACCATCCTCTGGTCATTGCCTACGCTAAAGCGAGTATGAGCATGGGGAATGCAGGTGATGCAATCAAAGTATTGGTACGTCATGTACGCAAATACGGGCATCAACCGAATGTGTGGCGGCTATTAGCCGACGCTTATAGCATGGTGGGTAATGTATTAGGCAGTCATCAAACACAAGCCGAGTATTACATGCTCTACGGTCAATTTGGTGTGGCGCGCAAACAGTTGCGCTACGCACTGCAATATGCTCGCGATAATCGTCTTGCCCGTTTGCAGATTGAAAGTCAACTGAAATATATTGAACATTTAGAAGAGGAGTATCAGCTTCTACAATGACCATCCCTGAAATCACCACTGAAGAATATCAACAGCGCCGCAGTCAATTTGCTATGCGCATTGGGGCACACAGCATTGCCATTATTCCCGCAGCTGTAGAACTCTACCGCAACGCCGATGTGACACATTCCTTCCGCCAAAATAGCGATTTTTATTACCTGAGCGGTTTCAATGAGCCCGATGCGGTTTTAATCATTATCGGTGGCGATGCAGGAGAAGACATTTTATTTTGTCATCCCTACGATCCACATTACGAAATATGGAATGGACGGCGGGCAGGCGTAGAAGGGGCAATAGACACCTATCGTTTTGCCCGCGCTTACCCCATTGCCGAATTGAATAAACGTCTCCTTGAGTTATGTCGAGGAAAAGAGCGCATTTACTATCCGTTAGGTCGCCACACACATAGTGATCAATGGATGTTACACACCATCAAAGAAATGTATCAGAACCATCGGGCGGGCTTCCATTACCCCGAGCAAATTTACCTCCCCAATCACATCTTACACGACATGCGTCTGCACAAAAGTCATGCCGAAATTGCTGTTATGCGCTATGCGGCAGCAGTATCCATCGACGCCCATCTGTGTGCGATGCGCAATTGTCATCCCGGCGGAAGCGAGCACGATCTCTCTACCGATCTCATCCACCAATTTCATTTAGGCGGAGCCACTCACCCAGCATATGGTAGCATTGTCGCCGCAGGAAGCAATGCGTGCATTCTCCATTACAATGATAACTGTGCCACCATTGCGGATGGAGATCTCGTGCTCATTGATGCTGGATGCGAAATTGATTGCTATGCCGCCGATATTACGCGTACTTTCCCCGCAAATGGCCGTTTCACGCCTCGACAACGCGATATATATTCATTAGTGCTTCAAGCGCAAAAAGATGCCTTAGCAGTCATTCGGCCTGGGAAATCTTGGAATGACTTCCATGATAGTGCAGTATCGTCTTTATCCCAAGGTTTGTTAGATTTAGGGCTGCTACAGGGTAGTATAGAAGAAGTGATCGACAAAAAATTATATCAGCAATTTTATATGCATCGGACTGGGCATTGGTTAGGTTTAGATGTTCACGATGTCGGGAGTTACGAGCACAACGGACAATGGCGACATTTAGAACCCGGGATGGTGATGACGGTTGAACCGGGATTATACATTACTGAAAATTGCAGTGCGGTAGACGCACAGTGGCGCGGCATCGGCGTGCGCATTGAAGACAATGTTTTAGTCACCCCCGAAGGCAATGAGGTATTAACTCAAGCACTCCCCAAAGAAATAGACGAAGTAGAAGCAGCATGCGCCGCACTTTAATTGTTGGAGGCGGCATTACGGGCTCGGCACTCGCCCTCGCTCTTGCCGAACGCAATTGTCAAGTCACTCTCATTGAACGCCAACCGGCGGAGGACGAATTTCCTTCGCTTGACGAAACAGTTACTGGATTTGGCGAACGGGTGAGCACACTCAATTGGCAATCACACAATTTTTTGCAACAACTCGGTATCTGGCAAGATGTTGCCGCCCAACGCTTTTTAGCATTTATCCGTATGACAGTATGGGACGGTGATGGTAGCGGATATATTCACTTCACAGCTGCAGAGAATGATCTCAGTGCGCTCGGCTTTATCGTAGAAAACAAATTGATACAAGTGTCGCTGAATCGCCGACTCAAGCAACACCCACATATTCAACGCATTGAAGGAGAAGTAACCCATATCACGCAGAGCGCCAGTGATTGCACTGCCATAATGGATAACGGTGATACCCTACAGGGAGAATGGATTATTGGCGCAGATGGCGCCCAATCCCATATCGGCAAAATCGGCGGGTTTCGCACCCATCATTGGGATTATCACCAACACGCTATTATCGCCACCATACAATGTGAAAAATCACACCAACATACTGCGTGGCAGCGTTTTATGACGACTGGTCCACTCGCCTTCTTACCGCTCGGTGGAAAAAATACACATTTTTATTCCATTGTCTGGTCATGTGACAGATCGTTAGCGGATGATTTAATCGGCATGGACGATACAGATTTTGCCGCCGCGCTGGGCACAGCAAGTGAATTTTGTTGCGGGGATATTCAAAATGTCAGCTCCCGTAAAAGCTTCCCACTTCATCATACATGGGTAATGCGCAACCCCGCGCACCGCATTGTCTTGATTGGGGACGCCGCACAACGTATTCATCCTCTTGCTGGACAAGGACTTAATCTCGGGTTATCCGATGCCGCCAGAGTTGCCGTAACGATTGCGCAGGGTACACGATCGATCAATCAGGCACAATGGTTATCTCATTCTTTCTGCCATCACCCATATCACGTGGCAATGGGCATGGCGATAGGTGGACTGCATCATTTATTTAAATCCGATGCTTTACTATTACGCTGGGTGCGCAACAGTGGTATACAATGGGTAGAGAAACAACAGATTATCAAACGCTGGTTTGTTGCCCAAGCGGCATTGGGTAATTAAGTCGGCAGATTATTATTCCCATCATCAGCCAACAATGAAAATTATGCACATATTTTTACGACATTATGCCCGCACAAGATAATGCAGCACTGCGCCGCACTGGACTGAGGATCACTCTGCCGCGCATTAAAATATACAATATTCTTGTCGATAAAAGCAAAAAAAAAGGTGACGAGCATCATTTAAGTGCAGAACAAATCTACTTGTATCTCCATGAAACCGGTGAAAATGTTAGTCTTCCCACAGTGTATCGCGTACTCACCCAATTGGTTTCAGCGGGTTTGGTCATGCGCCATCGTTTTGATGGGCGGACAGTATACGAATTAGCAACCAAAGAACACCACGATCATATGCTTTGCATTGAAAGTGGAAAAGTCATTGAATTTCGCGATGACCTCATTGAAGAATTACAAAAAAATATAGCTCAAAAACACGGCTATCAACTCATTGATCACGAATTAGTTTTATACGTCAAACCTGTTAAGGGAAAATAACAGCATGAGCGCCTCGCAGGCAGTGTATCTCACAGCACAGGTGCGGGAATTAGATCGTATTGCCATTGAGCAATACAATATTCCCAGCATTCAATTGATGCGCCGCGCCGGTGAAGCGATGTTTTGCCAAATTGAACAAATGGCAGTGCCCAATAAAACATTAACCGTTTACTGTGGCACCGGCAATAATGGTGGCGATGGCTGGATGGTCGCCGGATTGGCTAAAAAACGCAACTATTCAGTGCAATTACTACAAGTAGGCGATGCAAAAAAAATCAGCGGCGATGCGCAACTCGCACGCCAATTTGCTTTATCGGTTGGGGTCGATGAGGTTTTATGGTCTGCCGAGTGCCAACCACAGGGTCTAATTATTGACGCTCTACTCGGTACCGGATTGCAATGTGATCCGAGCGGGGATTACATGAGTGCCATTGAACAAATCAACAATAGTCAGTGTAAGGTGTTAGCGGCAGACATTCCTTCTGGATTATGTGCCGACAGTGGCTGGCCGGGGACACCGACCGTACATGCCGAGAAGACAGTCACTTTTGTGGGCAACAAGTGCGGTCTATACACTGGACGAGGGCGCACCTACAGCGGTAAGGTGCATTACGATACCTTAAACATACCCGAAGCCGCTTTTACTACTATACCGAGCGCACATCATTTACTATCCCTCCCTCAACTATTAGCACATTTTCCGCAACGCGCAATTGATGCACACAAAGGGCATTTTGGGCATTTGTTCATCATCGGCGGCGATCAAGGAATGGGTGGAGCCCCTATTCTAGCCGCACTTGCCGCCGCACATATAGGGACAGGGCTGGTCTCTCTATGCACGCATCCCGATCACCCATCAATACTCCCCCACCACCCTGAAATTATGGTGCATAGAGTGGCTTCGGGACAAGAATTAATCCCACTATTGAGTGACGCTTCTGCCATAGTGATCGGCCCCGGATTAGGTCAACGCACTTGGGGACAGCAATTATTAGATACAGTGCTCCATTCCGACAAAAAACTCTTATTGGACGCAGACGCACTGAATTTAATTGCCACCCGCCAAGTACAATACAATCGACGCAACGCAGTGATCACCCCGCATCCCGGCGAAGCAGGCGCATTATTAAACAAAACGAGCGAAGATATTCAACGACAAAGATTTAATGCCGCACAAGCCTTATACGACCGTTACGCAGAGGCGGTGGTCTTAAAAGGAAGCGGCACTTTAATTTGCACTGGTACGCATACCGATATTTGCCCTTACGGTAACGCCGGTATGGCGAGTGGCGGAATGGGAGATCTACTCAGTGGGGTGATAGGTGGTCTTCTTGCCCAAGGATGTGCAACGCATGATGCGGTGCGCTTAGGGACATGTTTACATGCGCGGGCGGGCGACATTACCGCAGCGCACAAAGGGCAGCACGGCATGCTCGCCAGTGATTTATTACAACCCATGCGACAACTGCTCAATGGACAGTTATTGTGATCTTAACGAAAATGATATGCTGGCGACAGCAGAGAAAATAGGCAAAACTGCTCGGGATGGGGGCATTCTATTTTTGCGGGGCATGCTCGGAGCGGGAAAAACAACATTCTGCCGTGGGGTTTTAGCAGGCATGGGATACAATGGGAGGGTCAAGAGCCCTAGTTATACTTTGATTGAGCCCTACACCATTGACAAACAAAAAGTATTTCACATTGATTTGTATCGCATCACCCACTCTGAAGAATTAGAATTGATGGGGCTACGCGATTGTTTTGACTATAACAACTTCTGTTTAGTGGAATGGCCCGAACACAGCTATGGATGGTTACCACAGCCAGACATGGAACTCAATATCATGATTACGCCACCATATCGGCGACTCTACTATAAATCATATAATGCAAAAGGACAACGCTTGTGCCAATGTTTCAGCGCACACAGCTAACTCACTACATTTTTATTGCTTTCTTTGTCGCACTGCCGACGATGGGCGTTGCCAATACCATCAAAGATATTCGCTTATGGCAATCGCCACAAAACACCCAAATAGTGATTGAGGTAACGCAAAAACCGCAATACAAATATTTCTACCTCTCTAACCCCGTGCGTTTAGTGATCGATTTTTACCACACCACATTAAAAACCGATATCAATAAAATCAACATACAAGGCACTGTCATTCATCGTATACGTACAGGGAATAGTAAACCCAACGTGCGGCGTATCGTACTCGATTTGCGTAAAGAAGCACAATATAAGGTTTATCATTTATCACCGAACAAGCACTACCGCCACCGCATTTTCATCAATTTAGCCTCGCACGGGCGCACCGCATCACCCATTTTTGAAAAATTAGAGCGGCATACCGTTATTGTCATAGATCCTGGACACGGCGGGGAAGATCCAGGAGCACCCCACCACGGAATCAAAGAAAAAAATGTCGCCATGTCCATTGCGCGCTATTTGGCACAATTCCTTGCACGACACGATGAGTATAAAGTATTGCTCACGCGTGATGGCGATTACAATGTCAGTTTGCATCAACGTAGAAACTTCGCCCGCTCCCATCAAGCTGATTTACTGATCTCGGTGCATGCCGACGCCTATGCTACTAAAACAAAGAATTCTCCCAGTGGTCTTGCTGTATATATTTTGGATGCAGACAAAACAAGCAGTGCCGAAGCGAGTTTTCTTGCCGAACGCGAAAATAAATCTGACCTCATCGCTGGGGTCGTATTAGATAATAAAGATGATATTCTTGCCGAGATTTTAACTTCCCTGTCTATGTCGGCAACCTTAGAAACGAGTAATGCGATCGGCAAAATGGTACTGCAAGAATTATCCCAAGTCGGCAAACTGCATAAAAGAGGCGTAGGCTACGGCAATTTCACTATTTTACGTTCCCCTGATGTGCCGGCAATTCTTGTAGAAAGCGGTTTTCTGACTAATCCAACCGAAGCGCGCAAATTAAAGCAGAAGGTCTATAGAAAAAATATTGCCCAATCAATTTATCACGGCGTGCATAAATATTTCAAACAAGTCGCTCGCCAAGAGGTGTATCGGCGCAAGAAAAGTTAAGCGCATATTCATTTCAATATGGGGCACACTTGACAAAACGTACCACAATTGTGATAATAGGCATCTTATTCACTCTGTAGGCACGAGGTATTTTGTGGCAAATTCATTACAGGTGCGCAAACGCGCGCGACAATCTGAAAAAAGGCGACAACACAACGCCAGCTTAAAATCGGCAATGAACACAAGAATTAAAACTGTGCGTACTGCTATCCGCAAAAATGACAAAGATACCGCCCAGAAACTTTATCGCGAAACGGTATCCGCTATGGATAAGTTAGTCAATAAAAAAATCATTAAAAAAAATAAAGCGTCACGCCATAAGTCACGCCTCAATCAACACATCAAAAATATATCTAACGCTGTTGCGTGACGCCTTGGCGGGCATGGCCTACCGAGAATAAAGGGGAAACTTTGTCTTCCCATACTGTGCGGGTCAATTCCCCAACTTGTTTGAACAACACTATTCCATCGCGAGAGATCACATAGGTCTCAGGGACTCCGTAAACACCGATATCCAAACCGAACATTCCTTGTTCATCTAATAATGAAAAGCGATACGGATCACCGTGCATCGTTAACCATTTCAGCGCATTGGTCTGTAGATCTTTATAATTGATCCCGATAATCGGCACTCCGCGCTCGGCTAACTCCATTAATAGTGGATGTTCATAAATACAGTTCACGCACCAACTCGCCCACACATTGAGCAAAAAAGGCTGTGGCGGTAAATCAGCGCGACGCATGCGGCTTTTCGTGTGCAAGGTGGGGAGATCAAAATCGGGCAACGATTGACCAATTAAAGGTGATGGAAGCAATTGGGGATCCAAATATAATCCTTTGAATAAAAATCCCGCTAACACGGCAAACACAATGACCGGTAAAAATAATTTCAGGTGGGTGGATTTATTCATCACCTGCTTGCCTCCGCCGACGGCTCAATACACTCCACACCGCACCTATAGCGGTCACTATCGCCCCCAACCAGATCCAACGCACAAAGGGTTTCACTTGCAAACGCAGCGCCCAGCGATCCCCTTCCACCCTTTCGCCCAGCGAGACATATAAATCAGTCCACAAACCGGCTTGTAATCCTGCCTCGGTCATGGCTTTATCCGATACGGGGTAATGTCTTTTTTGTGGATATAACATCGCCACTATTTCATCACCTTGCATCACCTTGATCTCTAATTCATCGGCGGTGTAATTTTCCCTGCTTATTTGCCGCTCACCAGTATATAAAAAGTGATATCCCACAAGGGTATGCCCTTCACCCGGAGAGAGATGAATATCATGCTCCCTGCTATACAGTACAGTCAGGGTTACACCCATTGCGCACAAGAAAAAACCACAATGCGCGAGCGTCATGCCCCAACGCGGTTGTTTCTTAAATTGGTGCCATGTTTTCCAACCACCTTTCCATTTCACTGCCGGAAGGATACTCATCATCAAGAGCGCCAGCACCATCAGCGGCACAAACACAGTATTGAAATAAGGTGCACCGACCGAATACTTGCCCACCCCCATGACTTCCATGACTAAAGGAAATAGAGTTCCCGTCAAGACAGTCAAAGCAGCAGTGATCATAATGATATTGTTGCCCAGCAAAAAAGTCTCGCGCGACAACCGATTTCCGGTGTGAGATATTGCCATAGTTGGTGCGCGCAAGGCGTATAAAAACAGCGAACCGCAAATCACAATGACTAAGAAAATCAAAATAAATAGACCGCGCGATGGATCGCTGGCAAAGGCATGTACCGAAGTCAAAACACCCGAACGCACCAAAAATGTCCCTAAAAGGCTTAATGCAAAGGCAAAAATAGCCAATAACAAAGACCAGCGATTAAATCCACCGTGTCGTGAAGTCACAATAAGCGAATGGAGCAAGGCAGTGCCGACTAACCAGGGCATAAAAGATGCATTTTCCACTGGATCCCAAAACCACCAGCCGCCCCAGCCCAATTCATAGTATGCCCACCAGCTTCCCAAAGCGATACCTAAAGTTAAAAACACCCACGCGATCACCGTCCAACTACGGGCATAGCGTGCCCAATAATAATGAGGACGACGGTCTAACAACGCCGCCATCGCAAAGGCAAAGGCAACCGATAAACCAACGTAACCCACATACAACATCGGCGGATGGATCGCTAATCCGGGGTCTTGTAATATCGGATTGAGTTCGTTACCATCGGTCGGGGGAGTCGGCAAAGTGCGCGCAAATGGGTTAGAAGTCAGTAGCATAAAAAGGAGAAATCCCACTGCAATCCATGCCATCACCGACAAAACCCGCGCAGTGTAATACAACGGAAGCTGGCGAGTCAATAAAGCGATCGCCACCATCCACAAGGATAAAATCCATACCCATAACATCAGCGACCCTTCATGGTTGCCCCATACCGCACTAAACTTATATAAGATCGGTAAACGACTATTGGAATGTTGTACCGCGAGCGTCAGCGAAAAATCATCATTGATAAACGATATGAATAAACAAGCAAAAGAGAGGGTGACGAAAGAACATAAAAAAAATGACCCCATCCTGCCCGCCAACATCCACGTGCGATATCCACCGTAACTGCCGATAACAGGGATACTCGCAGTGAATAAAGCAATGAATAACGCGACAATTAAGGTAATGTGACCGAGTTCTGGAATCATTGTCGACTGAGTTGTTTTATTTCTGGGGGCATATAATTCTCATCGTGTTTGGCGAGAATTGTCTGTGCAATAAATACGCCATCTTCGCGCAGCACTCCAGTCACTACGGCACCCTGCTCTTCGGCAAATAAATCGGGAGGCACCCCGCGAAAATGTACATTAACATTGGCATTAAAATCAGTGAGGGTAAAGTGTATGTCCAGTCCTTTACGGGTAATACTACCCTTCAACACCATTCCCCCGATACGAATCTGTTGTCCTGTCGGCGCTTCTCCAGTCGCCACTGCAATCGGGGGATAAAATAGATTAATATTATCGCGCAACACATACAAAATGATGCCCACGCTGATTGACGAAATCACTAATACTGTAACGACAATGTATAATCGTTGTTTCCGAATGGGGTGCATGGTTAAGTGAGCAATGGAGTGTGCAGTGTTTCGCCTATTAATTATACATTATCCACCATAAAGTAAAAGAGGCAATGGATCCTACGGGTCATCCTTACGCCTCTCCCATCGGTTAATTATCCACTTTATCGATGCTGTGTAAGCGATCGCTCCCCATGGCGGTGCGTAAGACCTCAGGAATGGTGATGCTCCCATCTTTATTTTGGTAATTCTCCATCACTGCAATGAGTGTTCGCCCAACTGCTAAAGCAGAACCATTTAGGGTATGGATCCATTCAATCGGAGCATTGGCATGACTGCGCCAGCGCGCTTTCATACGCCGTGCCTGAAAGTCACCGCAATAACTGCACGAAGAAATTTCGCGATATTTTTCCTGCCCTGGCATCCATACTTCTAAGTCATAAGTTTTACGAGCCGCAAAACCTAAATCATACGCGCATAACAGGACTTTACGATAGGGCACATCTAAAAGCTGCAAGATATTTTCTGCGTCAAGAGTCAATTTTTCCAGTGCCGATTCACCCTGTTCTGCGGTCGTATGCCACACCAATTCTACTTTCTCAAATTGGTGTTGGCGAAGCATTCCGTGCGTATCGCGACCGTAACTGCCCGCTTCGCTGCGAAAACACGGACTATGGCACACATATTTTCTCGGCAAAGAATCCGATAAAACAATTTGCTCGCGCAATAAATTAGTCAATGGCACCTCTGCAGTGGGGATCAAATAATTTTCGGCGGGGCTATCTAGGCGAAATAAATCGTCAGAAAACTTCGGCAATTGACCGGTACCGACCAATGCATCACTTTTGACAATGTAAGGCACATACACTTCTTGGTAGCCGTTTTGGATATGTTCTTGTAGCATCCACTGGGTCAGTACACGTTGCAAACGGGCTAATTCACCTTGCAATACGACATAGCGTGTACCACTCAATTTGACTGCGCGAGCAAAATCCATACCCTGCATGCCCTCTCCCAATTGCACATGATCTAACAAAGGAAAATCAAAAGTGGGCGGCGTTCCATGCTCGGCAATAATGTGATGATCGTTTTCGCTATCACCATCAGGGGTACTCGCAAGTGGAGTATTGGGTAAGGTGAGCAGCCATGCGCGCAAAGTTTGTTGGCAACGATCGGCAGTGTCATTTAAGGCATTGATTTGTGAATTGATCTGTGTACTATCCTCTTGAAATTGTGCTTTTGCTATATCTACCGGCGTGCCATGCTTAATCAGATCTCCGATTTTCCGAGAAATGGCATTACGTTTAGCTTGCAATTTTTGTTTAGCGACATCGCTCTCTTTTCGTTGCGCCTCTAATTGCTCAAAGTATTCGACATCTAATGTAAAATTCCGCCGTGATAAAGCCGTTGCCACTACATCCATATTACGGCGCAATTGTTGAATATCAATCATTCCTCAAAAATAACATCCGTATTCGGTGGCGGATCAAAACGGAAAAAATCTGGGTCTATGCGCGGATTTTTCTTGGTGCGGCGGAAAAGAACGGTCGTCAAATGGCCTAGGCTATTGTAGCTACGCAATGATACGGGTACTCCTCGCCGAAAGCGAATTTCCACTCGTTGAATAATTCCATTTTTTTCGCGGGGATGAAAGATAAATAAGTTTTTTTGTGGGCGGTTTTTTTTCATCCCATATTCAATGGCAAAATGCCGTTTAATGTCCTGCATTTCACCGCCCAAAAGGGTGGTCGTAATTGCATCGGAATAACGCTGCATACTCCCGACCGTTAGTTGTTCCAAATCTGCATCATAGCGCCATAATGTTTCACCATCGCTGACAATGGTTTGAGCGTATGGGTTTTCAGTTTTCCAATAGGCACGTCCTGGGCGACTGATCACTATACGCCCTTCCACTTCTTCCACAAGTTCGCCTTGTTGATTTTCAATGCGTTGGCGAAATTTAGCCGAAAACCGTTTCAAAGGCTGCAAAATACTCGTTAATTCCGCTTCCGCAGATCGGTCAGCAAATGCCGGATGAATAAATCCGAGTGCGATGCAGCACACAATCAAAAATGAATACTTCAGCATAACGCCATCAGTATAGCCGATTATGATGGATTTAAGGTGGTTGTTTTTGCGACAACAAGACCTCGCGCATGCCTTTATGATTCATCGGACTCACTATGCCTTCTTTTTCCATTTGTTCAATAATGCGTGCGGCGCGATTATATCCAACACGCAACCTGCGTTGCAGAGACGAAATAGATGCCCGACCTGTTTCATTGACGCATTGGACTGCCTGCGCATACAAATCATCCAACTCTTCTTTTTTATCCCGAGCCGATTCTACTGCGGGAGACGGTTGAGTAATTTCCGGCATATAATCGGGTTGTTCGCGATTGCGCCAATAGGAGATGACGGCTTCCACTTCTTGGTCGCCAATATAAGCACCATGCACCCGCACGGGGGCGCTCACACCACCGGGCAAATACAGCATATCACCGTGCCCCAATAAGTTTTCAGCACCGCTCTGATCTAAAATAGTACGCGAATCAATGCGCGATGATACTTGGAATGCAATACGCGCCGGTATATTGGCTTTAATCAAGCCGGTAATCACATTCACCGAAGGGCGTTGAGTGGCGACAATAAGGTGAATACCCGCGGCGCGTGATTTTTGCGCAATACGGATAATCAATTCTTCTATCTTTTTTCCCATATTCAAAATCAAATCCGCCAATTCGTCAATAGCAATGACAATCAGTGGTAGGGGTTCGTGCCCAGCAATGGGGGTTTGATGGCGTATTTTATCGTTGTATACATTAAAATGACGCACCTGCACTTGTGCCATAAGACGATAACGGCGCTCCATTTCGGCAACACACCACCGCAAAGCATTTTCTGCTTCGGTCATATCGGTGACCACTGGGGTTAATAAATGCGGAATACCTTCGTAGATCGAGAGTTCTAATACTTTGGGATCAATTAAAATCATACGCACCTCGCTCGGAGGCGACTTAAAGAGTATGCTCATCAACATACTATTTAATGCCACCGATTTTCCCGATCCTGTGGTTCCAGCAAGCAATAAATGCGGCATTTTTTCCAAATCGACAATGACCGCATTCCCAGCAATGTTGTGACCAAGAGCCATAGCCAAGGGGCGGGAATTTGTGTGGAAATTTTTCGATTCAAGCACTTCGCGTAAAGTAACCGTATGCCGGTGGGCATTAGGAACCTCTATACCGATCACCGAACGTCCGGGAATAATATCCACCACCCGCAAGTGGCTAACCGCCAAAGCGCGCGCCAAATCTTTCTCCAATGCGTTAATTTTAGTCACTTTGATCCCTGGAGCGAGACGCAATTCAAAACGCGTAATCACTGGTCCCGTGAGGGTTGCGGTCACTTCGGCGTTTATTTTGAAATGAGCCAATTGTTTCTGTAAAAGTTGTGCCATTTTGCGATTCATTGCCACCATACCATCATCACCATCATCTCCCTGTGCGCTAGTGGATTGCCTTTTTCCTGCCGGTGTATCCGGTGCAGGATCGGTATTTTTATTGAGCAAATCTATAGAAGGTAATTTGTGAAGCGACTCCTGTGCTGGCGGCCTCGCAACAGGCGGGGGAATGGTTTGCGGTTCGGGAGGTAACGGCGGTTCGGGGGTGTGGAGTGCGGGTATTGTATCGTGCTGACCGACATTACCAATAGTCGGCTCAATTTTATTGTGCGGATGGCGAATCATATTCCGCCAGCGAGAAATAAAAGACATTTTGGAGGGCATAATCACTTTTTGTGTATGTAGCGGACGACTGCGTGCACTATGCCTGCGCATTTTTTTACGGGCGATTTTTTTGTCGGCGGAAGAGGCGGTAAAACGTTTATAAACAGATCGCATATACCGAAATAAACGCAGGGTATTCCTACCGGCGAATTTCAAAGACCATACCACAGCAGCACCGATCACATAGAGAATATTTGTCACACGGCGCATCAGCCACCGCGCGATGCTCCACAACCTGCTCACAATAGCAATGCAGTAAGTTGATAGAGATACATACACTGCAAAAATCACGCGCACCGTTTTTTCAATGGTCTGCATCCACGGAATAGTGGTAAAAAACGTCAGCCCTAATAAAAATAGGGCAAACAAAGCAATGTAGGTGCCAAAAAGCCCGAATAATTGGACTCCCTGCTGAACAATATTCAACCCCGTAAAGCCCCCCCCACCAAATAGCAATTTTCTACTCTGGGGGGCAGATTCGAAATCACCGATTGCCAATAATCCACTACTGGCGAGTATAAATAAAACAAAACCGATTACGCGAATCATGGTGATCTTAGAAGAATAGGATGTATCGCCTGCGGAACTAAATAAGCGCCAGCTCATCAGCACAATTAAACCATAAGAAGCATAGCCCAATAAGGCGAATAACATGCTCGCAAGGTAGGCTCCTACAGGTCCTGTCACATTTTGCACGGTTCCTGTGTGTTGATCCGCCCATCCTGGATCGCTCGGTGTATGATCCAATAATGCCACGCCAATAAATATACAACTTGCCGCCATCAGAATATACGCGCCTTCATACAGGGTTTGTTGTAGTTTATTTTGTGGTGGAGAAATCACTTGCCTATTACGCTGTACCATTTTCATCTCTCCATTACAATCTGTGCTCGCCGTGTTCGGCCTGTCCAGAAATATCCATAGATACAGGGACGGTACACCATTTTAATAATACCTTCGCATTACGTTGCACATTATAAGTTTGCCGGCGGCTTACCGGTAATTCATTAGGCGTCGCCAGGCGGAATCCGCGCTCCAAAAACCAATGTGTGGTTTGTGTACTCAGCACAAAAATATAATGCATTTCCATTACCTGCGCCATTTCTTCTAACATTTGCAACATTTTATTCCCTCGACCGGCCATGCGATATTCACTATCGGTGACCATGCACGAAATCTCCCCACAATGCCCCTCTGCATAGGCATACAATGCTGCACAGCTAATAATCTTCCCGTCTCGTTCAATGACCACAAAATTATTGATTCCGCTTTCCAAATCTACTCGTGGTCGTTTCACTAATACACCATCTTCTTCCAATGGGCGAATTAAACGCAAAATTCCGTCTATATCCGCTCGTTGGGCGGTGCGGAATTTTTCATACGGTTCCCGGGTGACCATAGTGCCACACCCATCGCGAGTGAAAATTTCGCGCAGCAAAGCATCCTTTTTGCGCGCATTAACTAAATGTACCCGCTGGACACCTCGTTCAATCGCCGAGTGTGCTACTCGTAAAAGTGGATGCGCAGCATATCGCTCGTGCACGTCATTCACAGTCAATTCACTTGGCAACGGAGGGTGTGTCTGCGGGGAAACCACCTGATCACCTATGAGAATGAGCTTATCCGCACCCAATAGGGTTGCCGTTTGCATAGCAATTTCAGTTGCCGAAAGCAAGAATATGTCACCCTCCATACCAAAACCCAACGGCGGTAATAATACAATATGCCCACTTTGTAATTGGCTTAATATCATCTCTTTATCAATTTTGCGCACTCTGCCAGCATGGAGCATATCGACGCCGTCAATGACCCCCACCGGTCTCCCTATGATATAGTTGCTTTGACTGATTGGAGTGGATACTCCGTGGAGATGGCGATTTGGTAAACTCATCATGCACGCTAAGTGCGTAGCGCTTGCCGTAATGTCACTAATTGCTTGTTGCATCGCATCTGCAGCCGGTAAGATATCCTCTGGCCAATTGATCTGATCGGAGTAATCTTCCTTGCACGGCACTTGATGGGCAAATACCACTACTATGGCGATATCTAAACAATTGAGCAAGGCAATGTCCTGCGCCAATGCCTGTAAATAATCCTGACGCAAGAGGCGACTCGCCAGCCAGAGCACAAAAATACGGCGCCGATGGGTGCGTAAATACGGAACAATTTCCCTAATCGGATGCACAGCATGATGACAACCGATATACTCGTTATGTAACGATTGGATACGCTGTCCAACTGAAAAAGCCACATCGCCCTTACTGTGCCTCATTCTGTGCACTGTAGATTGCGAACACTGCGCGTGCTGCGCTATTTCTTGTTCCGACCAACCGGTGGCATATTGTATTTCGCGCAATAACTGGGCAAGGGATTGATAGTGCATGTAAACTATATATAAATTTTTTACACCTATTTTACCAAAAAATTAATTATATCTTAATAAATTATCGATTTTATAGATATTGAGCGCAAAAAATAATTTATATATGGCAGAGAGGGATCAATGCCTCCTTTATTTGTCAGACGCTAAACGCACCGCGGGAAAATAATCGGCAATTTTTTCTCGTTGCCACCAATCACCGCTTTGGTTATGCCAACGCGTGTAACGATACCGATAAAGATGGGCCCGCACATAAACTGGCGGGCGGGACGCAAAAGGGTTGCTGGCAAACAAAGCGTTAACAGACGGGCTCCCCTGTAATAAACGCAACATCAAATGGCTGAACCACGGAGCGTTATTTGCGCCGCGCAATGAAGCAAACCATAATTGCCAATCCAAACGAGGCTGGTGAGGGATATTCCACGGCGGCGGGCGATGTGTAGCATCCGGCTTATAACGGAAAGAATAAGCGTGCCATTGCTGTCCATCCCATGACCCCTCAATAATAATTTCGTTGCGCTCGGTCGTCATTATCGCAAAGAGCCCATAGCGATTGACCGCGTGTAACGGCGAAAAAAAATCAGTAGCATAACTTAATAGTGGCACGGGGGCACGATAAAATGTCTCTGCAATGCGTACCATACCTAATAGTGTCACAGTCACGAAAAAAATGCGTAGGCACCACCCACTTGAAAAAAATTGTGCGGATGAGCGCACAGAATAAAAACGGGTTAACCATTGATCGTCCAACAAAAACAAGCACAGGAAAATGGTCAGCACATTAAAATAGTTATAATTGCCGGTACACAAAATGGCAATCTCCAAAACCACAAACCCGATTGCAGCGATATGCCGTAACCGGCGAGGAAAAAAAATCAACCACGGCAAAACGAGCTCAACAACAAAAGTAGCGCCCACCATCCAATAGTGTAGGGTGGCGGGTAAGTGGTGAGCATACCAGGCTAATGGCGTGGGAAGCGGTTGTGTTTCGTAATGAAATTGGAGTGCGCTCCAATCCGCCCAAGTGGCATCGCCGCTGAGCAATTTCACCACCCCAGACAAAAACATAAAGCGAAACAATAATAAGCGAAACAACCAAATTGGCAAAGCCGAGCGGGGGGAGAGAAAAATGGCAAGTAAGCCGCATTCAAGGAGTAGTAAATCCCACTGATACGACATAAATACTTGGCCAGCATAAAATAACGACAAATAAAAGATAAACGCCACCAGCAAAACCAAGCGCCGCACAATGTTTAACTGCGCCATGCGGAGAGGAAGAACACTCAATAATACCCCGCACAAAACCCCACCCCAACATAAGGCTGTAATGAACGCATCGCTTGCCGATAACCAAAATACATTGGGGGCATGGTAGTATGCCAATGCCCCTAATCGCTGATACACCCCATCCAGCCATGCTTGCAATGGCACAATACCATTTTCGCCAATCAAACCCATGGCTTGCACAGCAAAAGAAGCAAAGGCACAAATATACACCACTCCCAGCAAACGGATAAACAAGTCACTCACCAGCTCATAACGAGCGGGGGTTATGCTATGACCCCAGCATGCAGTAGTCACCAACGCTAATAATGAACGATGGTTTGCGCAAAAACGATACACTTTTTCAGATAAATAACGAAAGAAAGACACCGCACAATACCAACGCCACCAGTATTGTTTGCTCGGCACAGATGCCAATGTGGCAAATGCCGCCCCTGCCCCGCTCGCACGCACTGTACCATCCGATGAAATGTACTGAATTGACTGCCGACAATCCTCTGCGGTCAAAGGAGCAAACTGCGCATAATTGTCCTGATAAGGAAGATAGTGGACTCTTTCTCGCGTTAATTGGCGGTAATACTCAATCCATCGCCGACACACCGCACACTCTCCATCGTAAAGGAGAGTGCCTCCATAAATTGTCTCCGTCATATTCTCACCGCTTTTAATAGTGCACTACCATTTCAGTAGTATATGTTACCCTGTTCGCTCGCATCAATTTTATTTGGCTGCTGAGGGTGGCAGAATTATCGGCTATATCAAATGCACAAAACTGGGAAATGATGTCTCATATATTCACCCATCATCGGTGATTGGCGGGCGGGCGCCAAAAATAGCGCTTCCCACACGGATGGCGGTTGCGCCTTCGGCAACCGCTAACTCCCAATCAGCGGACATTCCCATAGACAAAGTATCCAGTTGGGGGTATGAAGAACGCAGATCATTCATTAAATCTGCCAGCTGAGCAAAAATTGTGCGTGGCGATAGATGATCTACGGGAGGCAACACCATTAAACCGCGCAACCGCAAGTGCGGTTGCGCATCGGTCACTGCTACCAAATCCGCCAATTCATTGGAAGAAACGCCACAACGCTTTGTCAAGGAAGACGCAGACCACAAATCCACTTGTAAACAGCAATTCAGCGGCGGTAAATGCGCGGGGCGGGCATTGTTGAGGCGCACGGCAATTTTTTGCCGATCTATGCTATGCACCCAATCAAAATGTGTGGCAACGAGATGGGTTTTATTGCTCTGTACCGCACCAATACAGTGCCAGCTAATCGCCAAATCACCCAACGCAACAATTTTCGGCACTGCTTCACTGACATAATTTTCTCCGAATGAGCGTATTCCCAGGGCATAAGCAGTACGCAACATCAATACGGGTTGCATTTTACTAGCGGCAATAACGGTAATGGCAGCCGGATCGCGACCACTCTTGTGTGCAACAGTGGCAAGGCGTTTATGCAGTAAAGGGATACGTTGGTGAATGTCCGATGATGCGGCAACACTCATGATCATGGTCCATCTTTTTTATTCCCGTAAATAAGTGCTACTGCCTTCGCGACCGGGAGAAGAAGCAACGCGCACTTCCACAAAATGTATAGGAAAATCATTCCACCAGTGCGCTTCATCACGCAAACGATTTAATACATAGTGGGATAATTCTTCCACCGTGACATTGATCACCGGTAAAATCAGCGCATCACGGGGCAGAAAAACCATCACCTCAGTAGCAAATGTCAAGCGATAACCGCACTCTTCGTGCTCAATCAACAAGTGGGGATTGTTGCGCGGGATAAGGGTGCGTTGGTTCAGTTGGTCGGCAATCACCTGCAAACTCGCTTCAATGAGACGATAATCCATGCACAACCCATTACAATCCACCGCTGACTCCACCACTGCGGCAATGGTGTAATTATGTCCGTGCAGGTTTTCTCGCTCGGTTGCCGAAAAAATGGTAAAGTGCGCGGCAGAAAACGAAATTGCCGCATCAAACATATGCAGCTTAGCGAATCGTGTGCTCATGGAGAATAAAAAAGAGTCGCTAAACCGAGAAAAGACATAAAACCGGCCACATCGGTGACGGTAGTCAGTAATACCCCCCCTGCTAAAGCGGGGTCAATTTTGACTTTCTCTAATGCGATGGGCAGAAGCACTCCTACACAAGCAGCAATGACCAGCCCAAGCATCATTGCCGCAGCAATAATAATTGCCAGAGTGAGATCACTGTACCACACCATCACAATGGAAGCAATGACCAGTGCCCAAAAAAAGCCATTGATGAGCCCCATCAATATTTCACGCCCGACCAGCCACGATATATTACCGTGTCCAACATTTCCTTGTGCAATACCACGAATGACAATGGTAATCGTTTGGCTTCCGGCAATGCCACCCATACTCGCCACCACAGGCATGAGTATGGCGAGCACAACAAATCGCTCTAAAGCTGCCTCAAACAATTGTATCGCTGCCACCGCAACAAAAGCAGTGAGGAGATTGATCCCCAACCAAAACAATCTTTTCGGAGCCGCTTTGCGCACTGAGGAAAAAACATCTTCGTCACCACTCATCCCGACTAACCCTAAAAAAGGGTGTTCTGCATCTTCACGAATAACATCTACTACATCATCAATGGTAATCCGTCCCAACAAAATATTATCCTCATTGACAACGGGCGCAGATATCAAATTATTCACTTCAAACAGCTGAGCCACTTCTTTTGCGGGGAGTGTGGCAGGAATAGATGGCGTTTGTACATCCATCAAGTTCTCCACAGTCGTAGTGAGGGGCGATGATAAAATCTTAGTTATCGGCAATACACCGATAAATTCTTGTGTACGATCCACCACAATCAAATGATCGGTATTGACGGGCAGCGTGTCGCCTAAAAGGCGTAAATATCGTTGCACAACCTCTACGGATAAGGGCTTACGCACGGTAATAATATCCGTGTTCATCAAGCCGCCTGCCGTATCTTCGCTATAATCCAACATGGCTTGCGCCCGTTGGCGTCGGGCGGTATCCATAGACTGCAATACTTCATCCGAGAGGCGATCGGGAAGTTGTTGCAAAATATCGGCAACATCGTCTGCCTCCATATCGGCAGTAATTTCCGCTACTTCACTCGCTTCTAAGTCTTCCAATAAGTCGGCTTGAACTTCATCGTTCAGCAATGACAATAAACTGCTCCGCCTGTTATTGTCAACAAATTTCCAAGTCACTTGTCGCATTTTAGGAGGCGATAAAATGAGCAACCGCGCTATATCACCATCAGAGAGACTACTTAACATTTGGTCGATAGTAGATTCATCCCCGCGTTCAGCAGCGATATTAACATTAACGAGTTGCTGTTGAATGTCGGTGGGGTGTAATTTATTCATTGAGTCGGTAGGGTAAATTGATCTCCTAAATAAGCACGCCGCACTTTTTCATTGCGCACTATAGCGGCACTATCGCCTTGGGCAATAATAACCCCTTCGTTAATAATATAAGTGTAGTCACAAATATTGAGCGTATCCGCAACATTGTGGTCGGTGATCAAAATACCGATTCCTTTACTTTTCAAATGCGTAATAATGTGGTTGATTTCCCCAATAGATATAGGGTCTACCCCTGCAAACGGTTCGTCCAATAGCAGCACCACTGGAGACATTGCCACGGCACGGGCAATTTGCAGTTTGCGCGCTTCACCGCCGGAGAGAGTATGCGCATTATGATAAGACAGTTGGTCAATATTGAACTCGGCAAGCAAGCGATCCCGTGTATGTAATCGTTCGGCGGTAGTGAGATCACGGCGAAATTGCAATACGGCTAACAAATTATCTCCAACCGAGAAACGCCGAAATATAGAGTTTTTTTGCGGAAGATAATTTAATCCTAATTGTGAACGGTGCGATAAAGATAATGCAGTAATGTCGGTGTCGTTGAGCAATATACGCCCACTATAAGGGGAAATCAAGCCGGTAATAATATGAAAACTCGTCGTTTTACCCGAACCATTAGCGCCTAACAAACCGATAATGTGCGCCGCATCTACCGATAAAGATACGTTATTGACAACGGCTTTCCCATAATAATATTTAGATATTTGTTCAACTGACAGCAAGGTCATTGGGGCAAAATCACTTTAACTCGTTGATCCACTGCCGGATTTTTGGATACAATCCGATCTTCGGCAATATAATAATCAATTTGATCGCCTTCCACTATGGCGCCTTTATGGGTAATGCGCACATTTCCAGACAAACGTATCTTGTCTTCATTGGCGAAAAATACGGCGCGCTCGGCAATTAATATAGTTTCTTTCCCCGATTTTTTCCGCAGGTGGAATTGCATGGGCGAGCCCTGCACTTCCATACGCTTAATTTCTCCATCCTGCATTTGCGCTTCAATTGTGTTGCCCGTAATAGACATATTGCCGCGCCGTGCCAACACATTGCCGATATATTGCATCCTGTGCGTTTTAGCATTATACTCCACGCGGTCTGCCTCAATTTGTATGGTCGGTTGCGCATGAAGCGCCGGTACTGCGAACATGCCGATAAGGAGTAAAAACCACCGCTTATCGTGCACAAATCTCTCCATAACAACTCTTCACCCCCGAAGACAAAATGATGGTCTGTTTATCGGCATAAAGCATCATTTTTTGCGCGTGCATCTGCCATTTTCCTCCCGATACCACGACTCCATCCTCTGTATTTGCGACACGATGAGACGGTGAAATATGTAAAGAAGGGGTCTCAATACGCACCGCATTATCCGCATCATCAATAGTGACCGCCGACAACAATAAACGATGTTCGGGTGCTGTGAAGCGCTGTATCCGAGCGCTAGTTATATGGTAACGGCGATTGCCTGCACCATCAAATAATTGCCAATGACTCTCTTGCATCTCCTGTTGCGGGGTATTCATGCGCGATATGCTGATGGGTGCTGCAGGCGGTTGCCCTGCATAATAAATAGCGATGGCAAGCCCTACGATGAGTGTACCAACAAGAATCCATTGCACGCGCAACAATATCGCCACCATCAATCTAACCCTGCTTTGATTAAATCGTGTAAATGAATGACTCCGATCAATTTCTTTTGATCGTCAACAACCATCAATACCGTTATTTGATGGGTTTGTATCTGTCGTAATGCGTCTATCGCCAAAGTGTGTTTAGTCGTTGTGAGGCACTCACGGCTCATGATTTCCGCTATTGCCGTGCTTTGAATATCCACTTTGCGATGTATCGCACGCCTTAAGTCACCATCGGTAAATACTCCTAGTAGTTGTTGTGCGGAATCGGTAATTGCAGTACATCCCAATCGTTTACCGGCGAGCTCCACTAACGCTTCGGCAATGAAAACACCACCATCCACTTGAGGAATATCATCCCCCGTATGCATGAGATCTGCGACTTGTTGGAGCAGTCGTTGACCGAGTTTGCCGCTCGGGTGTGAAAAAGCAAAATGATCTTTTGTAAATCCTCGCTGTGCGGATAAAGCCATTGCAATTGCATCACCGAGCACTAACATAGTGGTCGTGCTGGCAGTCGGCGCAAGTTCTAAAGGACACGCTTCTCTATCTACCCCAACATCAAAAACAATGTCCGCTCCACGCGCAATGGGTGATTGCGTATCGCCCACCAAGCCAATGATAGGGATATTCAACCGCTTAAATAAAGGCATTAAGATCACGATCTCTTTACTACTCCCCGAATAAGATAATAAAATGACCGCATCTTCTGCCGTCACCATCCCCATATCGCCATGTCCCGCTTCAGCGGCATGGACAAAAAACGACGGGCTCCCTGTGCTCGATAAAGTGGCGGCAATCTTGCGGGCAATATGTCCCGATTTTCCAACCCCCATGGTGATAATGCGTCCGCGCCGTTCAAGCAAAAGGCGAATACCCTGCGCAAAATTGGTATCAAGATTATCGCGTAATCGGGTTATTGCGTCTTGCTCAATAGAGATAGTTTGCAAGGCAGATTCAATCAGCTGTTTATCTTGCTCAACGGACATGATTAAAAATCACCCCATAATAAATTACATATAACAATAACAGCACTATGCCATGCACGCGTGTTATTTGGACTTGTTCTCCATCGGATCGCCAGTAGCGATAATACAATATAATAGCAAATAATCCGCTTAAAACTGCCATTGCTATATAATCTCGCTGCACAATTTGTGTCTCTAATGTGAGGGGGGCTAATAATCCCGGAATAGCCATCACAATCAATAAATTAAAAATATTCGACCCGATTATATTGCCTATCACCATACTATATTGGCGACTACGCACACCCGATATAGAGACCGCCAACTCCGGCAAGCTCGTACCGATAGCCACAACACTCAAACCGATGAGAAAATCGCTCACATTGAGTTCGAGCGCGAGACGTGATGCCCCCCACACTAAAACTTGGCTACTTCCATTCACTAAAATTAAAAACAGGATGAACCAAATATAAATCATTCGGGAAGAATTATGGGGCGAGGATGGTGTTGATGGCGTATCCAACAGATGCATATCGCGTAGAAAAATCCATAATGGCAGTGGCAGAACTGCCAATAACAATAAGCCGTCCCACACAGTCAAATGCAAATCCCACAACAGTATCCCTCCCCAAATAGTCACCCCTAAAAATATCGGGAGATAGCGGCGCAGGATGACGGAAGGAACTACAAAAGCAGTCGTGGCGATTATGGTGATGGCGAATACTAACCCAATATTAGCGAGATTAGATCCTATGGCATTGCCCACCGCCAAAATACCTGCGTCTTGGAGCGAACCGCTAATGGATACCATAATTTCTGGAAGCGATGTGCCAAAAGCCAGTACCGTAAAACCGATGAACATCGGGGAGGTTTTTAATCGATGGGAAATTTGAATGCCGACCCCAATCAAACGATCCGCACTCCATGTTAAACCTACAATACTAGCAAGGGTGAGCGTTAAATAAAATAAAATATCCATTTTGATTAGGTGGGTGTTGTAAAATAGTAAAAAAGTACTATTATAAAGTTTTATCAATTAGGACTATGAAAAAAGCAATATTGCAAGGCTCTATTCTCGGAAAAGCCCTCTGTGTTCTCTCTATTTTTCTTATGCCATACACTGCATTGGGAGCGGCTGAAGGAGCGACAAATAGCACACAAGATCCAGATGTATGGGCAAGGTATGTCAATGAACGCCTACTCTCCCTCATCAAAGAATCTGCCCATAAAAAAGACTTATCTGAATACTATCATAAGGTTGGAGAGATACTGGATGAAATTGTCGATTTTTCTCGGTTCACAAAAAATGTAGTTGGGCGCTACGGCAGTAAAAAAACACTGGAGGCGCTCTCTAAAAAAGAAAGGTCTGATTTTCTCAAAGGAATACAGCGATTAGAGAGTGTTATTCGTAGCCAAATTATAGAAACTTACGGAAAAGTGATGTTAACGGGTGCGGATAAAAAAATATCACTCCAGCCCATTGATCCAAAACAGAAAAAAAGGAAAAAAATGACTGTCGTGCAAAACGTTTATGATCCAGCCCAGAAAAAAACCATTAAAATTAACTATATTATTGGACGCACACCCGACAATCAATTGAAGTTGCGCAACATTCATATTGAATCGCTCAATATTGGCAAGTTATATCGCAAACAATTCAGTGATGCTTATCGCAAGTATAAAGGCGATATGGATAAAATAATCGCTGGTTGGAAGTCCTTATAAACTCTACAATAGCTTATTCATCATGCCCATAGGATTGGTCTGATGTCAGATCGTTTAGTTATCTACGGTGGTTGCCCGTTGTCCGGCACAGTCAAAATATCGGGAGCGAAAAATGCAGCACTGCCTATTATGATCGCCTCATTGCTCTGCTCGGAAAAAACGACCATCACTAACCTCCCCCACTTACGCGATGTAACGACCACATTGGAACTATTAGGCATCATGGGGGTGGATATCACATTACATCAGACAATGGATGTCATCTTAGACGCCAATAATGTCACCTCATATACTGCCCCCGAATATTTAGTGAACCAAATGCGCGCTTCTATTTTAGTGCTCGGTCCCCTGCTCGCACGTTACGGTCAAGCAAAAGTTGCTTTTCCTGGAGGATGTGCCATAGGTAAAAGACCCATTGACCAGCATATCAAAGGGTTAGAAGCACTTGGGGTTACTTTTGATATCAGTAATCAGCAGGCAAGATATATCGTCGCCAAAGCAAAAAAAGGATTGAAAGGGGCTTATTTTTCCTTCGAGAAAAAAACAGTTGGCGGCACCGAAAACATGATGATCGCTGCGGTCACCGCTAAAGGCCGCACTGTCCTTGACAATGCGGCGCGTGAACCTGAAGTGTGTGATTTGGCATATTTTCTGAATACCATGGGGGCAAAAATCTCTGGTATCGGAACCGATAAGATAGAAATTGAAGGAGTAGATGCTTTAGGGGGCGGCAAGTATAGAATTATGCCCGACCGCATTGAGACAGGCACTTACTTAGTTGCCGCCGCCGCCACGCAAGGACAGATTCGTCTCACCCGTACTGCTCCTAAAAATATGACTATTGTTCTGGACAAATTGAAAGAAGCCGGTACCAATATTCATTGGGATGACAATACCATTGATATTGACATGCGCGATCGCGTATTGCGTCCAGTCAATATAACCACTTCCCCTTATCCAGGATTCCCGACCGATATGCAAGCACAATTTACCGTATTGAACGCTATCGCCCATGGACGTAGCACGGTCAACGAGACCATCTTTGAAAATCGCTTGATCCAAACCCATGAAATCAAGCGCATGGGAGCCAACATTGCGATTGATAAAAGCAGGGTGCATATTTACGGTCCAAACAAGTTGAAAGGTGCGGCGGTCACCGCAACCGATTTGCGCGCTTCGGCAAGCTTGGTCATTGCTGGTCTCATTGCCGAAGGCAAAACAGTGATCGATTCCATCCACCATATTGATCGGGGCTATGAATTCATTGAAGAAAAAATGCAATTAATCGGGGGCAACATCCGTCGCCAACCCGTTATGGCCAATTGATTTATTGACCGCAATATGTGCTCCATGTATTCTGCTAATTTCAGTATCCCCTAAACCATGCTCTCTATTTCAATTACCAAAGGACGCATTATGGAGCAATGTCTCCCGTTATTGCGTTACTTAGGTTTTACCGATGCGGCACTAAAAAGCCGCCAACTTGTTTTGCGTAATGTCAGCGGCGATAGACAATTATTTATATTACGGGGGCGGGATGCGCTGACATGCGTGCGCTACGGGGTAGCAGATATCGCCATAGTCGGTAAAGATATGCTCTTAGAGTATGGGAGCGAAGGCGTTTATGAATTACTCTATACGAACCTTGCGCGTTGCCGATTAGTTTTAGCGGGGATCCGCCCACCGCCGAAAGATAGTCATTTGCGCGTGGCAACTAAATACACAAAAATGACAAATCAATACTGTATTGAAAATGGATGGCAAGCGGAAATCATCCCTATATACGGCTCGGCAGAAATATCACCTTTGATAGGGATAGCAGATTATATTGTGGATATTACTGCTTCCGGTAAAACACTCCAAGCCAATAACCTCAACATTTTAGCCACTATCGCTGACATTAGTGCCCGCGTGGTCATCAACGCCGCCGCCCTGCATACCAAGCACCAAGAAATTCAACAATTCAAAGGGCACGTGATCTCAGTCATTGGATCGGGATAAAGACAATGAGTATCTTACAGCGTTTAGATGCCGAGACAAATGATTTTTCGGATGCTTTACACGTCATACTGCACGATCACGCACCCCTATGGGATGCCGAAACGGACAAACACGTGGAAAATATCTTGGCAGATGTGCGCCGCCGTGGTGATGCGGCATTGTTAGAAGCGATCACTCATTTTGATGGATGGCACCCAGATTGTGTGGATCAAATCATCATTCCCCACACGACCATAGAATCGTCACTGCAAAAGATTTCTCCCGCTTTGCAAAAGGCATTCACTGCGGCGGCACACAATATTCGAACTTACCACCAACAACACACTCGCTCTCCCTCCCATACCTCCAATGCCTCGACCGGTTACCGCATTACCGCATTGCAAAAAATTGGTATCTATGTCCCCGGGGGAGGAGCCGATTACCCATCCACAGTACTGATGAATGCTATACCCGCCCAATTAGCGGGAGTAAATGACATAGTGATGTGCACTCCTGCGCACAATGGCAGTGTATCCGATGCGGTCATGGCAACCGCCACTATGAGTGGCATTCAAAATATTTTCACCATCGGGGGAGCGCATGCCATTGCCGCCATGGCGTATGGAACCGATACGGTTCCCCGTGTCGATAAAATAGTTGGTCCGGGCAATAAATATGTTGCAACCGCTAAACGCATGCTATTCGGGCGTGTGGGGGTGGATATTATTGCTGGACCTTCAGAATTAGTGATCATTGCCGATGAATCGGCTCGCCCCAATTGGATCGCCCATGATTTGCTCGCCCAAGCCGAACACGATACAGATGCCTTGGTCATTCTTTTAGCAACGAGCGACACATTATTAAATGATGTCTATTCAACAATAGCGGAAATATTGCCTCAATTACCGCGCCGCGCCGTCGCAAGTGCATCCCTCAAAAAACGCGGCGCATTGATAAAAGTGCGCAATATCGCACACGCCATCTCGATCGCCAATCATATTGCCCCAGAACATCTACACTTGCAATTAGTCAATGCCGATCAATACATAAACGATATTCAGCATGCAGGCGCCATCTTTATCGGTCATTACAGCGCACAAGTGTTTGGCGATTATTGCGCCGGTCCCTCACATGTCTTACCCACTAATGGAGCGGCGCGCTTTTCTTCACCACTCAATGTAGATGATTTTCAGAAAAAATCATCATGGGTTCAATGCACCACCGCTCAAGCTGCCGAATGGGCACACACGGCAGCAACTATAGCCCGCTGTGAAGGATTAGAAGCCCATGCACGAGCGGCTGAATGTCGGTATAGCCATCAATCAACATAATGCATATTGAGCCGTCAATCCACAATTTACGCGGTATGTCCGATATATTACCCCACGAAACACAATTGTGGCGATATATGGACAATACCTTAAGCACATTACTCACTACCTATGGATACAGTGAAATCCGCCTGCCATTGTTGGAATCTTCCGCCTTATTTGAGCGTTCTATTGGTGCGGCAACCGAACTGGTGGAAAAAGAAATGTACTGCTTTGACGATCGCAATGGCATGTCTATCACATTGAGACCAGAAGGAACGGCAGGGTGTATGCGTGCGCGCACACAACACGGATTACACGATAATCGTTTATGGTATCACGGTCCTATGTTTCGCTACGAAAGGCCTCAACAGGGCAGAATGCGACAATTCCATCAATTAGGGGTCGAGACATTTGGCATGCCCGACGCCGATATCGATGCCGAACTCATTGCGCTCAACTACAGAATGTGGCAACAATTAGGGGTAGATGCGCAGCTCACTTTACAACTCAATTCCATCGGTAACCAACACACCCGCGAGAATTACTGTGCGCAGTTAGTACAGTGGATACGCGATCAAGCCATTACATTACATCCTACAGACGAGGCGCGCTTAACGGCTAATCCACTACGTATCTTAGACAGTAAAGATACTGCAATGCAAAAGTTACTACACGATGCACCTCAGATCACCGATTTTTTAGACGACGATTCGCGCTCCCATTTCGATCAATTGCGCCATATTTTAGACAATGCATCTATCCGCTACCGCATTAACCCGTATTTAGTGCGCGGATTAGATTACTACAATCGCACTGTATTTGAATGGACCACTACACATCTCGGGGCACAAGGTGCTGTATCGGCAGGTGGTCGCTATGATGGGCTCGCAGCACAATTAGGCGGCGGCGACGTCTGTGCGTGTGGTTTTGCGATAGGGCTTGATCGTTTATATTTGCTACTCAAACAACACATAGAACTGCATAATGTGCCGCATATTTACACGGTGGTGTTCGGGGATGATATATTTGCTCACGCAATGGCACAAATAGAACAAATCCGCACCGCACACCCCGAATTATCTATAGTGATGCACTGTGGCGATGGCTCGCTCAAATCGCAACTCAAAAAAGCCGACAAAAGTGGTGCCATTTTAGCGCTCATCATCGGTCAAAATGAAATGACTGCGCGGGAAATGACTGTGCGAGAATTGCGCACCGAAAAATCAACTCAACATACGGTGAGTGATGCGCATATCGCTCAGTGGTTAAACGATTACTTTATTCGCCATCCATTCGGCAATACAATACATAAAAAATTATTACAATAAAGCGTAAGTATTCATCCACATTATCAAGATTAAATCGTGAAAGTTTATCATACAGAAGAAGAACAAATTAACGCCCTCCGTATGTGGTGGGAAAATAATCATGTGACCATCATCATCGTAGTGGTGTTCGGCATAGGAATTGGCATGGGTGTCTGGGGGTGGCGAAGTTACCAAGCCAGTTATACAGAGGAGACTGCGACAGCATATCATCACTTATTGCAACATGTGGGCACAATTGATGATACATTCATTACCACCGAACAGCGTGAAGAGTTAGATAGAATGGCGCAACAATTACAGGATGATTATCCCAAATCCACCTATGCACACTTTGCCGCTATGATTCGAGCAAAATACGCCTTATTAGATGATGATATTGAAGCCACCGAAGAATATTTGCGCTGGACGATAGATAATTGCACCCACCAACAAATTAAACCCATGGCTCAGTTGCGCCTTGCTCGCTTACTCTCCGATCAACAACGCTATGATGAAGCATTGCAGCTGATAAATGGTGCACAAGACAATCCCTATCAGTCGCTTTTTACTGAAGTGCGCGGCGATATTTATTGGCAACAAGAAGAACCTGCCGAAGCACTACAAGCATACCAATCAGCATTAGCCCTCCTCAAGAAGGATACAGATGAAGATCAGCGCCCACTCCTGCGCATGAAGATAAATGACTTAAGTTCACGCATGGGGGTATCACCCGAAATAACAACTAATACTCAGCTGATCGGCAATAAATAATGGGACATATTTTAGCTGTCTTTTTTTGTGCCGCACTCATCACTTTGAGTGCGTCCTGTAGCAATACATCTGAAACACAGGACCCCGAACTCATTACTGAAGAAGAGCAAGAACAAGAAAAAGAAAAAAAGAAAAAGAAGATCACTATGACTCCGTTAGTGGAATTCGTCCCCGAAGTCAAACTCGTCCACCAATGGCAAGTGCGCATTGGCAAAGGGCAAGATAAGAACTGCCCATGTCTTTATCCCGCAATTGATAATCAATTTATTTATGTCGCCTCGTACGATGGCACAATCACCGCACTCAATAAAAAGAATGGAACCCAAGTGTGGTCAACACTCGTGCCACAAACTATTACCAGTGGGGTCGCCGCAAATAACAATTTAGTAGTGATCGGCACAATTGATGGTCAGGTACACGCCTTTAATGCAAACAACGGTCAGCTAATTTGGCAAGTAGATACGGCAAGCGAAATGCGCGCACCTGCGCTGGTGAAAGAAAAATATGTTTACACGCAATCTGTCGGAGGCATTCTTTCGGTACTCGATGCAGAGAACGGTAATATGCTATGGAATTATCGCAATAAGTTATCAATATTGAGCTTACTGGGCACGCCTTCGCCAATTATGGATGATGAAGAATCAATATTATATGCTGGGTTTGCTAACGGGAAAATTGTTGCCTTTCATCCAGTGAACGGTGTGATTTTATGGGAAAAAAGGATCGCCGTCCCGAGCAAAAAAACTGGTATTGGAAGTATTATTGATATTAATGCTACTCCCTTATTATTAGACAAAGTGCTCTACGTCGTTGCTCACCAAGGCAATTTAGCGGCAATTAATCACACTAATGGTTATACGCTATGGGAAACCGCTGTATCGAGCTATCATCCCCCAAGCAGTGGTTTTGGTAATATTTATGTCGTCACCGATGTCGGAGAGCTCGTCGCATACAATCAGCAAAACGGGAGTGTGCGATGGAGGCACGAACTATTCAAACACCGGAACCCAACAGCAGTAGCAATTATCAGTAGCTATCTCGTTCTTGGCGATAAAGAAGGGTATATACATATTTTATCGCAAGATGATGGACACACAGTCGCGCGGGAAAGAATAGATAGAAAAGGATTGGGGGCGGCGACAATTATCAATGACAATTGGATATATGTCTACGCAAATAGTGGTAATTTAGTCGCCCTGCGTTTGCAGGAAATTTAATCCGCTAAATCAGCGCGCAATGAAGTGCGTATTGTTTCGTCTATCACGCCGCCCTCTATATGGTAGTGGGGATGAGAACAACCAAACTGCACACGCCCTCCCGCACGCATGCTACTCATATCGTCAGCCGATAGCTGGAAACGCAAGAAATGGACTGCCGAAGTTTTATCTGCGGAGGCACGCGACATATCTTCATCGGCAATAGCATAAAATTGCGGATTATCTCCTACCCGACACCATATCTTATTTTCAATGGCATGCAAGTTTTCCAACTGTACCTTTCGCTCAGCGGAGTCGGTGTATTCAATCAACATAGTGGCTTTCCAATTATCACCATCGGGGATGAGCGGATTATACGCGATGAGTTCATCATCTATTCCCGCAACATTTTCTGTGCCTTCCACATAAAGGATTTCCATAATCTGGTAATAGATGGTCTCTCTATTCTCAAAGAGTAACGAGAGGTGATCGCCGATGGGCACTCGACGCACTTTTTTTATCGCTAATATTTTCTTGCGATAATCGCTGCGCTGTTCGGCATACATCTTTAACGATAATAATTCGGATGCTTGTATGGGTGCCATCATCAAATCCCGTACGCTTGTCTTAGCAAGGTAATTGGTGTCGCTGGGTGGAGGTTATCACTCCCGAGATGATGGGCAATATGCGTTGCTGCCATAGGGCAATCGCTGGTATAACGGTCGGCTTTTTTCTCGCGCGTCATTCGGACGACCGGTCGCACAATTTTTGCAGCTTTTTCATAGGTTTCCCGTTTCACCGCGTAGGTGCCATCGTGCCCCGAGCAGCGTTCAATGACTTCTACCTGCGTGTCTGGAACGATTGACAATACATCACGCGTTTTTGTGCCAATATTCTGTACCCGTTGGTGGCACGCGACTTGATAGACGATATGACCCAATGATTGCTTAAAATCCGTATTGAGCAAACCACTTTTATGACGGTGCATCAAATACTCAAAAGGATCATAGATATGCTTCCTCACTTGCTGCACTCCGTGATGGTCGGGAAACATGAGCGGTAATTCTTGCTTAAACATCAACACACAAGAAGGGATGGGGGAAATTATATCGTAGCCCTCTTCAATCATTTCAACCATCGGTTGAATATTATGTTCCATATTCTGCGCCACCGTTTCTAAATCACCTAATTCCAATTTAGGCATCCCACAACAGCGCAAAGAAGAGAACTGTTTTATGATAATGCCATTATGTTGTAAGATTGTCGCCAAATCATCGACAATTTCTGGGCGATTATACTGTCCATAACAGGTGGCAAAAATAGCCACTTTTCCTTGTGTCGGTCCCGCATCTACCGGATCAACCAGCGATGGCTCCATAACAGTTTTTGAGCGGCGGTATGGGGGCAGCGGCGCTTTGGGGTGAACGTGCAGTATTTTATCTAATAGGATACGAAAAAAAGATTTGCGGTTCGCCGTATTGACCAACAAATTCACCACAGGCATACTGGCGAAGCGACCAACCGTGTCGGTTGCACTAAGCATTTTATCGCGAAGTGAACTTTTCTTCTTTTTGAAGGCAATTGCTTTTGCCCTTAACATTAAATGGGGAAAATCAACTTGCCAAGGATGGGGTGGCACATAAGGACATTTTGTCTGATAACACAAATCACACAAATAGCATTGATCCACCACTTTTCCATAGTCTGTGCGTGGGACATCAGACAATTCCATAGTCGGACTCTCATCAATCAAGTCAAATAGAGTGGGAAAAGCATCACACAAATTAACGCAACGCCTACACCCGTGACAAATATCAAATACTCGCGCTAACTCTTTATCACAGGCATCTTGGTCATAGAATTCATCATTTTGCCATAAAATTGGCAAACGAATAGGGGCTTCTAATGAGCCTTCGCGATGGTCGGAGGGCATGTTTTAGGCGACAGAACTCCCCTGTATCAAAATCATAAATTAATTTTGATACAGGATAAGTATGGAGAAGTTTTCAAACGCTTTGATATTGTTCCAGCGTTCGTTGGAATTTCCCCGCGTGGCTACGCTCAGCTTTCGCTAAAGTTTCAAACCAATCGGCAATTTCGTCAAAACCCTCTTCACGCGCCGTTTTCGCCATACCGGGATACATATCGGTGTATTCATGGGTTTCACCATGGATAGCCGATTTCAAATTATCTTCAGTACTGCCAATTGGTTGTCCTGTAGCGGGGTCACCGACTACTTCTAAGTACTCTAAATGGCCATGCGCGTGACCGGTTTCGCCTTCGGCCGTAGCGCGGAAAACTGTCGCGACATCGGGAGCACCCTCAACATCCGCTTTAGAGGCGAAATATAAATACCGGCGATTCGCTTGGCTTTCGCCTGCAAAAGCATCGGCAAGGTTTTGGGCTGTTTTAGATTCTTTTAAGTTCATAATGATTTTTCGTCCTAAATTGAATACAAATAACCTTACTTTATTATCGTCAATTTGTTGAAAAAAATCAATACTTCATCACCATCTTGTTTATCCAAGAATAAAAGGAGCATGCGTGTACAAAACTCACCCACACATACGGAACGGGCCTAGAAGCTATAAAATATGGTATAATAATAGGTGAAGAGAGTGATATATGGGTGATTTTCTTAAAAATCGTTTTCTCGTTGCCACCCCCAATGTGCAGGACCCACTTTTTGCAAAAAGTGTATCTTATGTAGTGGATCATAGCGAACAAGGTGCTGTCGGTCTACTACTGAACCGCCCGAGCGTTTATTCGGTTGCCGATTTAATGGAAATGGTAAATATTCGATGTAACGATGACCAGACCAATAGCCGGCGCGTTTTTGTCGGCGGGCCTTTGCAGCACAAACAAGGAATCATTCTCTACCGATCGGAAGGGACATGGCCTTCATTAGATCTCACCGATGATGTCAAATTAAGCATTTCACGGCAACTATTAGAGGAAATAGGTCAAGGCAATCCGCCCGAAGATTATTTAGTTTTGCTCGGTCATGCAGCATGGGCAGAAGGACAGTTAGAACACGAATTGGAGCTCAACGAATGGCTGATTCAATCGGAAGCGGCAGACATTATATTTAAGATCCCTCCTAATCGGTTATGGAACCATTTTATGGATAAGTTTGGTGATAATATTGCGGCGAAACTATCACCGCATATCGGACACGCTTAAATTGCTTTATTTTGTTTTTTTGCGCAGAATAGTATGCGCCATCGCCCTATTATTGACCCTATGTGTTTGTTTACTCAACTGCGCTTCAGGGGCATTATTTCCCGGTCTCTTTCGCGTGGACATTGAGCAAGGCAATATTGTAGAAGAAAAAAACTTTAACCAACTCCAGATCGACATGACTAAAACACAAGTGCAATACCTGCTCGGCACACCGATCATCAACGATAGGTTTCACCCGAACCGTTGGGATTATATTTACCTCAATCATTTAGCCAATGGGGGAGTGATTCACCATAAGCTCACCTTGTTGTTTAGCGATGATCGCTTAATAAAAATTGACCGCGTGACCGAGGATCCCGCTCAATAATCCACGCGTTGCATACCGCCGTTTTTAAGGCTAGTTTCTTTACGGATAAGGGTGCCGTCTTCGTAAGTGAGCGTTACCTTGACCCCTTCATCTTGATATTCTATAATGCGCTCCATCCGTATTCCCTCCGTATCAAAATGAATCGTTTCAATTTGACCTGCATAATAAATGACTTCTTTAAATTTATAAGTTCCATTTTTGTAGTAAGCAGTAATTGCTCTATCCGCATATATCCATTGTTTATTTTGCAGCACACCATTGTCATATATCATCACGAAAGATCGTCCGTTCGGTAATTCCCAGCTTTCAGCATATTTTTGTTTATCTTTATCGTATGCGATAAGGGTTTTCGTGCCTCCGGGGTACTCAGCAAGATGATAAGTAGATAAGGCATCGGGTTCATGGAAGATACTGATTGTCGTACCATCTTTGAGCGAAAACATTTTTGGTTCAACAGTTGTTAAAGCCGAAAAAAGAGTCGCTATCCAAAAAAAATTATCAATATCCATCACTGCTTTTATCTATTCATTATACTTGCATCTCGGCAATCGCAGAAATAACCTGTTCTTTTGGCGGTGCATCGCACATGACCGCCTCTCCAATACTGCGCAATAAAATAAGGCGTTGTGTCCCGCGCCATATTTTTTTATCTATCTTCATCGCTTCCCACACTTGCACAGGGGTGATCTCTGGTGGCAAGGGCAGTAATAAATCGCAACTGGCTAATAATTTTTTTACGCGGGCGACATCGTCGGCATTCAACCATCCCATTGTCTGCGATAAGTAAGTGGCGATCATCATACCAATGGCGACCGCTTCACCGTGTAAAATGCCACGATAATCTAACAGTGCCTCTATGGCATGACCAAAAGTATGCCCAAAATTTAATAATCCCCTTTGCCCTGCTTCTTTTTCATCTTGCGCAATCACTTTCGCTTTGTAACAGCACGATTTAGTAATCATGGTGTGGAGAATATCGTATTCTTGCGCCAGCAATTGACCACCCCGATCTTCTAACCACGAATAGAAATGCGCATCCATTATGAGCCCGTACTTAATGATCTCTGCTAACCCTGCCCGCACTTGCCGTGCAGGTAACGAATCGAGGCATTGCACATCAGCGAGCACTGCTTGCGGGTGATGAAAAGCCCCAATCATGTTTTTTCCTGCCAAATGATTGACTGCAGTTTTGCCGCCTAATGCTGAATCCACTTGTGCTAACAATGTCGTGGGAAGTTGCAATAAAGATATTCCGCGCTGATAAGTGGCAGCCGTAAATCCGGCTATATCGCCGATAACGCCACCGCCAAGAGCAATCACCAACGCATCGCGATGAAATTGATGAGTGAGCATCGTTTCATAGAGACGTTGCACCGATGACAGTGTTTTATACTCTTCGCCGTCTGGGAGCACTTCTAACACGAATGTGCCCAACACACTTTTTAGCGGTGGAAGGTAAAGCGGTGCCACTTGATCATTGGTTACCACCAGCACTTGCGCAGTGGTGATATATTGCTCCCATAAAGCGCGATCGGTTAATAAGTTCCGTCCCACATAAACTGGGTATTGCTGATCGCCAGCATAGACAGTAACGGCAGGTTCAACCATCGGACAATAAAGTAATCACTTGGGCAACCGTCTGCGCAAGGCTATGGTGTTCTTTTACTTGAACGACATCATCGGCAATACTTTCATACAGTGGTTGCCTCTGTTGCACTTGGGTACGCAATGTAGCGCTTGGATCAGCGGTTTTCAACAAAGGGCGATCATGGCTATGCGTCATACGCGCGAGCAATACTGGCACATCACAAGACAAATAAATGACTCGCGCATAGCGCGCCAGCAATTGGCGGTTATCGGCACGGAGTACTGCCCCGCCACCCGTTGCACAGACAATGTCGGTTTGCACAAGCCAATAACGAATGATCGCATGCTCCAGATGGCGAAACTTTTCTTCTCCGTGTTCCGCAAAAATAGTAGGAATGCTCTCCCCACTACTGCGCTCTATTTCTATGTCGCTATCGATAAAGTGCATAGTCAATTGCTGGGCAACTTCTTGTGCTACCCTGCTTTTACCCGCTAAAGGTGGACCAATAAAAAAAATATTTGCCACTTCCTTACAAACGCCAGAACATTGGGGTTAGAATCACCACCAGAGTAAAAATCTCTAACCGCCCCAAAAGCATGCCACAGGATAAAATCCATTTTGCCATCATTGGAATATCCGCATAATTGACCGCCACATCACCCAACCCAGGACCGATATTATTTAAGTTGGCGCCGACAGCAGAAAAGGCAGTCGTAAAATCCAATCCAGTCGCCAGTACTCCCATCAACAACGCCATAAAAGTCAGTAAATAAATAGCAATAAAACCCCACACCGCATGAACGATACGCTCGGATACTGATTTACCTCCCATTTTCAATAAAAAAACTCCGCGCGGATGAATGAGACGGCGCAATTCAATGATGCCCTGTTTAGCGATAAATACGATGCGAAAAATTTTCACTCCGCCAGCAGTAGAAGCATAACAACCGCCAATAAAACCCATCATTAAAAGTAAGAAAGGCAATAAAGTGGGCCAGTATGAGAAATCAGCAACAGTATAACCTGTGGTAGTAGCGAGCGAAATTGCTTGAAATACCACTTTCAAATAATCCATTGCCGTTTTGTCGGGCGGATAAATTGCCATCCACCCACAAGCGAATATCACCAATATTATGAGCAGTAACAAATAGATCGGGCATTCTATATCGTGGGAATATTTTTCAAACGAATTTTTAAGCACTTTCTTCAGCGAACCACGCTGTGTGCGATACACGCGCAATTGATTCCACGCAAATAAGTGCGCAGTAAAATTTATACCGGCAATCACCATAAAGATAATACCAACCATCCATATTGATGGTTGCTGGAAATATCCAATACTTTCATCGTGGGTAGAAAATCCTCCGATAGCGACAGTGCTCATTCCGTGGCAAATTGCATCAAATACCGACATTCCTGCCAACCAATACGCCATCATGCAAACAATAGAGAGCACAAAATAAAAGATAAAAAGTAATTTTGCACTTTCTTTGATATGCGGTGCCAATTTATTTTCGCCCGATCCTTCAAAAACGTTGCGGTAAATTTGTAGTCCGCCAATCCCTAATCGTGGCAAGATGGTAATGGCGATCAGCACGATACAAATACCACCCAGCCATTGGAGTAGGCTGCGGTATAACAAAATAGAACGCGGGAGATCATCCAAGCCAGAGAGCACGGTTGCACCAGTGGTCGTCAAACCAGAAATAGATTCAAAGAGCGCATCGGTGAATGATAGGTTTAATACCGTATCAAATAAAAAGGGTAATGAGCCAAAAAAACTGAGCAGGAGCCAAAACAGTGCAATAATCAAGAATCCTTCACGTATCCTTAAATCGCGACCGATGCGATCACCGAAGAGCCATAGCAGAGCAACCACACCTAAACTCACTAAAAGCGAAAACAAAAATGACTGCACCGTCTCTTCGCGCAAAAGAAGGGCAACGAAAAGCGGAATCAATTGCACCACGCAAAAAACAGCCACCACTCCTCCCAATATATGGAAAATCCCGCGCCAATTCATGATATTTTTGCTATAGATTCTTTTGGTTGTGTGCGGAGCAAGTTTTCCAATTCTCCTATTTTCTCCTTATTCATGACAAAGAAAATAAGATGGTCGTCTTCGTTAATTGCTGTCTGTCGTTTGCCAATAATGATCTGACCATCGCGCACTATGCCTCCGACCGTCGTCGTTTCGGGGAGTTGTAGTTCATGGAGGGTCCGCCCAACCAAATGCGAAGAATCATGACTGCCGTGCACCACTACTTCCAATGCTTCAGCAGCGCCGCGGCGCAACGAATGCACCGTAGTAAAATCACCCTGACGGACATAACGCAAAATGCTCCCGATCGTAATCAGCGCTGGCGGAATGACAATATCAATATGAATGGCTTCACTCTCTAACAATTCGACATACGCTGGATTGGTGATTAAAGTCATCACTCTTTTAGCCCCTAATTGTTTCGCTAACAATGAAGACATAATATTTGCTTCATCGTCATTGGTCAAAGCAATAAATAAATCCGTTTTCTCAATATCTGCTTCTAATAACAGCTGCTTATCCGATGCGTTGCCATGAATCACTGCTTCGGTGCGCGATAGAGTTGTGGCAAGGTGTTCGCATCGCTTGCGTTGTTGTTCGATAACTTTGACATTATGCGATGATTCAATATTTTGTGCCACGATACTGCCTATATTGCCTCCTCCAGCGATGATGAGGCGTTGATATTTATCATCGGCACCATTGATTGCGCCAATAATTGACACAATGCCTTCTTTAGCGGCAATAAAAAAGATCTCATCGCCCTCTTCAATGATTGTATCGCCATCGGGCAACACTGGTTTATGGCGGCGATACATAGCCGTAATGCGCATTTCGTTGTGCGGGATCTGGTGGCGAGCATCGCGAATGCGCTGATGCACCAAAGGAGATCTGGGGGCAATTTTAATGCCAACCATCTGTACGTCACCGCCGGCAAGGTTAAGCACCTGCAATGCTCCGGGATAATTCACTAAACTACAAATATGGTGGGTGACCAGCCGCTCGGGATAAATTAAAGTATCCACCGGCACCGCGGTGGCTGCATAGAGTTCGCTATATTGTTCATATACCTGCGAGCGGATGCGGGCGATTTTTTTACGCACCCCAAATAAAGTATAGGCAACTTGACAAGTAATCATATTCACTTCATCCACACCGGTCACCGCAATCAACATATCGGCATGCTCTACATCCGCTTTTTGTAATATTTCCGGCGAAGAACCATGACCGTGAATCAGTTTGATATCCATACCTTGATTCTCTAACTTTTTGATCACCTCGTCATTGTGGTCAATGAGGAAAATATCTTGTTCACGATACAATTGTTCGGCTAACGAAGAACCAACCTGACCGCCACCGACAATAATAATATTCACTGGCACATCTCCACATTTTGTGGTGCGCACACATCAAATTGATTGCCACAGAATGTCATGGCACGCGGGGCGTTAAAAAAATCGGCTGTAGAAAGCGGTGTGCCACCGGGAAGTTGTATGCGTTGCAAGATCAACTCCCCCTGCCCACAAGCGACACGAATGCCTGTATGGTCGGCATGCGTTATCGTGCCCGGCTCAACACCACTTTCGCCATAGGTGGCGGGCTCTGCGTGCCAAAAACGAATAAGCGTCCCGTCTAACATCCCCCGCGCAATTGGAGAGGGATTATATGCGCGCACCTGGCGCGCCAAAAAAACAGCGTCGCTATGCCAGTCGAGCCAAGATTCTTCTTTGCTAATTTTATGGGCATAGGTCGCTTGCCGATCATCCTGTGCATTCAATGGCAGTGCCTTTTGCTCTATCAATGGTAGAGAGGATTTTAACAGGCGCACTCCTATTTTTTGGAGGTTTTCCGCCAAAGTGCCCGCCGTATCCTGCGCATCAATTGCACAGGTGGCGTACGCCATAATTGGTCCCTCATCCATCCCCGCCGTCATCCGCATCAAACATATCCCGCTCGTTACATCGCCGGCAAGTAAAGCTCGTTGAATAGGTGCTGCTCCACGCCAACGCGGGAGCACAGAGGGATGAATATTAAGGCAACCATAGAGCGGCACATCTAAAAACCACTGCGGTAACAATAACCCATAGGCAACAACCAACACCAGATCGGGTTGGAGCCTATGCAAACTGTCCATTTCCCGGTCATTGCTTAGTGTTGTCGGCTGTTGCACCGGTAATCCATTGGCGAGTGCCAATTGTTTTACCGCACTCGGTGACACGCGCAATCCCCTCCCGCGCGGACGATCGGGAGCCGTGTACACCGATAAGATTTGGTGTGATTGATCGTCAATCAACGCCTGTAAAAATGGAGTAGCAAATTGCGGGGTGCCCGCAAAAATAACTTTCATGCCATTTGACGGCGCAATTTCTTAATAGAGCGATCACGAATGCGTTGAAGTTGTAAATTAGATAAATAGTCAATAAAAAGGATCCCATTGAGGTGATCGATTTCATGTTGGATACAAACGGCTTCTAAACCATCTAATTCACAAGTAACAGAATCGCCTTGCAAGTTGAGAGATTGCACCCTGACGCGTGCTGGACGAGAAATAGTGGCACGGACATCTATCACCGATAGGCACCCTTCTTCACACGGAATGACTTCATCATCCAATATCGTCACCTGTGGATTGATAAAAGATCGGGGAGTGTTGCGTTCCTCACTCACATCCATCACCAACACTCGTGAATGGATATTGACTTGGGTGGCAGCCAAGCCGATACCATTATTTTGATACATAGTCTCTAACATATCGTCAATGAGTGTGCGTATTGTCCCGTCAACCGCTTGCACCGGCTCTGCACAAGTGCGCAATCTCGGGTCGGGAAAAGTAAGGATATTCAGCGCCATCTTTTATTAGCAATTATACTCAATTATCGCTTATTTTACTTGCATTGCACATTGCAAGCACGGCACAGTTTTTCCACCATTTCAGTTCGTTTTGTGCATGTCGTGTTGATGGTCGGCGTGATACGAAGAGCGCACTAAAGGACCACTTGCGACATTGGTAAAGCCCATCTCTTTTCCAATAGAAGCCCATTGGGCAAATTCATCGGGATGCCAATATTTTTCCACTGGTAAATGATGTTCACTGGGGCGTAAATACTGCCCAATAGTCAACATATCCACTTGATGCGCACGCAAATCACGCATGACTTGTAGCACTTCGGCAAAAGTTTCGCCCAATCCGACCATAATGCCCGATTTAGTGAGCAGTGTCGGCAATAATCGTTTACATTCGGCAAGCAGATGGAGTGAATGGGCGTAATCTGCTCCCGGTCGAGCGGCTTTATAAAGTCGTGGGATGGTTTCCAAGTTATGATTCATCACATCAGGTGGATGAGCGAGCAGGCACGGTAAAGCGCGTTCCAATCGCCCACGAAAATCTGGCACGAGAATTTCCACCGTAATACCCGAATTATGCAAACGGGTCTGTTGAACACATTGCGCAAAATGTGCTCCTCCGCCATCGCGTAAATCATCGCGATCCACCGAAGTGATCACCACATAATTGAGCCGCATTTCCTGAATCGCCTGTGCTAACGCATATGGCTCATTATCGTCTAACGGCAGCGGACGACCATGTGCAACATCGCAAAACGGACAGCGCCGAGTACAAATATCACCCATCACCATAAAAGTTGCCGTCCCATTACCAAAACACTCGCCTAAATTAGGACATTGTGCCTCTTCGCACACCGAAGACAAATGATGGCGCCGCAAAATATTTTTGATATGTGACACTTGTGGCGACAACGTAAGGCGAGTGCGCAACCACGGGGGTTTGCGTGCGGAGGGGCTATCCGAAGCAATTCGCAATGGATTCGGATCTGTTTTATCGCGGGCGCGTTGCTTCACCCCTACTGCAGGTGGAATAATTGTCGGATTCATTGTATTTTCGGCAACCCTTGTTCTTGTTGCCACATTTTATAACCAAAACAATGCCGAGTATACGTAATGACTTTTCCGCCCACATCGGCAATGGACGGTGCGGCATCTTTTAGCGCGGCAATAGAAGTAATAGGCAAATGCGCATGACCACATGGATTAATTCCCGCATAAGGCGCTAAGTCCATATCTATATTGATACAGCTGCCGTGATAGCTATAACCACGGCTAATGCGGTACCCCAACGCGGCAATTTTTTCCGCCCCCACATAAACACCCGGAGCACCTTTTTTACGCCTTGCCGAAATGCCATAATCGGACAACATGCGTATAATGACTTCTTCGGTGGCAAAAATCAAACGACGAATATCCACTCCTTGCCGCCGCAAATTCATCAATAAATAGACGACCAACTGCCCCGGTCCATGATAGGTAATTTGCCCGCCGCGATCGCTATGCACTAATGGAATATCTCCAACATTCAGTATATGACGGCGCACGCCCGAACGCCCCAAAGTATAGGTTTGCGGGTGCTGAAGTAACCACAATTCATCTACCGTGTGTTGATGGCGATGGAGAGTAAATTGACGCATCGCCCGCCAAGTTTTCTCGTAAGTTACCATTCCTAAATGACGCACGACAAAATGCTGTCGGTCATCATTTGGTGCGGAAAAAGGAAGCGCTTGTCCCATATATCAATCAAATAAGCGGTGAATAAACAACATCAGACCATCACGCAGGCGAGCCCACAATGAACCGGTAGGGATTGAGTTGAGCGCGTGTAATGGCATACGCGCTATTTCTTCGTCATCCAGTGTGGCGTGCCATTGTCCGAGCACCACCCCTTCTTCAATGGGCGCTTCGGCATATGAAGTGAGGGTTATTTTTTCCTCTATATCATTGCGTCTCCCTTTAGGGATAGTGATAAATAGTGAATCTAATGGTCCTACTGCCACTTCGGGTTTCTCCCCTTTCCACACCTTTGAATAAGTCATACTTTGCGCCGGCGAGTAAAGCTGGATGGTCTGATAATAACGAAACCCGTATGATAGCAAACGCCAGCTATCGCGCACGCGCGATCGTTCATCACGCGAATTCATGACCACAGAAATTAAGCGCATCCCGTTCTTTTTTGCCGATGCCACCAAACAATAGCCAGCCGATGAGGTATAACCCGTTTTGACCCCATCCACATATTTCGCATCCCACAAAAGGCGATTGCGGTTGAGCTGACGAATTCCATTGTAGGTATAGGACTTCTCACGGTATAGACGATAAGTGTCGGGAAAATGGGAGATATATGCGCGCACTAACAGTGCCATATCGCGTGCCGTAGTATATTGCCCCGTTGACGGGAGTCCATGTGCATTGACAAACAGCGTCTCACTCATGCCCAAACGTTGCGCCTCTTGATTCATTAAATGCACAAAATTTTCTTCGCTGGTCGCTAAATGTTCGGCAATAGCAACGCTCGCATCGTTACCGGAAGAGACCACCAAGCCTAAATGCAATTCGCCCAAAGTGACCTTTTTTCCGGCTTCTAAAAACATTAAAGACGAGCCACGAAAAATATCGCGTTGCGCCCAAGCGTGCCGGCTAATCAACACTTTATCATCCACATGCACCGACTGTTGGGATAATTCGCGCGCGAGCAAATAACTCACCATAATCTTGGTTAGGCTGGCGGGGGGGATGTGCTGATCGGCATTTTGTTCTGCTAATATTTGGTTGCTTTGTGCATCAATCAAGATAAAAGACGATGCGTTAGTCAGCGGGATGGAAGGGATCGGAACCTGCGCCGCCCATAAAGTGCCCGTTGTAAACATCAAAAATACGCCGCAGATGCGGGGGAATGAAAATGTATATTGACACAATAGTCGGGTAGAAATCATTTTGCCTGCTCGGCTTCAATACTCAATTTTAGTCGTAAAGAAAGATGATAGACCGCCATAGCATACATGCTACTTGGATTGTAGCGGGAAATCGCATAAAAATTTGGCAATCCTAACCATATTTCATCGTCTAATAGCAGAGGGGCGACCAATTGGTCTGCCGCTAAAGGCACACTACTCACCAAACCTTTGCTGGCTAAATCCGCCACGCTGTAGCGCGGCTTGATCTTTTTATAAGTGGCGGGCTCATAATCGGCAAAGGGAATGGCAGAAACGGCAACCATTTTGCCGCGTTGCCAGTGATGGACAGCAATATAATTTGCGACACTGCCGATCGCATCCGCCGCACTATCCATCAAATTGATGGTATCATCGCCATCAAAATCTACTGCATAATGTTTGTAACTGCTGGGAATAAATTGTCCGTAACCCATTGCTCCCGCATAAGAACCTTTGATGCTACGCGGTGGATGATCGCCAAAAACATTCTTATCCGCTAATAAAATAAATGCCTTCAATTCACTGCGGAAAAATTTTTGCCGCGGCGGGTAATCAAAACTCAAAGTGGTGAGAGTATCGAGCACGCTATACTTCCCTTTGTAATATCCATAATAGGTTTCCACGCCAATAATTGCCAGTATCAATTCCGCCGGCACGCCGTACATTTCCTCGGCATGGGCAAGTACATGGCGATAATTGCGCCAAAATTGCACCCCTCTTTGCACGCGCTTAGCGGTAAGAAATAAATGGCTATACTCTCGCCATGATTTAATTTTTTCCGCGGGGCGCTGAATCAACCGCAACGCTTTTTTTTGTTTGATGACTTTAGCAAAAATGCGTTGCCACTTGGGGCGGTCAATTTGATGGTTGCGGTGCATTTCATTCAAAAATTGTTGCACATCTTCACGGGCCGTATAGTCCGCCGTAGCAAACGCCGCCGCCATCATTCCCAATACTATAATTAAGAAACGTATCATTATATTGATTTCCTCATCGCATTTGCTCCTGCCATTAACAAACCAAAACCCGCCATTATGGTAATCATAGAAGATCCCCCCAAACTAATGAGCGGTAACGGCACACCGACTACGGGCAATACCCCAGCAACCATCGCCATATTGACTAAGGCATAAATAAAAAACATTAAAGTAATTCCAGCACAGACTAATTGATCAAAAATTTTGGGCGTATACCATGCAATATAAAACCCTCTATACAAGATGGCAATATACAATGCCAACAAAAATAATATTCCAAACAAACCCCATTCCTCACCCGTAACGGCAATAATAAAATCGGTGTGACTTTCCGGTAAAAAATTAAACTGCGACTGAGTGCCTTGTAACCACCCTTTGCCCCAAATGCCACCCGATCCTATAGCCGTTTTAGATTGTAAAATATTCCAACCAGCACCCAGCGGATCTGAATCGGCGTTGAATAAAGTAATAAAACGTTGTTTTTGATAGCCTAATAAGACATAATTCCAAATAAGTGGCATGCTGGTGAGGAAAATGACCGCCATTAAAATAATGTAAATCCATGGACAACCGGCAAGAAATAAAACAAATAACCCCGACAAGGCGATCAAAATGGCAGTGCCCAAATCGGGTTGCATCGCAATGAGAACAATGGGAAGAAGAATAATTGCCACGCTCAACACAATATGCGGAAAGCGCACAGGTAGATTTTGTCCCGCAAGATACCATGCGACAGTGAGTGGCACTAATACTTTCATCACATCGGATGGTTGGAAGCGAAACAGCCAGAATACCTCTAACCACCGCCGAACACCGCGAGTGACCTCACCACCCAGCAGCACCATCACCAGCAGTGCCAATCCGATAATAAACAGCAATGGCACCCATAGCGCAACCACGCGCAAGGGTATCTGCGCAATGATCAACATTAAAATATAGCCAAACACAACAAATATTAGCTGACGCTGCATAACCGCTTCATCTTGTCCCGATGCGCTATACAGCTGCATCAAGCCCAATCCTATGAGCACCGACACCAAAATCAGCAATGGAAAATCTATGTGAATCTTGAGCCAAGCCGATGGCGGAGTCATGACCGCCTTCTGTAAAGAGCGGGGGAAGTATATTCGATCCATAGTTATTTACACATTCATCCTCATAAGTGTGTATTATAACAATCAACGCAATGACTTCGCCCATTACCTCCACATAAAAATCTTTCACCTGCATTATGGCTGGGATCAACTCTGAGCATTCACTTTTATTGATCCATTACAATGGAAATCAATGATACACCTTTATTGCGCTTTTACTTTTCTCCTGTTATTCGGTGCCTTAGCATACGGGGAAACGACTTATCAATACCGCGACGAACAGGGAGGGGTGGTGTTGAGTAGCGAGCCATTAGATAGCACCCACCTCACCTTAGTCACCGTGTGGAAGCCATGGACGCCACCACAAAACCGTTACAAAGATTCGGCAGAAAATCGCCAAGCACTACTTCCCATCATCAAAGCCGCAGCGAAAGAAAGCGGTTTGCCATTTGCCTTATTAGATGCGGTCATCAGTGTGGAATCTTCATACGACAGCAACGCCATTTCTCCTGCTGGAGCGGTCGGATTGATGCAGTTGATGCCTACGGTAATCAAACAATGTCGGATAACAAATAGCAACGACCCAGTAGAAAATACGCGCTGCGGAAGTCAATACCTTGCCCAGTTATTGCGTCAATACGATGGCGATGTTAGTTTAGCCCTCGCCGCCTACAATGCTGGCGAGCAAGCGGTCCAGCAATTTCAAGGCGTGCCGCCCTATAAAGAAACCCGCAATTACATTACCCGCATCCTCAAAAAATACCTCAATTATCAATACAATTGAGCAAGAAGAACAGTATCTTGCGGGGCAAACACCTGCCATTTTTTGCTGCAACTCAACCTTAAACGCATCCGCTATCATCTTAGCGAGATTACGGAATCGCATGTGTATTTTTGTATATAAGTCCCTTAATTTAATATTTGTTAAATCATAGCATATCAATACAATCCTTCTTACTGCCATGAGCACTAAATACTGCGGGTAAAGACGACACAATGTCCTAGTTGTGCAGAGTTGGTATTGGAAGAAATATCAAGTAATTGAGCGACGATAGATCATTCAGTCGACTAGCAAGCAACGCGGTGGAGCATGCCTTTGGGACACTGAACGCATATGTGGATTAATCGGGTGCGCACACGCACATGGCGCACGCCCTCAATAGTATTCCTTAAAGCAAGCGAAAAGTTTTGGCGGGGATGGTAAAAATATCCGCGGTCGGAGTGGCATCGCTGGAGATGACTACCATGCTCGGTGCAGTACGCAAATAACGCTCGCCGACGCGCCGAATGTCGCTGGTCGTGGTCTGTAACACTTGCTGGCGGTATTGGTTTCTCTGCTCCCATTGCCAACCGTGCAAGTGATTGTAATAATGAGCGCTCGCCTCGCCTGCGGGTGAAGCGGGTTTATCCATAGCCGCGATGACGCCCAGAATAGCCTGCTCCATTGCTTCATCCGTATGCTTTGTATGCAACACCCACTCTATCCCGTGTTGAAAATCAGCCAATGTCTCTTTATGGCGCGGGTCGCGATACGAAAAACAGCTAAAACAAGCACAGCCACCATTTTGTTTTGCTCCGCTACCATACGCACCGCCTTGCTCGCGAATAGTGCGATGCAGGTAACCATGCTGCATAAGGTTGCCCAACACGCTGAGCGTTGCGCTATCTGGATGAGCAAGCGACACCGTATGCCACACTCCCGCACAAAAATTCACTTGGGTGTTGACTTGCCAATGCTGGATGGTCGGTTGATCGGGGGATGGTACAGACAGATTTAATGTCGGCAATGCCGATGGGACCTGTGGCGGAGAATGGTCACTCGATGCTCCCCGATCGGCAATGACTACCTCGCAGCGCGCCATTTGCACCATCGCTTGATGGATGCGCTGTAATTTATTAAGGGTACCCTGAATGGCTTTTTCATCGCCCTGCATACTGTCATCCAACTCGCGCATATATTGGATACTCGCCAAACCAGACCAGTGGTAACGCAAATGAGCGATGGGGTTGGCGTGTTGCATTGCGGCATTCACTGCTAATTTATGACCTTGGCTGGTAATCGCATGATCCATATTGTTGCGTATTTGGCTGACCAATTCGCGCATACGCACCTGCTCATCAAAACGCACCGATGATAAGGTATGCTCCATAAATTGATAGACCTCGTCATGCGCCCTCGCCAACGATTTAGCGGACAATGCCATATAGCCCCTCGTCTTTTTGACATCATCGGGTTCACTGCGCACCGACAAGGTGGCGTCAAGGTCTCCCCCTATCGCTGCCTGTTTTTTTTGTATCGCCAAATAATCATCGTCACCCACTCCCAGCTCGGTGAGCACCGCTGCATATAAAGAGAGCAAGGGGAGTTCATCATTATTGAACTGCGGCAATTGTATGACGATATCGTGGTAGACCAAGCCATTTGTACCGACCTTATAGTGCGATAAGTCCGCAGAAACCTTCTCACATTGCGGTTCGGTGCGCCCAGTGCCGACATCCGCCAAAGTCACTTTCGGCAAAATATCGGCACCTTCTGTATTTTGCTGGCGGCGGGCAAGTAATTGGCTTTTCTCAATGATCACCCGCTGTTGTTCGGCACTCATCTCTGCCTTGATGGATGCCAATTGCTCATCTATCAATTTTTGCTGTTCAGCAGCCAGTGAATCATCGGGCAGTAAAGTCAAACATACCCTATGTGTGTTGCGCAACAATAAATCGTCTATCAGTTGCGGGATGAAGTTTTTATTTTGACAACGGTGGCGTAAGTCGGCAAGTGCACTATCCCAATCTAATGCCTGCATCACATTGCCGTTGTGCACGGCAAAAGGCAAAAGGCGCAGGAGCATCTGCAAGCCATACGGCATTCCATCTCCAGTAATCTCACGCTGCTGCAATTCTATTTTATTCAGTGTGGCATCAATATCACTTTGATCTATGCCTTGATACACAATGTGTTGGAGGGTGTCCAACACTAACGATTGAAAATCATCGCTGTGCTGAGGGTCACTATTTTCCACTCCGCACATAAACGCCCATTCGCGTTGGCTATCTTCCAAACCGCACAAAGCGGAAGGCGAACCGGCAAAAGAACATTTTTCCAAAGCATGGCGCAACGGTGACGCACTGTGTTGCAACAAGACATCACTCAATAAACGCGCATTCAAGCACGCCGCATGATCATCACATTGCCCAAGCAACCACGCCATAGTCATGTAAGCCCGTCTATCCTCCACATTGTCGGCGTTGTCTTTTGGGCAGGCATATGGTGCAGTAAAGTGTTGTGGTTCGGTGTAGCGTTGTTCGTGAGGCACGCTAAAAGATTGCGCGGGATGCGTGAATCGTGATAACACTAATTGTTCAAATTGCCGTTGATGCTCTGCCGCCGAACGATTGCCGTAAGTCATAAAGATCGCATTGCTCGGGTGGTAGTATTGGCGGTGAAAATCAACTAACGCTGCATAATCCAATTCGGGGATACATGCTGGGTCACCACCACTATTGTAACGATAGGTTGTTGTCGGGTATAACCGTTCGTTCAATGATTGCCACAACACACTCAGCGGCGCACTCATTGCTCCTTTCATTTCGTTATACACTACTCCCTTATAAACCAATGGGCTACTCGCATCTTGGGGCGATGAAAATTCTAAACGGTGTCCCTCTTGGGCAAAATCTAATTCATCCAAGCGCGGAAAAAATACGGCGTCTAAATAGACCTGCAATAAATTATCAAAATCCTTTCCATTTTCGCTGGCAAACGGATACGCCGTCCAGTCATTTGCCGTAAGGGCGTTCATAAAGGTATTGAGCGAACGACGAGTCATCATAAAGAATGGGTCACGGACTGGGTAGCGCTGGCTCCCGCATAACACTGTGTGTTCCAAAATATGCGCCACTCCTCTGGAATTATTCGGTATGGTGCGTAGCGCAACCAAAAATACATTTTCGCTCGCTGGGGCGGCGAGGTGAATATGCTCAGCCCCGGTCACCTGATGGCAATAGCGAGTCGCAACAATATTGAGTGATGGAATAGCCTGTTCAGCTGTTTGTTGGAAAATGTGGTCGGAATCCATAATGAAGCAATTATATACTTAATTCATGGGGCAGAGCTGCGCATATCAGTGTTGTAGAGCGGGAACTGTCAATAATTTCAGGACAAACATTCGTGGCCAATTTTTACCTGTCACCCACAATTCACGCTTCATCTTATCCCACGCGATACCATTGAGCTCTTTTTGTCCGGCAGGCATACGGGCACGCAAGCGCGCCACATCGAGCCACCCTATCACTTCCCCGTTCGTAGGAACAATCAAGGCAATGCGCTCGCTGTGCCACACATTGGCGAGAATGTAATTATCCATCCATTCCAACTCGTTAAGGCGATACACGCTTTCGCCGTTATCGCGCACTCTTATTTTTCGCTGCACGGCAAAAGTATGTGTATTGCGAAAACGCAATACATCACTGCCATCACTCATTACTAATACATTGCCATTACTCGCCAATCCCCAGCCCTCGCCTTGGTAATGCACAATACGGCGTTGATGCAAGGATTGTCTATCAAAAATAAGGCATTTTCCAGCCTGCCAAGTTAATAAATACAACTGATCGCCGACCACAGTAAGCCCTTCGGCAAACAAAAATTTGGGGAGGGCAATTTGTCGTTGCACGGATAAATCGGATCGGCGAATAAGCGACAGTGAAGAGCGACCATATCCGCCGCCACTTTCATAAAACCACTGATCATCCATCGCCAATCCCTGTGTAAAGATTGATGAGCGATGCGGATGTTCGCCCACAATGCGATAATCAATTTTGGGGGCTGCGCTGAGCGATGCTATATCCAATAACATCCAGCACAATGCGATTGATAAAAAATTAAATCGTGCCAACACGCTGTCGCCAGTCAATAATCAAGCGAACAATTAAAGGGCACATAGCGGTCAAAATAATTGCCGGACCTGGGGGAAGGTCCCAAATAAAAGCCACACATAATCCAACCACCATTGCCAATAAACCAAAACATCCCGCTTGAATAACCGCAGTTTTCGGCTGCCCTGCACGGGCTGTGGCAGCGGGGATCACTAATATTGCCACCGTCAATAACAAACCAATCACTTGAATGGCGCAAATAATGGTCATCGCCAGTAACACAGCAAACCACAGCTCTACCCGCAACAACGATATGCCTTCCATTACCGCTATATCTGGGTTAAATAAAATAATCAATAGGCGGCGCCACAATTGTGCCACCCCAAACAAAGCGATGACAGAGAATAAGGCAATATAGAATAAATCCCAGCCATCAATGGTCAAAAAATGACCAAATAAATACTGCTCAAAATCAAATGGGCGATATTGATTAACCCATAAAGCCACTAATACACCCACTGCCAATCCCGCATGGGACAAAATACCCAAAATAGTATCGGGAAATAACTGGCTGTAATGTTGTAATAATACTAACAATACCGCCATAATGATCGCACAAGCGACAAGCGGGAGCCATGCTAAATCGGCGGCGGCAAAAAATGTGCCCAACGCAACAGGCGTTAAACTGAGATGGGCAATGCTATCGCCAAAAAAAACATAGCGTTTCCATAAGACCAAACATCCAAAAGGAGAAGCAGCAATGGCGATCATTATGCCCGCTAACAACGGGTATAAAAAAATACTATCGGCAAAAAAACCAAATGTATCGCTTAGCATCGGCAATCAATGGGTGTGGTGGTGAGGGTAAATAGCCAAAGTTTCGCTCGCCGCCGTACCAAATAATGACCGATACACTGGATCGGACAAGACGGTTTTCATGCTCCCTTGACAACAAATATGGCCAGCATGCAGGCAAATGACTTTGTCTGTATGTGCCATCACTATATGTAAATCGTGCGACACGATGACTATGGTTGCACTGTAGCGCGTGCGGAATGAAACCAGGAAGTCATACAAAAATAATTGATGGTTAAGGTCCAATCCGGCTGCTGGTTCATCCAACACTAGCAATTGCGGGCGACGCATGATAGCCCGCGCCACCAGTAAAAGTTGGCGTTCGCCTACAGAGAGTTGGGCGATGGGCGAGTGAGCAATATGCTGGATATTCAATTCCGCCAACGCCTCGGTTCCTTCCGTTGGCGAGGTAAACATAGATAAAAAACCTATAGCAGTCAACGGCAAATGGGCAGGCAAATAAATATTTTGTGGCACATAACCGACCGACCTTTCATGTGTCCGCTGCAATGTGCCGGTTTGTGGTTTCACTAACCCGAGGAGCAACCGGATTAAAGTGCTTTTGCCACTCCCATTCGGACCGACAATAGTCACCACATCCTTGGATTGGACAGTAAAGGAAACATTATCAATAATTCGCCGCTCATTCAGCGAGTAGGACACTTGGTCAAATGCAATTAACACAGACATAGAAGCCATTATAATACTAAGCCTAATCCTCTACACATTGACAACATGCTCACAACCCGTTTCGTTATTCTCTTCATTTTGTGGGGTGGTATCAATAGTATTGCCCATACATCTGTGCATACTATCGCCACGACCACCAAACCTTTATACACTATATTGACTGCGGTGAGTTCGGGGAGCAAGACCAGCATCCATTTAGTGGTCAATAATATGCAATCACCGCATCACTATCGTTTGACACCATCCGATCTGCGCACAATCAATAAAGCGCACTGGTTATTTGCGATAGGTGGCGGTATTGAAGGGTTTATAGACTCCCTGACCGATCATCCCCATCTCGTCCAGTTTATCGACCATCAGATGCCCGCCCAGCTATTCTATCAAAAACACATAGATCCACATATTTGGCTTGACCCACGCAATGCAGCGCGTATGGCACACATTGCGGCAGAAAAACTTGCTCACAGCGATAAACAATTTGCACACTTATATCGGCGCAATGCCCAGATATTTGCACAGAAAATGCAACGGCTCGATAGCAATATTACCCGCCAACTCCGCCCCTTACGGCAATCGCCTCTCTTCACTTACCACAACGGCTTCCAGTATTTTATTGCCCGTTATCAATTGAACCATGCCGGATCCATTACCGATCAAGGTACGCTCACCAGTCGCCGTTTATGGAACATCAAGCAGAACATTAAAAAGAATCAGCACAACGCATGCATCATGCGCGAACCACAATTTACATCAACCACTTTGAATCATCTCGCCACCGCAAGCACAGTGCGCATTGGGGAATGGGATCCATACGGCATACGCTCGCCATCACCGCACTACGCCGATATTATTCAAGGGATGGCAGATGCCTTAACGGTGTGTTTAGCCATTACGGATTAAGGAACAAACACTTCCTCGTTGCATACACAATCAAAAAGGGTAGCGTGATCTTACCGCCCATAATGACGCCTGCGCCCTTATTCCATTGCATCATCTTCATTCCTTTATAATGGACGTGAGCGAGCATTCTTATAGCCCCGGTGGCACAAATGGATAGCGCAGCCCTCTCCTAAAGGGCAGGTTACAGGTTCAAGTCCTGTTCGGGGCACTCCGTTTCCACTGCGAGTACGCAAGGATATCATTGGTAAAGCAATTTGCCACAGGGCAATTATCTAGATCTAATTCGCGCTGTAGGGCGATACGGCAAAAATTTTGCAAAACAATAGCGGTAAATCCCCATATTGCATACTGGTTATGCTTAAATCGTGGGGTGCGGCGCACATTCCCTTGATACTCCCACTCATCACACAATAAAAAACGATTGCTCAATAGGCTGATGGGAACAGTGAACACATCGCCTACCTCTGCGCTATTCACTTTAATCGATGGATTTGTCGGCACCGCACCCACAAATGGGGTGACCCACATTCCCCAACGGGTTTGAGTGACCGGCAGCTGTCCTAAATAGGTCACTATATCGGGCGCTAAATTGACTTCTTCTTGGCTTTCGCGCAACGCCGTTGTGTAAAGTGAGTCATCTATTGGTTCGTGCAAGCCGCCGGGCAAAGCCACCTCACCGCTATGTCGGTATTGTGAATCGCTACGCCGAATGAGGATAATATGCCAATCGGATTGAATGGGTACCAATGCGATAAGCACCGCTGCTTGCGATTGACTATCTTCTGGATAATCGTGAGCGAGCGCTCGTTGAAAATCGGATAAATTCATAGCTCGGCAAGCTGCCAGCAATCGTATGCCGGTGTTTCATAAGGGTGAGCACGGTGGAGGGCTGCAACGACATCCTTTATACATTCATCGGCGCACACCATTTCCAATTTATATTCTTCCACTTTTTCAGGGTTGCCGATATGACCAATTGCCGGATGGCTTCCCGGTAAAGGGCGAAATTGCCCCACACCAAGCGTCTGCCAGCAACAATGGTCGTAATCCCCTATTTTCCCCGCCCCAGCGGCAAACAAAGCGTCTTTAACCGCTTCTACATTACTGGATGGGACATAGCAACATATTTTATACATAGGTATTGATACAAAATTGGTCCAAACGATTCTCTTGAATTGCCGCGCGCAATTGCGCCATAAAGTATTGATAATAATGCAAGTTATGCAAGGTATTCAAGCGACAACCCAACATTTCATTACATTTATCTAAGTGATGTAGATAACTGCGACTAAAATGGGTGCACGTATAACAGCGGCAGTTCGCATCCAATGGTAGAGTGCTCTCTTTATGCTCGCTATTACGTATTTTAATCACCCCGTGCGAAGTAAATAAATAACCATTGCGCGCATTGCGGGTAGGGAGCACGCAATCAAACATATCTACGCCATAACGCACCGCCATAAGAATATCCGCTGGAGTGCCCACCCCCATCAAATAGCGGGGCAATTGAACGGGCACTGCGGGCACCACCGTTGATAATACGGTTTCCATCTCATGCTTTGATTCTCCCACCGATAGCCCCCCGATGGCGATTCCATCAAAACCGATAGCGAGTAATTCCGCCAAAGATTCGTGGCGCAAAGATGGATAAACACCTCCCTGCACAATACCGAATAAAGCAGATGTATGATCGCCATGTGCCGATTTGCTCCGTTGTGCCCAGCGCATAGAAAGGTGCATGGAATCGCATGCCGTCTTTTTATCGGCAGGATAGGCGGTGCAATCATCCAACACCATGACGACATCACTGCCTATAGTGTGTTGAGCGACAATGCTTTTTTCTGGAGTCAAAAAAACTTCCTCGCCATTCAATGGTGAGCGAAAATATACTCCCTCTTCGTGTAGCCGTCGAATTTTTCCCAAACTAAAGACCTGAAAACCACCAGAATCGCTCAATACCGGCGCATTCCAATGCATAAAACGATGAATGCCTCCATGCGTGCGTATCACGTCCATAGTGGGACGCAGTAATAAATGATATGTATTCACCAAAATCATTTGCGCGCCGTTCATATGCAATTCTTCTGGAGTTATGCCTTTGACAGTGGCATAAGTGCCGACCGGCATAAAAGCCGGCGTATCCACTACGCCGTGAGGCAAACTTAATTTACCTCGGCGGGCGGCTTTATCCTGTGCTAATAAAGTAAATTTCATTGACCGACCACTAACATGGCATCGCCATAGCTCAAAAAACGATAGCCCTCCTTCACCGCTGTGCGATAAGCATCTAAAACATTTTTTCGTCCAGCATACGCACACAATAAGACTAATAAAGTGGATTGCGGTTGGTGAAAATTAGTCACTAATCCATCAACGATTTGGAAATCGTATCCGGGGGTAATAAAGAGGTTTGTCTCGCCGCGATAAGGGTGTACCTTATTGCCATCGGCAACCGCCTCTAAACACCGCATCACAGTTGTCCCTACCGCAATAACTCGCCCACCTCGCTGATGAGTCGCGTTAATGTGTTCGCTCACCGCTGAAGAAATATACATCTTTTCGCTGTGCATTTGATGTTGCTGCACATCCTCCGTGCGAATCAGTTGAAAAGTGCCTGCACCAATATGCAAAGTAATAAAAACACATCCCACTCCCTTACTCTTCAACGCGCTAAACGAAGATTGATCAAAATGTAATCCCGCGGTGGGGGCGGCAACTGATCCGGATTGAGTAGCATAGATTGTTTGATAACGCTGCCAATCTATTTCTTGTGCATGGCGTTCCATGTAAGGAGGGATGGGTGGGTGTCCGAGCACACGCAATACTTCATCTAAATTGTGGCTCAACATGAGTTCATACATATCGCCAACACGTCTTGTCACTTCCGCAACTATAGCCGTATCGGGAAATAAAATAACGGATCTATTACGCACAGATTTGGAAGACTTCATTTGTGCGAGTACACAGCGGGGAGCACATTGACGCTCAATGAGAATTTCTACTCGCCCACCACTCTTTTTTTTGCCGTAGAGGCGCGCCGGAATAACGTGCGTATTGTTAAAGACCAATAAATCACCGGTGCGAAAATAATTGATGAGATTCTTGAATTGGGAATGGGTCATTGCGCCGTCGTCACGGTTGAGCACCAATAACCGGCTATCATTGCGATGAGTCAGCGGGTAATGAGCAATGCAGTGAGGGGGCAAGCAGTAATCAAAATCACTGCGTTTCATTGACACAGAGGAGGTAAAGTGATGGGGAACTTCAAATCGTATACCCGACGTCGTAGGCAGATTCAACAGTTTCTGCTATTTCGCCGCGTTTTTTACAATAGCCGACCGATTGTATTTTTTCGCCCACTTCGTGTTTGAATTCCATCACTAATTCGTTATTTTCAGAGCCGTCTTGCGATACGATGATGTGTTCACCCGAAATTTTATGGCGCCCAGTGCCATCACTATAAATCACACCGCTTAAATCAATAGCGTCTATCGTAATTCCATTCAGCACCTTCACTCCCAGCTCGTTTATTTGTTGCATGACATACCAACGATGGACAAAAGATAGTTTGTGCCCCAATTGCTTATTTTCCTCTAACAAAGTGACCTCTCTTTTACGGGTAGCACAAAAAATTGCTAATTCGTATGCGGGCACATTGTCGCCGACTATGATAATTTTTTTATGCAAGGGCATCGTCCACTTACTCAACACCCTCATACTACTCGGCATTCCCATCACTCCGCATAAGCGCGCCAATCCAATTATCAATCGCCAACGAAATTGCATCTTGGAGCGGATACTAATCTTTCCTTCGCCAGTGATCAAACGGCGAATCCAATCATCGCCCAAAACATGTTTTTGATTTGCGCCGACAATCGGCGAAGTGAGGTATTTAGAGCCGATGGCTGCGATAATCGTTGCCGATGAGAATTTATGTACCGTATTCACATCCACACGGTACTTGCATTTAGAAGACACATTGCGTTCGCGCAACATATTGCGCAAATATTTTAAATAACGATGATAACTCGGACAAGCGATAGCGAGTAGGATTAAAGAACCTCCTAAATAACGATTCTGTTCGCGCAACTGCACAGAGTGTCCGCGCTCGGCAGCAATTCTTGCCACTTCCATACCCGCAGGTCCGCCACCGACAACTACAATATTACGCGACTTTGGGGCTTCTTTTAATTCGTATTGGCTTTCACGCCCCGCCGCAGGGTTGACTGCACAACGAATAGATTGCCCCGTCAATGCATTTTGGTGACATACATGACACCCGATGCACGGACGCACCAGTTCTGATCTTTTTTTCAGTAGTTTGAGAGGCAAATGCGGGTCGGCGAGCAGTTGTTTTCCCATAGCCACAAAATCAGCATTTTTTTTGCGGATGATGTCGTATGCTTGCAGGGGAGTATCGTCAGCGCTGAGGATAATAGGGATATCTATATTTTTATGAAGATATTCGGTCAGTTCATCGGGGATTACGGTGCGATTTTGTGGTAAATTGCAGAAACTGACCGCCGAAGTGGTCGTAGATAAATGAATTGCATCAGCCCCTGCCGTAGCAACGAATAGAGCAATGTGCAGGATCTCTTCACTCTCTAGTTCATTGGGGATATTCGGGTGTTGGGCATCTAGTCGCACCCATATTGGAAAATCATAGCTGGTTGCTATTTTTACCGCACGAATGATTTCACTCAACAAGCGCGCGCGATTTTCAATACTTCCTCCGTATTCATCCTGACGACGATTGTGGAGGGGGGAGAGAAATTGCCCCAATAAACTTTCATGGGTGGCGTCTAACTCTATGCCATTAAAACCAGATTTTTTTACGCGCACCGCTGCCGTCACAAAATCATGGCTCACTTGTTCAATATGGCTTTTTTCCATAGGTTGGTAATTTGGCGGGCTCTCTTTGGACAATGGTGCCCTTAACAGCTGTGCCGTCTCTTTTTCGGTTGTCAATTGCTGTGCTGAATGATCCCATTGGGGGTCTAATTTTTGTGTTTTTTTCACCGCCGAAGGCACGAATATGGGCTCTCCACGCACCATATCGTCAAAAGCTAATGATCCAGCGTGATGCAATTGACAGGCAATTTTTCCATTATGCAAATGCACCGCTTGCGTCAATTTTTGCAAGTCGGTTAAATATTGATCATCGTATAGCGCCAATTGGCGTGGGTGATAATGTCCATGCACGCTCACTGCTCCATGCCCTACAATCATTAAAGCAGTGCCCCCTTGTGCGCGTTCCACATAAAAGTTACACAACTGCTCGCCGCACCTTCCCCCTGCTTCGGTGAGATGCAGTGCCATAGAATCCATAACGATACGGTTGCGTAAAAACAAATCGCCTATAAAGCCAGATGCCATTAAATGAGCCGCTTTATTTCTATGAGTAGTGGTCACAATTTATGTCTCATCCTGTGATAATTTTTTCAATATAGCGGTAACTGGTGCACTCATGCCAACTTTATGTGGGCGTTGAAGGTTATACCATATACAATCTTGCGCCGTATATATTGGCGCGCATTCCATTATTTTACGACAAAATGACTGAGTGGGAAGAGACAAATACACTGGGGTAATCTCTAACCGAAAATGAGTAAAAGAATGATGAAGTTGGGGCAAAAATTCAATTGCGGAGGGGGTAAAATGCAATGTGCGGCGACAATACTGCTCTGGGTTCTCATTGGTTTCTGGAAAATGCCACAGACTACCCCATACTCCGCGCGGTGGGCGTTTAATGAGCAATATTTCCCCATAGGTATTGCGAATGATAAGCATATAAGCTTTGCGCACGGGCATTTTTTTTGGCGGCGCTTTTTCGGGAAGTTGCTGTTGCAGTCCATTTTGGCGACAAAAACAATCGCGCCTTAGCGGGCAATGTCCGCAATCGGGGTCACGTGGGGTGCAACACAATGCACCCAAATCCATCATCGCTTGATTGTAGCGGGCGGCACGGCGAGACGGTGTATAGTGCTCGGCATACTGCCATAAGAGCGATACACACTGGTTCGGTGCACCGAAGACACCGTGGTAACGGCTGAGCACACGCTTAACATTACCGTCTAAAATCACTCCTTTTTTGCCAAAAGCCGATGCCAGCAAAGCACCAGCAGTACTGCGCCCAATGCCGGGAAGATCTTGCAATTTTTTTGGACACTGCGGCAATTGTCCGCCATATTGCTGGATAATAATCTGCGCACTGCGGTAAAGCATGCGTGCCCGCGAGTAATAACCCAATCCCGACCAGTAATACAACACTTCATCTTCACATTGTGCCAAGCGATAAATGTCAGGGAAAGCAGCGATAAAACGGGTATAGTATGGTATAACCTTTTGCACTTGGGTTTGTTGGAGCATAATTTCAGCGACCCACAAGCGGTATGGATCGCGGTCTTCTTGCCAAGGCAACCCGCAACGACCGTGTTTCCTCGCCCAACGCAATACTCGGCGACGAAATTGCGGTATAAAATCAACATTGGTAATCATTGTTGTGCGCAATAGGGGGGTACACGATGTTATTGACTCATATCATAAATCCAACATAATAGATTTCGCTTTACTGAGAAACGCAACCCCACCCATTCATTATAGATGATGGCACCACATTCCACCACATCCATACTGCACGAGTACCTTGACTTTACCGCTCTATTCAGTGGATTATCCTCATGGTTAACAACGCCGACGATCATTGTCGGCAGCGTCGTATTATTCATTCTGTGGATGATTATCCGTTCACGAAAAAAAAAGCGCAGGCGTATTTTATATTCCACCTTTGAACAACGTTACCCCCATTTAATCGGGAGTGGTCTCATCCGTAAAATGGACGATGACTTGGTTGAGTTAGCGCACCAACTAAAAAAGAAATCGCGCATTAAAATTAATCGTTGGCTGTGCGATAAATGCAAAATCAGCGAGAAAAAACTCATTGCCATTATCGGTAGTCTTCGCCAATCGCGGCGCCTCGGCATTTTACAAATATTAGAGCGCGTACAAATTTATCGTGATCTCATGCGCAAGATGACACGTCTCGGTAAAGGGGACGGCTTGTCGGTGCAAGCCCGCACACGCGCCCATAATGCAGCGGCACACAGCAATTACGCCACCGCCGAAAGGTTGCTTAATCCGAATGAAATGTTCGCTGTCTCACGCAGCACAGTGTCATACGATAATCGTATCCTGCGCGCCGAGTGTGCTGCTGGGAACGCTTTATTAGCCAAGCGCATACAAGGCGCATGTGAATACTATGAAAACGCTGCGCGGCTATTATTAGGGAAACAATATCAGTATCATGGGGCAGCAATTGATCTGCTGGATAAAGCGGCACAGACTTGGTTATCCGAAGGCTACATAGAAAACGCCGAAGCCCAATACCATAATATGCTGAAGCACGTGCGCAATATGGTAGAAAATGGTAAGCATGGCGACCGTGCTTATCATGAATTAGCCGCATGTTACGAGCGTTTAGGTGATATTTATTACCTTGGCAATCGCCACATGGATGCGCGGCAAATGTATCAACACGCTTTAGTCATTCGGCGCAATATGGCAGAGCGCAATAAAATCCGCAACAAAGACGAAGGGCAGGTCAAAGTAGCACTTTTATTGCAGCGGCTACTATTGGTGGAAAATGATCCAACCGCCATATCTCATCAAATCAGTAAAATACAAAATGTGCTGGATAATACCCGCGACCCCGACCCGGTACGCCATAAAATATCTGCATACATCCAGCGGTACAGCAAAAAAAGCAATTAGTTTTCATGCACAAGATATTTTATATTTATGTCATCGCCTTAAAATTATGGTATAGTAGTCGTAATTTGTGCAACATTTTCAATGTAAGGTAGGTTACTGTGAACAAACAAGAATTAGTGGAACATGTAGTAAAACAAGCAAAAGTTACTAAGAAACAAGCGAGCGATTCTGTGGCTGCCGTATTAGACGGCATTGCCAGCTCTCTGAAAAAGAAAAAGTCCGTCTCTCTCATTGGTTTCGGTTCGTTCAACGTGAAGAAACGCAAAGCAAGAGATGGACGCAATCCTCAGACAGGCGAAAAAATCAAAATCCCCGCACGCAATGCTGTATCTTTCAAGGTGGGGAAAACCTTACAAGACTTAGTTAATAAAAGATAAGTTACCCTATTTCCTCGACACACACACCTCTCCTGTTTTCACACAGGAGGGGAGTGTGTGTTTTTTGATTTATGCTTCAACTCATTCGAAGAAAAATTAGGGGAGTTGTCGCCTATATCGTAGTTGGTATCATCATAGTGCCGTTTGCTTTATTCGGCATCGACTGGTTATTCAGCGGGTTAGGCGGCGCATCCCCTATCGCTTCAATTAATAGCGAGGTCATTACGCAAGCCGAATTAGAGGTAGCCGCAAACTTAAAAAAGCGACAATTAGCCAGCCGCAGCGACGAACAAGTCGATTTTGCCGATTTGGATGACAACAAAATACAGCAATTGACTTTATCCGAATTGGTTGAGCGCAAGCTCTTAGGGCAACAAGCGGCAGCACTCGGGATGGATATTCCTCCATCGGTGATTGACCAACACATTATAGAAGTCCCACAATTTCAGGTTGCGGGAGTTTTTGTGCCCGAACTCTATCAATCCACCTTACGCGATAACGGCTACACGCCGACTTACTACAAAAATCGTGTGCGACAACAAATACAGCAATTACATCTCATTAGCGGATTTACTGAGACCGCTTTTGTCACTAATGCTGAAGTGCAACAGATGATAAAAATATCTCGGCAGGAACGCGATTTAGCTTATGTAGAAATTGCCTTAAAAAGTTACATGGAGAAAGCAAAAATCAGCACAAAAGAAGTGCAAGCATACTACGATGAAAACCCCAACGAATTTATGTCTGAGAGGCAAGCCATTGTAGATTATGTGGAAATTAAACGTGAAGATTTTTACCTTCCAGTCAGTGACGATGTGCTCCGCCAGCAATACGATGTAATGTTTGCTGAAGCGCAAAAACAAAGGCGCGCCGCCCACATACTCGTCGAGTTTACAGATGCAGGGGAAGAGGCAGCACGCGATAAGTTAGCCGATATTAAACGACAAATAGATGAAGGAGCAGATTTTGAAGAAATGGCACGCGAATACTCTGACGATATAGGGTCGGCAGACAATGGCGGCTTATTAGGTACCAGTGTTGGCGATACTTTTCCCGCTAGTTTTGAACAAGCACTCAGTCAGTTAGAAATTGATGAGGTATCCGATATTGTCGTCACCGAAGCGGGGTTGCATCTCATAAAACGATTAGAGGTTGGTATTGTCTCTTTTGAAGAGTCAGTAGATGATATACGGACAGCCTACCAGCAACAACAATCACAAGGTGCTTATATAGAAACGGTGGAACAATTGGACGAACTGGCATACGATAATGTTGAATTGGCAGAGATTGCCGAGGGGCTTGCTTTAACCGTCAAAGAAAGCGAACCTTTTAGCGTTAACCTGAGTAGTGGCATTTTCGCCAATAATGACATTATTGATACCGTATTCGGCGATACCCCTCCCTTATCCGAAAACAGCCCACTCACCAACATTTCCGATGACCATGCACTCGTGTATCGTATCCAGCGATATATAGAACCAAAACTCAAGGAATTTGCTGAAGTTAAAGAGGTCATTACCAAACAGCTCAAACGCGATCAAGCCCGTATGACTATCGAACAGATTGCAGACGATCTGCTAGCAGATGCCCACACAACGGGATTGCGGAAAGCCGCCAAAAAAAACAATCATAAATTACACGACAAAGGATGGATCACCCGCTCCGATTTAGAAATAAACACACAAATCATCCGGCAAGTCTTTGTTGCGCCTTGCAACGAAGAGAAATGTGAAACAATTGACCGCTTAGCGCTGGACAACGAAAATATTGTAGTCATCCATATTAAAGGTTTCCGCGATGGAGATCCTCTGACCATTGATGAAGACGAAAGGGAAGAAATTGCCGCATATCTCATCCGCAGTGATGGTGATGCGGTATTGGATAGTTTCAACAGCCGGGTAGAAGACAAAGCGCAAATTGACCTTTATTATTAATTGCATCTCCTGAACGACCAAGCATTCCCACTAGTTGCAGTCAACTATCAAGGTACAGCGATAGATAAACATGGTTTTTAGTCTTGTACCAGCACTAAAAGAAACGGAATTACATAAGTTGTTGACACAGTACTCAAATGGTGGTTGTGATGTAGCATGGACTAAGCACTGTAGCCAACGCCTCAGCCAAAGGAATATTACAACAAGAGATGTACTTTATTCGTTAAAAAATAATCCCCTATTGATAAAATGGGGAACTACCCCTAATAGTTGACAGGCTCACGCTCAATCGCCCTTACCGCCTCGCATTAAAATCTCTACCAGTTCGTCAACCGTCTTATCTGTGAATGTCGTACAATAAAGGCAGTGATTATCCCCTGTATGGATACTGTATGGATAAACCAGCCATTAAAATAGTCACCGTCATGTGGGCCGATGAAGACTATTAGACAGAGCACGATGAAGAAAGCAAG
>JAHRAO010000020.1 GCA_020027215.1 Gammaproteobacteria bacterium
GTGAAACTCGGAGTAGTCCAGCGGACGGTGACTTGTGAAGTTGCACCATAGGCAATGACCTGAGTGAGTGGGCGCACTGGTTGGAAATTGATACGCACCGTATCGGTGCTGAGACTTCCCGACGTGGCGCGTATTATAGCCATTTGTGCGGTCGTCAAAGGAGCAGCGAACATATAATTCACTGTGGTCATATTGCCCGTAGTCGCGCTAAGGGTGACCATTCCCGTTGAGGGTTGCGTCATAACGGACCAGTTGAGATTAGCCATTGAATTAGTAGCGCTGACGGTTATAGCTGCTGTGGTATTACTTGCCAATATAGGCACATGCACGACTTCAGCGGCAATCAAATTATTACCCACATTCACAGTAGAGGAGGGCGCAAAATTAAGCGTAATGGTATCATGCAACGATGTATCACTGACGCGTACCACTGCCGAAACCATAGTGACCAGAGTGGCCGAAGTCCTCAGGGTTACTGTCGTCATATTTCCGCTCGTTGGATTCACCGTCACCACTCCTGTAGATGGTTGCGTGGTCACTGACCAAGAAAGCGCATTATTATCGGCATCCGTTGCACTAAGTGTAAGCGTCGTCAGCGTACCAAAAACAGGGACATTCATACTTGCCCCCTGCGTAATGACTGGTGCCCTGTTTGTTGCCGACGAAGGAGCAGGGTCATCATCGTCATGCAGGCAGGAAACAAAAATGCTCGTAGCCAGCGCACTGGTTGCAGTATATAAAAGCAATTTTTTCATAATTTAACTCCGTTTTTTTTCAATTTATATGGTAATAACTAGATTGCAACAATAGTAACACAGAGAATTTTATTTGTCAAGGACAATTAAATGGTATAATTTTTTGCTTAATCTACTTGCTCACTGACCAATAATTGAGCATTCCTTTTAAGTCGCTTGATCATATTTATTGATACAGAGACGATAGGATACACAAGAATGCATACACAGATAGAAAACCTCAACATCCGTCAGCAAAAAACACTCATCACCCCAGGCACATTGAAAGCAAGAGTGGCAGTCACCCCTGAATCAGCTAAAACAGTGATGGAAACCCGGGAGAGCATTGCCAATATTCTACATCGCACCGATCATCGTCTGCTGATGATTGTAGGCCCATGCTCAATCCATGATGAAAAAATCGGGTTAGATTACGCCCACCGATTGAAAGAGTTAGCCGATGAAGTTGCCGATTCTCTGCTTATCGTGATGCGCGTATACTTTGAAAAACCGCGCACGAATAATGGATGGAAAGGGTTGATCAATGATCCGCATTTGAACGGTTCATTTGATATAGAAGAAGGATTGTATATTGCGCGCAAATTGCTTAGCGACATTACTCGAATAGGGATGCCGACCGCCACCGAAGCCTTAGATCCGATAGCGCCACAATACTATCACGATATGATCGCTTGGTCGGCTATAGGGGCGCGCACCACCGAGTCACAAACTCACCGCGAATTAGCGAGCGGTTTATCGTGCCCAGTCGGATTCAAAAACAGTACCGATGGCGGCTTGAGGCATGCGATTAACGCTCTGCATACCGCTTCCCGTCCGCACTGTTTTATCGGAATAGATAAAAGCGGGCAAGTGGCATTGACCGAAACACTCGGCAATCCCAATGTGCATATTGTTTTGCGCGGCGGCGATAAATGTCCTAACTACGATTCGCACAGTATAGCCCATTGCGAAGATGTTCTCAGCGGAGCACAGTTGCCGTGCAGCATTATGGTGGATTGTAGCCACGCCAATTCGCGAAAAGATCATACTTTACAACCGTTAGTTTTGCAGTGTTTGGCCGAACAAATTATCGCTGGGAATCAGTCCATCATTGGAATGATGTTAGAAAGCAATATCTATGCGGGGAAGCAAGATACAGAGGATATGAGTAAAGATCAGTTACGCTACGGAGTGTCCATCACCGATGCCTGCATCGATTGGGACACAACTCAAAGGGTCATTCGTGAATTGCACAGCACGGTGCACGATAAACTAAGTGATCGGCACAGAAGTCGGCGTCCAGATTAAAAAGTAAGTGGCGTTATATACGCCGTGTAGCCACATGGACGGTAGCACAGTGCCGTAACGATCGCGGAAAAAACCAAAAACCAGTGAAGGAAAAAAAGTGGATAAAGCCGCTAATGGCGGATGATTCCATAAATGGACGAGCGCAAAGACCGCACTCGTGATAATATTCGCCACCGATATTCCAAGAAATGCATGCTGCCCCCATGATGCGCGATATAGTCGTTCTTGCAATAATCCGCGAAAAACCCATTCCTCCACCACGGGAAAAGTAATCGCTAAATTGATAAACAGCAGAGGGGCTAACAAAACGGTGAATGGCGCCCGTGGCGGATGAAAATACGCCAACACGCCTAATACGGGGATCATCAAAAAAATGGCGAACCAAAATAAAGGGGAGCGCGCCCATTTTGTGCGTGGTGGTGTTGCAATAGAATCCTGATTCACTGTGCCATTATAATAATTAAGTGATTACTGCATAAAGATTTTATAGTGTATCTATCCATATAAGGCATTTCACCAACTCTTTTTGTGGTGCTGTTCTGCTTCGCATTATATTTCTTGCGGATCTATATCCACCCGCCAACGGAGTTTGGGGGTCGGCGATTTGAGCGGTGCGATCATTTGTGCCACCGTATCGTGCAAGTGTCGCCGCAAACGGCAACTCAGTAGTAGTTGCCAGCGGTATTTCCCTCCCAATTTGGCGATCGGTGCCGGGATAGGACCCGTCCATTCGATCTCCGCCGTATTGTGCCACTGCGTGTATAGTTGGGCTAAAAATTGTTCGGCAGCTTTGGAAGATGGCGATTCGGTTTGAATTTTAGCCAAGTGACTAAAAGGAGGCAAGTGTAATTGTGCGCGTTGGGTTAACAGATCGCGAGCGTAATGACCGTAGCCGTGCGCAACTAATTTTTCAATCCATTTATGGCGCGGATTGCGCGTTTGAATGAATACTGTTCCCAATTTTTTCTCCCGTCCTGAACGCCCGCCAACCTGCACAATGAGCTGTCCTAAACGCTCCGCCCCGCGAAAATCTGTGCAAAAAATCATGCTATCCGCATCCAATATTCCCGCCACAGTTACATCGGGAAAATGGTGCCCTTTGGCGAGCATTTGTGTACCTATTAGAATAGCAGGCGTGGTGTGCAATATTTTGTCAATCACTTTCGCCATACCCGCTCCGGTGATTTTATCGCGATCAACCCGTAAAATTGGCACTTGGGGAAAAAGAGTGCGGAGCTGTTCTTCTATATGTTGCGTCCCATAACCACTCGGTCGAATATCGCTGCTACGACAGCGCGCACATTCTTGCGGAATAGCCTGCGATGTATCGCAATAATGACACAGTAAATGTGGGGGGTGAATGTGCACTGTGAGGAATACCGAACACTGAGTGCATTCAGCATACCATCCACAATGCAGACAAGACAAAATGGGGGCATAGCCACGGCGATTGATAAAAAGCAAGGCCTGTTCGCCACGCACAGTGGCTTCATTTACCGCATTGTATAAAACATTAGACAGCCCGCTCGGAGGCAATTCGCCACTAATATTGACCACTTGGCACGCAAGCGGATAAGCATTGCCGATGCGTTTAGTGAGTTGGAGTAAATGATACCGCTTTTGAACAGCATTATTTAAGCTCTCTAAACTCGGAGTGGCAGATCCCAGCAGTATGGGAATATTCAAATGGCGGGCGCGCACTATAGCGACATCGCGTGCCGAGTAATGGAGCTTCTCTTGTTGCTTAAATGAAGGGTCGTGTTCTTCGTCAACGATAATCAAACCCACATCGGGTAACGGCATAAAAACAGCAGAGCGCGTGCCGACAATAACGCTGATTTTTTTCTCACGCGCAGCACGCCAAATGCGCACCCGTTCGCGATCGCCCACCGCCGAATGCCATATGGCGACGTTCTCCTTAAAGCGGCGACGTAGATGAATAGCCAATTGCGGGGTGAGCCCAATTTCCGGCACTAAAATCAGCACTTGTTTTTTACGCTGAAACCAGTGATGAACCAACTGAAGATATACTTCGCTTTTTCCGCTACCGGTAACACCTTCTAAAAGAAAGCACGTAAAACGATCGCCCGCTGCGACAACGCATTCCACGGCATGGCGCTGCTCGGCGGTCAGTGCGGGGGGCGGGGAGAGTGCTTGGGTGCTAATACGCGGCGGATACGATACAGGCATTTCGCCCAGCTCAACAAGATTTTTATTGCGCAGGGCGCGCAAGTCGGCATCACTCATGCCGTGCAATTTTATATCCCGCTCACTGAGCACTTTTTCGCCGCGCAATAATTCCACCAATTGTGCTTGCTTGGGAGTGAGCAATAAATACTGTTCCGGCAGATTTTGTGCCCGTGCCGCCAGCCGCCAGCCCTGTTTGCCGATCGGTTTGCCGCGGCGTATGGGGGGTGGGAGTGCATGGGCAAGCGTATCTCCCAATGAATGATGATAATAAGTGGCAATCCAGCGGCAGAGGTTCATCATAGACGGTGAAAACAAGGGCGTTTCATCCACAAGGGCGAGAGCATGGCGTAGCTGATAATCATTGCGGGGGGGGGTATCTTTTATTCCAACCAATACACCGATCACTTGACGGTTACCGAAAGGTAGAGTTAAGCGCACCCCTATAGGTGGGTCATCTTGTACACCCAGCACAGGAAGATAGTCAAAAAGCTGACGCAGCGGAGAAAATATAGCAACTTCTAATACTTTCATTTAATATTTATTATGGATAATAATGGGGGTTATTGTGACACAAATATTTTTTATTCAATGACTAACCATTCAACCACCATCGCCATAGCCCAAATCAACCCTGTAGTGGGAGATATTCCCGGCAATACGAAACGGGTCATTGCTGGAGTGCGTTACGCCCAGCGCACTTTACATGCCCGTATCGTCATCTTTCCAGAATTAGTTTTGTGTGGCTACCCACCGGAAGACCTTTTGCTCCGTCCAAGTATGAAAAAGCGGATTGCTATGGCTTTAGAGCGCCTCTACCAATTGACCGCCAAACTCAATATTTATATTATCATCGGCTATCCGCGATATCATGCAGACAATCTCTACAATTGTGCGGGCATTATTTATCGTGGCGAGACAATCGTCCAATATAGCAAACAACATCTACCCAACTATCAGGTCTTTGACGAGAAGCGTTATTTTGTCCCCGGCGATGAAGAAGTTTCGCCTATTAACATTGACGGATTAAACGTGTATTTGACTATTTGTGAGGACATTTGGCATCCTGCGCCCGTGCAACAAGCAGCGGCAAAAGGTGCCGATGTCATTTTCAACATTAATGCGTCGCCATTTCATCGGTGCAAGCAAGATGAACGCATCGCTTTAGTTCAAAAACGCGCACAGCAGGCGGGCGCAGCGGTAGTGTATGTCAACCAAGTCGGGGGGCAAGATGAACTGGTCTTTGATGGTGGATCAATGGCGGTAGACCGAGAAGGCACGCTCTGTGCGCTCGCCCCCAATTATACAGAAGGGTATTATCCCCTGCACATCTGCAAAAAGAATGGCACACTGACCATCACTGCGGAAACATTAGCACCTCCTTTACCGCAAATTCACAGTATCTACCATGCGCTCAAAGTAGGGGTCAAAGATTATGTAGAAAAGAATGGTTTTAAGGGGGTGGTATTAGGTTTATCGGGCGGAATTGATTCGGCACTGACTTTAGCAATTGCCGCCGACGCATTGGGGAGCCAAAATATATTCACCGTAATGATGCCGTTTCAATACACCGCTCCGATGAGCCGTGATGATGCGGCACAGCAAGCACAAAACTTAGGAGTCACGCATAGGGTGTTACCTATTCACCCTATGGTTGAAGCATGTCAATCAATACTCAAAGAGGATTTGGATAACCGAGCACCCGATAAAACCGAAGAAAATATACAAGCGCGTTGTCGCGGCATTTTATTGATGGCTTTATCCAATCGTTATGGTTATTTAGTATTGACGACAGGGAATAAAAGCGAATTGGCGGTGGGGTACTCCACTTTGTATGGCGATATGGCGGGGGGATTTAGCGTTTTGAAAGATATTCCCAAAACGCTGGTTTATGAACTCGCTCAATGGCGCAATTCCATTTCGCCGGTCATTCCGCAGCGAGTAATTGACCGTCCGCCATCTGCTGAACTTGCTCCCCAACAAAAAGATAGCGATTCGTTACCTCCCTATCCAATATTAGACCAAATCATTGAACAGTATATAGAACACGATAAGAGCTTGCACCAGATTGTGGCGAATGGATTTGATGAAGAAACGGTTGTACATGTCATTCGTCTCATTGACCGCAATGAATACAAGCGCCGTCAATCACCAATTGGGGTGCGCGTCACCCAACGCGGTTTTGGACGCGATCGGCGCTATCCGGTTACGGCACGCTGGGAAATGGGGGAATAAAAAAACTGTTCCCCTCACTTGCCGCAGAGAGTGGCAAGCGAGGGATAAATTATTGATTTATTTTTTACGGGCAATAGGAATAGCCCGGCTTTTCAGCCTTTCAGGTACTTCACGATGGAGCGCAATATAAAGCAATCCATCTGCCATTTCTGCTTTTTCTACTTGGACATATTCTGCCAAGTTAAAAGAGTGCTCAAAAGAGCGATTGGCAATACCTTTATACAAAAACCGCCGTTTGGGGTCATCTTGTGCAGGCTTTTGTGCGTTGCGTAGCACAGCACCTTTCACAGTCAACCGATTTTCCTTCACATCTACGCTAATATCGCTCTCCTTAAATCCCGCCAACGCCATAGTGATGACATAACGATTCTCATCAATGGCTTCAATATTATAGGGGGGATAAGAAGGGAGATCGGCGTCCAATGCGTTATCCAAGATCCGCGCAAAGCGGTCAAACCCAACAGTGGTTTGAAATAAAGGTGATAAATTAAGTGCATTCATAATTAAGTCCTCCAAAATTGAGCAACTAACAATAGCCAATCCTTAAAAAGCAATTGGCTAAACCTTTTTCGCAAGCATCGTTAAACGACTGCCTGCATACTATTATATATGGGGTTTATGGTGAGAAAATCAAGGGGCTATTCGGGCTTCCAACCGGGCGGCTTAAATATGTATTTGACTGCGTGCCCAATACTGCGTGCCCCAGCAATGTCCCGAAAGAGTTTAGGGAATTCGTAGAATTGCACCTTAAACGGATTAATCGTATTGATTGGAGTGGTCAATCCGTAGGTGGGGCGTTCCTGCTCGGCAACGAAAGTGCCGAATATTCTGTCCCAGATAATGAGAATGCCGCCATAATTTTTATCAATGTATTTTTTGTCTGAACCGTGATGCACCCTATGGTGTGAGGGTGTGTTGAGCACCCATTCCAGCGGTCCAAGTTTGCGAGTCATTTCATTGTGTATCCAAAATTGGTATGCCTGCACAATAATTTCACCGGCAAACACATAGACGGGATGAACGCCGCACAGCACCAGCGGTAAATGAAAAGCCCCCGAAATAAACGGATCAAACATACTAAAACGAAAAGCAGTCGCCGTGTTTATCATCGGCGAACTATGGTGTACCGAATGCGCTAACCATAACAAGCGCACGCGATGCATTATGCGATGCTCCCAATAATAGATAAAATCAGCAGCAATGATCGCCCCCAAAAGCATCCATGGCCAGTATTCACCCGCAGGGTTCATTTTCCATGGCGTTACATCCCAGATAAAAAAATATAAAAATACAAAGCCAGTAAATACAAATGTTTCGGAAAAATAATAGGGTATTTGAGTGACGAGGCTGGAAATCGTTTCGCCAGCGCTCTTCTTGTTGAACTGACGCGTCACAGCATCATTGAGCACTTCTAACGCCAAGAACAATACCCCGAACAAAACAACCCATTCATAGACACCGAAACTCAGCTGCTCAATATACTCCAGCACGGGGTCAAAATAAATTGTTGCGTAATAGTTTTCTAAATCATCCATACTGAACCTTTCATTGCACTCTAATATAAATATCCATTGACCGCGGGCTCATCCAGTCGTCAAGGGTCCATATTTCAAAGTCAGTGTGGGATTGCGGGTTGATGTGCTGCTCATCCCACACGGTGAGCACCGACGATTTGCCCTCAATATCGCCGCTCCATTGCTGATAGTCACCTGCTTGCACGCGCACCGATGCGTTATCAGCAGTCGTGCGGTATCCCAAAGTTAACATCACGCTAAAGGGGTTATCTTTATATTGGTGATATACCGCATATACATGTTGCGGGTCGGCAATATGGTCGGTATTATTGCGCACATTTGCTCGGTAAAAGCGTTTCCAGAGAGCGTTGATCTCTTGGGCAACATCGCCGCTGAAATGAATGCGTGCACTGACGCCAATAACCTGAAAGGCATCCATTTTTCGCACACCCGATGGCGGCGAATGGGGTTGTGCTTCCGTCAATTGAGCGGACTCTTTATTCCATTTATGATCATCCTCGGGATAATCATAGGCATATCCTATGAGATCACCAGTTGTAAAAATATAAACAAAGAAAAAAAATGATAGGATCACTACAACCCCGTAAAGGAAGGCAATGGGTGAACTGGTGATATGCTTATTCATCTGTTGTGTAGGACATTGCGGTCATCAAAGACAATTGCCATTAGAAGAATAGAACATTATCCGAACAATCACGGTGAAGCAATTTGCTGAAGAATATCGTAAACCTCATTTTCAGGGGAAGCGTAGCGAAGCCCTTCACGAGCAAATTCTGTCGCCATTTTCACAGCACCAATGGATAATTTAAGGCGTGCCAAGTGGTAATAAATGAGGGGATTGCGCGGGTCTATGCGCAAAGCGCGCTCCAAAATCAATTCGGATTCGCCCGGTTTGCCTTCATTTTTTTTCTTTTCGGCAAGGTCCAACAATTCTTCCACTGGTTTTGCTCGGGATGCAGGAGGGACATATGGAGATGCATGGGATACGACACGTTTATTTTTTGTCGCCGCCGATGGGCTTGTCTTAATGCCTGAAGAGCGGGGAGAAGGGGATACAGATGAGCGGGATGGCGAATGGCGGGCAGATGAGGGAGAGCGCTGATCTTTTTGAGGCGGTTGTGCGGTGAGTTCGACGAAGGGTTCGGATGGTGTTCCAATGCCGCGCACGCGCACCGGTTGGTCATTGTTGCTTTCTGCTTGACGACTGCGGTCTTCAATGGGCACGGGATATAGTGCTTTACACCCGAACGCCAACAATAACCCTATCAATACTATGCCGCGCATAAAGATATTATGCCATAATTAAAATGTACTATTTCCGATAATACAATACAATATAGGAATACGCTTTACAAATAACGCAGTAGTAGGAATGAAACCAATGCCCACGATAAAATTTTCCGTCAAAACAATGAGCCAACTCATACAACAATCCAATGATTGCTTGGTCATCATCGGCGCCCAAAACAATTATTCCGCAGTCATGAAAAAATTGGATGCCGCGGCGCGAAATCAGGTCACTGCTTGTGTTCAGCAAGGCGATTTGGGTGGAGACGCTGGCGCAAATATCTTGCTCCCGACAATAGCCGGCAACACAACCAAACGTATACTCTTAGTAGAAACGGGTGCCTCAAAGATGAGTTCAGCGGATTTTATTAAAGTATTGAATGCGGTAGGGAAACGATTAAGTGCTCTTAAAAAAGTCAAAAAAGCCTGTCTATTACTTGTCAAGGTAAATGTTATAGGGCACGATTTTGCGTGGCAATGCCGTGAAATCGGCAAAAACCTGGTATGCAATTCGTATCGCTACACTTCCACACTCAGCAAACCGCCTGCCACACCCGCCTATCGCCACATTACCCTCGCTTGCGATGGCGCAGGTCACGAAACTGAAGGGCACAAAGCGGTCAATGAAGGGGCGATTATTGGCGGCAGCATCAACCATGCCCGTCACTTAGGTAATTTGCCCGCCAATCACCTCACCCCAAGTGATTTAGCCAAATTTGCCAAGAAAATAGCAATGGAACATGCGCCACTGACTTGTCAAGTGATCAGCGAAAAAGATATGCGTCAGCTCGGAATGAATTCGCTTTTATCGGTGAGTGCGGGGAGCGTTGAAGAAGCCAAATTGATCATTATGCGTTATCAAGGGGCGGCAAAATCCAAAAAACCTTATGTATTAGTCGGCAAAGGGATTACTTTTGATACTGGGGGAATTAGTTTGAAACCGAGTTCGGCAATGGATGAAATGAAGTTTGATATGTGCGGTGCAGCGACCGTGATCGGGGCAGTATTGGGAGCAGTCCAACTCAAACTACCGATTAATGTGGTGAGTATAATTGCTGCGGCAGAAAACATGCCCAACGGCAATGCCACGAAACCCGGTGATGTGGTGACCAGTATGTCGGGCAAAACCATAGAAATTCTCAATACAGATGCCGAAGGGCGATTGGTTTTGTGTGATGCCATTACTTATGCGAAAAAATTCAACCCGTTACAAATCATTGATGTTGCAACATTAACTGGCGCTTGTGTCGTCGCTTTAGGGCACATTGCCGCCGCTGTTTACACCACCGATGACAAAATGGCGCAAGAATTGCTCGCGGCGGGAGATACGGTAGGCGATCGCTTATGGCGAATGCCGTTGTGGGAAGAGTACCAAAAAGATCTGAAAAGCAACTTTGCCGATGTGGCGAATATAGGTGGGAGATCAGCGGGCAGCGTTACCGCAGCATGTTTTCTCGCCCGTTTTGCCGACTTTGCCCCGTGGGCACATTTAGATATTGCGGGCGTTGCGTGGAAAAGCGGCGGAAAGGATAAAGCCGCCACGGGACGACCAGTCGGTGCATTACTACAGTATCTACAGCAACAAGCGATAAAATAGCCGAATGCGGGCACAAACGGTACCGCAAAACGTCTTATCGTTCCCCTCATTGACATACCTCTCCCGTTGATGGATAAACATTACTCGCCGGCAGACATAGAAACGCGCCTATACGAGGAGTGGGAAGCCAGCAAACTATTTGTCCCCCGAAGTGACGGGATGCCCTATTGCATTATGCTTCCGCCGCCCAATGTGACAGGAAATTTGCATATGGGGCACGCCTTTCAACACACGCTGATGGACGTGCTCATTCGTTACAACACAATGAAACAAAAATCTGTTTTGTGGCAATCAGGCATCGATCATGCCGGTATCGCCACCCAAATTGTCGTGGAAAGGCAACTTCTTCATAAAGGCATAAAACGACACGATCTCGGGCGAGAAAAATTTATTGAACAAGTATGGCAATGGAAAGAACTTTCTGGCGATTCGATTACCCGCCAAATGCGGCGCTTAGGCACCTCTATCGACTGGTCAGACCAACGTTTCACTTTAGACGATGGGTTTTCAAAAGCTGTCCTGACGGCATTTTCCCGCCTTCACACAGATGGGCTGATCTATCGTGGACAGCGCATGGTTAATTGGGACCCTCTGCTCGGCACCGCCATTTCCGATTTGGAAGTCATTTCTGCCGAAGAAGACGGCATTTTATGGTATTTTCGCTACCCATTAGCCGATAATAGCGACCATTTAACCGTTGCTACTACACGACCCGAAACCATGTTAGGCGATACAGCCGTAGCGGTGCATCCAGATGATCAGCGCTACCGTCATTTAGTGGGGAAACAGGTCGCACTTCCGCTCACCTCTCGCACTATACCGATTATTGCTGATGAGCAGGTTGACTCTTCTTTTGGCACTGGTTGCGTCAAAATAACGCCGGCGCACGATTTCAACGATTACAAGATGGGGCAACGCCACAACTTACCGTGCATTAATATTATGAACGCCGATGCCACTATGAACGCTGCGGTGCCAGAAGAATTTCGCGATATGGATCGCCTACAAGCACGAGAAGCAGTATGCGCGGCATTAAAAGCGCGCGGGCTCTTAGAAAAACAGCACAAGCATCGCTCCAACATACCACGCGGTGAGCGCTCAAAAGCCATTATTGAGCCGCGCCTGACCAAACAGTGGTTTGTGCGCGCCACAAAGCTTGCCGCTGCCGCAATTGAAGCGGTAGAAAATGATATGATCCGCATAGTGCCCCAACAATGGAAAAAAGTTTATTGTAACTGGTTACATAATGTAGAAGATTGGTGTATCAGCCGCCAATTGTGGTGGGGACATCAAATTCCTGCATGGTACGACCCCCATGGCAAGATATATGTTGGTCTATCCGAAGAGGACGTGCGCCAGCGATATGGAATACAAACGCCGCTTCAGCAGGATAGCGATGTTCTGGATACATGGTTTTCTTCATCTTTATGGACTTTTGCCACTCTGGGCTGGCCGACCGATACGCCGCTGCGTAAAAAATTTCACCCGACCGATGTTTTGGTCACTGGGTTTGATATTCTCTTTTTCTGGGTAGCGCGTATGGTCATGATGAGTATTCATTTGACGGGTGAAATCCCTTTTCGCAGCGTATATGTGACTGGGTTAGTGCGTGATGAATTTGGGCAAAAAATGGCGAAATCCAAAGGGAATGTACTTGATCCCTTAGATTTGATTGATGGCATTACCGCCGAAGATTTAGTCAACAAACGAACCGCAGATACTATGCAGGATCATCACGCACAGAAAATCACTGCGCGCACGCGTCAACAATTTCCGCAAGGCATCACCGCTTACGGCACTGATGCCTTGCGCTTTACTTTTTGCTCGCTTTCGTCAATAGGGCGAGATATTAAATTTGATATTGGACGCATTGAGGGTTATCACCATTTTTGCAACAAACTATGGAATGCTGCGCGTTATGTTTTGGGGACAGTAGACGCGCCTTCTGTGAGTAAGGTTGTCAAAGCACAGGTTTTAGCCGACCGCTGGATTGTATCTCAAAGCAACAAGTTGTTAGGAGAAATTGAACGCGCTTTAGCCAGCTATCGCTTTGATTTCTACGCCCAATCGCTCTACGAGTTCATTTGGCATCAATATTGTGATTGGTATTTAGAATGCGCCAAAGTCAAGGAGGGGCATCCCAGTATTTTAGTGAATACCTTGCGCGTCGTACTCAAACTACTGCACCCCGTAATGCCTTTTATTAGCGAGGAGATATGGCGCCGGGTGAAACCCGTCAAGGACAGCGACTATTTGCTCCACCAACCTTTTCCCAGCCCAGCCCCCGAGTGCCGAGATGAACACGCAGAAAAAGAATTCGCGTGGCTACAAAAATTGGTGACGACTATCCGTGAATTGCGGGCAACATTCGGTATATCGCCACGCACCGCCCTTACCGTTTATATACGTTCTTCTGACAATGAACAGCTGGGCACAAAATTGAGTGAACACTCGACACTCATCGCATCACTCGCCACTTTAAGTAGTATCAGCATAGGTGAAGATGCACGCCAGCAAGTGGTGGCAACAGGTATTGCTGGAGATACCGAAGTATGGATTCCGCTAAAAGATGTTATTGACCGTGATAGCGAAAGTGCTCGCCTACATAAATTGATTCATCAACTGGATAAAAAAATCGCCAATCTGAACGGACAATTGACCAACCCTCAATTTACGGCTCGTGCCCCGCAAGAAGTGGTAGAAGACATACGCCAACGCCTCGCCAGCGCACAAAATGACCATTCACGCTTCATTTCACAACTAAAAATCATTTCAGATTTATGAATCAACGCCGTTACGACATTGATTGGCTACGAATGATCGCCATTTTTTTGCTCATCATCTATCACAGTGCGATTAGCTTTCAATCATGGGGCACTGATATTTCTTTCATTGCCGCTACGCATGGATGGGATGAAATGTGGATTTTTATGGCAATGTTTAATGCGTGGCGCATGCCTTTGCTTTTTCTCGTTTCAGGTATGGGCGTTTATTTTGCCATGCAATCACGCGGCTGGAAAGGGCTCCTCAAAGACCGATTTCTGCGGATAGCGATACCTTTTATTTTTGGTTTCTTTGCCATTTGCCCGATAAGCATAATGCTTTACTTTCACTACTATGAAGGAAAAATAGTCTATGTCCCCAATCCAGGGCATCTCTGGTTTTTGGGCAACATTTTTGCCTATGCTGTGCTCACTCTACCCATGCTGATCTATCTTAAAAAGCGCCCCGATCATTGGTTAATCCACCGCACACTGTCACTATTGGAACGCTATCCATACCTACTTTATCCTTGCGTTATGCTCCCCATCCTCGGTGAAACTTGGCTATTCAATCCCGATGATTTTGTGTTGTATGCAGAAACAGGACACGGGTTTTTTCTTGGATGGGTGTATTTTATCTTCGGTATACTCTTTTGTATGGCGGGAGAAGCGTTTTGGTCGGCGGTACGCACTGTGCGCCGTAGTGCTGTAGCCATTGCGGTGATGAGTTACCTCATCCGCCTGTTGTATTATGAATTAGAGAATATCCCCAATTTATTGATGGCAGTTGAATCGGTTTGTGGCGTTATCGGAGTTGTGGGCTATGCCAGTGTATATCTCAACCAGACTAATAAATGGTTAGATTATCTGTCAAAAGCTGTTTATCCCGTTTATATCGTGCATCTTCCCGTGCAGTCTGCAGTCGTTTTTGGGCTATTTACCCTATCACTACCGGTTGCGGTACAGATATGCGCCACCATGATTTTGACGACCGCCATTAGTTTTGCCCTTTATGAATTTATCATTAAAAGATTAGGACACATACGCATGCTCTTCGGAATGAAGAGAGAGGCGCATAACTACGGGCAGGTAGAAAAAAACCACACAATGAGTAAGGGGTAAAATGATGCGGTTGCCTGTGGGAATGAGGGTTCGTCTTTTCGTAATGCGCTAAGTCATTGCGGATAAATGTGTGGGCCAAATGGTTCAATGCCGATCCGCCGATAGGTTGCAATTCCGTGGTGAATAAATTACGTGCGCTATGGCGGTCAAATCATCCGCTGTGTGCTCACTATCCAACCATACACCGTATGTGCTTACGGGCTTTTCGGTGCTCCACACACACAACCTCTTTATAGTACGCTTCATTATGCAGATCAGCGCACCTACTATTTCTCTGTTGCTTTTTCGGTTACTGCTTTGTCCGTTTTTTTATGTTTTTCCCGCACAATGAATCTACCGTAAAGCACGCCGATTTCAAATAGCAACCACACAGGAATGGCGAGGAGCACCTGCGAGATAATATCCGGTGGGGTAAGAAGCATTCCCGTAGCAAAGCATCCGACAATAATATAGGGGCGTTTCGCGGCTAATTTTTTTGGGGTCGTCCAGCCGGTTTTTATCAACAACACTGTCGCAATCGGTATCTCAAAAGCGATGCCAAAAGCAAAAAAAATCTTTAACACAAAGCTAAAATAGTGGTTAATATCGGTCATCACCATCACACCCTCCGGTGAGACGGCATGAAAAAAAGCAAACGCCAGAGGCAACACAGTCCAATAAGCAAAAGCCATGCCCCCGTAAAATAAAAAAATACTGGTAATGAGCAGTGGAGCAACAAATCGTTTTTCTTTACCGTAAAGGCCGGGGGCTATAAAACACCACGCTTGATGTAACCAATAGGGTGCGGCGATCAGAAAAGCGCTCACCAAAGTCAACTTAAAGGGGGTCAAAAATGGCGATGCCACTTCAGTGGCGATCATACTCACACCTTCTGGCATGAGTTCTCTTAATGGTGCCGATATAAAGGCATAAATATCGTTGGCAAAATAAAATAGTCCGGCAAAAATGATCAGCACCGCACCGCCAGCGTGGAGGAGACGATTGCGCAACTCAACCAAATGATCAATTAATGATTGTGGGCGGTCGTCGGGCGGCGCATCTCGGTTATTTTCTGAGGTCATGCTGTTGTGGATCTTCGTTTTCGGGCGGCGGCTGTTCTTCTGCATCCCCTTGCGCACGGGCAGAATCCATAGCAGTCGGTTGTTCGCTATCTGGGCGAGATCGTTGATATTCCCGGTCGGGGGGGGGAGATGTGTGATCATCTAAGTGCATGGATGTTTTGATATCTTCTTCTGTTTCTTTGATCTTTTTGCCGACATCATCATCTAACACTTCTATTTCAGCGCGCAATTGATCCACATTATCACGCAACAGCGAAAACCAACGCATCAATGTACGAATCGCACCAGGCAATTGTTTCGGGCCTATCACCAATAGTCCGATGATAAATAAGAGTAGTAATTCAGCAAAACCTATGTCAAACACAAATCAATCCCTTTTGGCACCGCACAAACAGAATCAAACGGAGGCCTAAGATTTGGGCGGCGGTTCCTTTTGATTCTCTACTGGCTTTTCGGGAGACTTCTTACCGCTGGATTCGTCGGATTGCATTGATTTTCTAAAGCTTTTGAGCGCACTTCCTAAATCACCGCCTATGCTTCGCAATCGTTTAGTGCCAAAAAGCAATAAGACGATCAGCAAGACAATCAATAGTTCCCACATACTAAAACCCATATTCATTACCTCTCATTTAATTAACCTACTGGGCTTTTTTACCTGCCTCTTTTTTTAATTGTGCGCGGCGATCTAGTTCATTTAATACCGCTTGCCCGTTTGTCCCTAAATGGGAGAGCATTACCAATGTGTGATACCATAAATCGGCGGTTTCTGCGATGAGAGCAGTTACATCGCCAGAATGAGCACTATCCTTTGCCGCCATCACCGTCTCGGTTGCTTCTTCACCTACCTTTTTTAAGATAGCATCCAGGCCTTTTTCATGTAACCGACAGGTATAAGATTGGGCGGTCGGCTTTCTTTTGCGCTGATCTAAACGCGCGTCAAGATTTTGAATCGTATCGATCATAGTCGCACTCCTGCCAGCCATTATAGTTTAGTCGCCGAAAAAAACAACTCGGCCTTCCCGTATGGCACGCAATACCACCGTGCTGACGCACTTGTAATACTATCGTATCGGCATCGCAATCCAGCCAAATATCATCTACATGCTGCACATGCCCTGAACTGTCGCCCTTCCGCCATAAACATTGGCGTGAGCGAGACCAATAGACAGCACACCTTTCGGCAATAGTCATGCGCAAAGAATCGCGATTCATCCACGCCAGCATCAATATACGTCCGTCCGTTTTTTGCTGGGCGATCGCCGGCAACAATCCATTTTCACCCCAACGCAGTTGGTCAAAAACAGATTCATCGGGAAGCGGAAATAACGCAGTCATTGCACCGCCTTCATAAGAAATATCATCATGCGTTCACTGGCGACGAAAGAAAACAACACCTTTTATTATACACTATTCTGGCACCTTTAGCAGTGGCACGGCGCTCTTGCGAAAAAACAAGAGCATACCATTGATCACCAACATCGCTATAGGAGGGATGATAAAAACTATGACCGGCGAAATATGCCACGCCAAAGAAATTGCGTGCGCACAATACTGCACTACATAAAAAATTATCCCTATCGCACTCCCGATAAAAATGGTAGTGGTGTTCACCCTATTTAATCGAGGGATAATTAACGCCACCGCAAGCAATGCTAAAGCAATCGTCGCCAACGGGCGCACAATATAGCGCCACAATTCGGCGCGCTGTGCGTGTTGCAACGTATCGTAGTGTCGCCAGAGGGTAGATAAAGGGAGCAAGGTCGCGTCAGCAGTTGCCAGCTGAATGGCGATAGGGGACAGCTGTGTTTTCCAAGTATGGCGGTCAAAGTGATGTGTATCCACGCGTGTGCCCAACGTTGTGATTTCCACTTGCGCTAATTGCCAATAATCACTTTCAAACCATGCGCGTTGTGCACGCCATACTTGTTGTAATTTCATATGCGCATCAAAACGATAAATGGCGATCTGGGTGAGCGAATTATCGGGTTGAAGAGTAGCGTAAGATAAATAATCGTTGTTGTGCCGTAGCCAATTTGTGTGGACTGTGCGTTCATCGCTTTCGGTCACCTGTGCGGTGGTGACCCGTTTTGCTTGAAAGACAATATACTCGCGGTTGGCTATGGCAATGCCTTCACAAAGAATGGCAAGAACCATCACAATGATCATCAATCGCCAACGATTGAGCCCTGCAAGTAACATAATGGTCAATTCATTGTGCATCGCTAAACGGGTAAAAGCGATGAGATTTCCGATCAATAATGCGATGGGAAAATAAAGATTCATTTTTTCGGGCACGCGATAGCCAATATAAAGCATACCGAGTTCGTTTGCCGAATGGGGACGGCCTGACCATTCGGCAAAGGAAAAGACCACATCTATGCCCAATAAAACGGCGATCACCCATATCGTTGAGCGCACAATTTCAGTAATGATATAACGATTAAGAAGTAGCATATGCCGAAATACGTTTGCGCACCTGCCGCAACCATCCGTCCATTAAATGATAGCGCTGTGCCATTGCGACAAAGGCAAACAATACCCACCCCCATTGCACTGACCACATAGCAAATTCGCTCGGCGGAGTACTCTCTATTTGATTGAAAATAGTCACCAAAAAGAGGAAATAGACCAACAAACTCATTGTCGCAAATGCAGCATCTCCCCCTCTCCTCTGTGGCGGGCGCGGCGAAATACACCCGAGTACAATGAGGGGCGCAATAATTGCCGATAATGGCGATATCAGCCGCCATTGATACATTGCCCTATGGTGTAGGTCGTCACTCGCCATCAATGCACTGGTTTTGATCGCCTCTATCTTTCTTTCGTTATTCACCGCGTGTAGCGGTGACGCAAACCACTGCCTATAATGCTTAAAATGGACTATATTGAAATCTGCTGCCGATTTATTCTCATTATAAAAATACATAGATCCATTTTGCAATTTTAAGTAATAGTCGCTATTTTCTGCTTGCGTCATGCTCCCGTTTTCGGCGGTAATGATCGCGGGAAAGGGCGTGGCGCGGGTATCGGCAATAAAAATATTGTGGGGGCTCTCATCGGTCAACTCGGAAACATGCACCACTAAGCCGTTGTGCGAATGGAATTGATCTGGCAACAATACTTCATACATGGCTTGCGCATGGGCGCGGGCAAGTAAGTCATCCGTCATTGCTCTTCCTAATGGGGTGAGATATAGGCTACATAACCCCACCACAAAGGCAACGACAGATGCTGGCGCCACGACAAATAAAATCAATTGCCACAGACGAACGCGGTGGGTGATGAGAATAAGTAGTTCGTTATCACTGCGCATCCGCAATAAAGCGATTAAAACGCCCACTCCTAAACCAATCGGCATTAATATCTGCATAAATTCCGGTAAGCGATAGAACATCACTTGAACAATAAATTGTGCCGCTAAATTGCCGGTAGCAGCTTCAAACAAATACTTTACGGTGCGTAAGAGTGCGGTGAGTGCGAAGAGTCCGCCGACAATCAACAATGTATTGATCAGAATTTCGCGAAAAAAAGAGCGGAAAACAAGCATCTCTAAAATGAAACAAATATTGGCGGGATTGCCAGTAAAAGCAAGCCACCCATAACACCATTAAATATGCGTTGGGCAGTGATCGATTGCAATCGGTGGCGAATAAGCCCGCCCAACAGGCTCCACACACTGGTAGCAGTAAAAGACATTAGCGCCGCCATCAACATCAACATCCCGACATCGGTGACAAAGAAATCACCGGGGCGAGTGTAAGAGGCGGTTAAACTAAACGCCATAATCACTGCCTTAGGGTTAATCCACTGGAAGATCAATGCTTGCCAAAACAACTTATAGCCATGAGGCAAAGTAACGGCGGGCTTATTTTCTTGCATAATCATTGCCGCACGCATAATTTTCCACGCAAAGTAACCAATAAAAAGTGCTCCTAGTATTTTAATGACCCATTGGGCTTGTGGTATCCATTCTGCTGCACTTCCCACAACCAGCGCACTGATCACCAGCAATAGAGGGAATCCAACCATCACCCCACAAACAAACGGCAGGGAGCCCTTCCACTGTCGCTCACTGCCCAAAAAACAACAAATCGTATTATTCGGACCCGGAGTAAGAGAAGAAACGATGAGCACTAAAAATGCCGCTAATATCAATTCAGGTTGCCAAATCATCTATTTATTATCGCCTGATAAAAGATTATAAATGCTTGACATCTTGGGTAGTGCCAATTTGTGCGCCATTGGCGAGTCAATGACAGAATAATGAATACTATGCTACAATAAATCGCCTAATATTCCATATTGATAAATTATGTCGGCGTTAATGAATACATACGCCCGGTTGCCCATTGCTTTCACCCATGGAGAGGGTTGTTGGCTCATTGATGGTAACGGGAAGCGCTATTTTGATACTCTCTCCAGCATAGCAACCTGTGGTTTAGGGCACGCACACCCCGCAATCATTGCTGCTATTTCTGCCCAAGCGCGGCGGGTCATGCATACATCTAACCTCTGCTGCATTACCCTCCAAGAAGAACTTGCCACCCAACTGTGCCAAATGTCAGGTATGGATGCTGCTTTTTTTTCCAATTCGGGTGGGGAAGCCAATGAAACGGCAATTAAGCTCATTCGTCAAGTCGCCCATCACCGACAAATTGCTGATCCCTTAATTGTGGTGATGAGCAATGCGTTTCACGGACGCACTATGGCAACTTTCGCCGCTAGTGATCACCCCACAGTGCGTCATGGATTTGATCCTTTACCCATTGGTTTTATTCGTGTGCCATACAATGACTGCGAAGCGATTTCCGAGCTTGCACGCACGCACGCCAATATCATCGCCGTATTGGTAGAGCCCATACAAGGAGATGGGGGTATAAATATTCCCGATCCAGAATATTTGCAGCAGTTGCGCACTTTGTGCGATCAACATGAGTGGTTGCTTGCATTAGATGAGGTGCAGACGGGCAATGGTCGCACGGGAACCTTTTTTGCCTATCAAAATGAAGAGATTGAGCCGGATATCGTGACCACTGCAAAAGGACTGGGTAATGGTATGCCCATAGGTGCGTGTTTAGCACGGCGCAGCATTGCCGATTATTTTCAGCCCGGTATGCACGGTTCTACTTTCGGTGGCAATCCTCTCGCTTGTGCGACTGCGCTTGCGGTGCTCCGCACTATAGAAGAAGACCAACTCTGTATGCGTGCACAATATCAAGGCAAACTATTGCTCAATGCGCTGCGTCAGCACAGTGAGGATCTCCCGCATGTGAGTAAGGTTCGGGGCAAAGGGTTGATGATTGGTATTCAGTTGGATCGGCCCAATTTAGTGCATATGGAAGATGGGCTCAAATATGGCTTATTTATTAATATCCTGCGTAATGATACAATTCGTTTACTCCCGCCTTTAATCATGACCGATGATGAGCGCGAATGGATGACCCGCCAATTGATTAGTTTATTGCACCAACGATCTCCATGAGGCACTTTCTCTCTTTAACCGATGTCGATCAAGACGAATTGCGCCAACTCTTGCGCCGTGCTGCCGAACTCAAAAAGGGCATACCCCACCAAATTTTATCTGGGAAAATCCTTTGTCTATTGTTTGAAAAACCCTCCACGCGCACACGGGTTGCATTTGAAAGTGGCATGATACATTTAGGCGGGCACACTATGTTTATCGCCAGAGATCATACGCAGTTAATACGCGGGGAACCCATAGCCGATACGGCAAAGGTGATCTCCGCACTCGTTGACATCATCGCTTTCCGCAGCCAATCACACCAGCGTTTAGAAAAATTAGCACACCACAGCACGGTGCCGGTCATCAATGCGCTCAGCGACCGTTTCCATCCTTGTCAAATTTTAGCTGATATGCAGACTTTTATGGAGCATCGTGGCGACATTGCAGGTAAAAAAGTAGCGTGGATTGGGGCGGGTAATAATGTCTGCCAATCGTATATCCAAGCGGCAGCGCTTTTAGATTTTCAATTGTGTATTGCCTGCCCCGAAAAATATGTATCTGATCCCCACCTGATCGCCGCACATGCCGATAAAGTTTCTCTGACCGATGACCTTTACGCAGCAGCGCAAGGGGCACATTTACTGGTTACCGACGTATGGTATTCGATGGGCAATGAAAACGAAATTGCTACGCGGCGCAAAGATCTTGCCCGCTACTCCGTTGACGCTCAATTGCTTGCCGTTGCGTCCCCTGATGCGGTGGTCCTCCACTGCTTGCCCGCCCATCGCGATGAAGAAATCAGCGCCGATTTATTGGATGCACCGAATAGCATTATATGGGAAGCGGCAAAAAATCGTATGTATACCCAGCAAGCGTTACTAGAGTTTCTTTTAATAAAAGACGGCGCGCCATAAACACTATTCATACGCGTTGAAAAATATGTTCTCTGCACGAACACAACCGCAACACAATGAAAACGGCACGCCGCACGGTGCGCCCGGGAATATGCCTATAGCCGTTTCTCACCTTCATTGCTGTCAACAAAAAAACACTGTGCTGACCGACATCTGTTTTTCCCTTGCTGAGGACACATTAGCCGCCATTATTGGCCCGAGCGGGAGCGGCAAAACGACTTTGTTGCGTGCCATTGCTGGATTGCAACGCATTGAAAGCGGGAACATCCATATCAAAGGGCGCTGCGTGGCAAGCAAAGACATACATGTTCCCACACAAGAGAGGGCAGTGGCAATGGTATTTCAGCAGCCAGCACTTTTCCCACATATCACCGTTGCCGATAATATCGCCTTCGGTTTGCGTCAGCACACATCGCAACAACGCAACGATATTGTAAAAGAATTGCTTGCCGACTTTATGATTGACGATCTGCGCTCCCGTTATCCCGCAACCCTATCTGGCGGGCAATATCAACGCGTTGCTATTGCCCGCGTATTGGCAATTCAACCAATAATGGTTTTATTAGATGAGCCTTTTTCTCATTTAGAACCCGATACGCGTTACGATTTATGCGCTATGGTGAAAGAACAATTCATTCAGCGGAAAATTGCCAGCATATTAGTGACGCACGAACAAAATGAAGCGTCTTTATTTGCCAGTCAAATAGGGATAATCGCCGATGGTCGTTTACAGCAGTGGGATCATATCCAGCAATTATACGCGCGTCCCGCTAACCGTTTTGTCGGACAATTTGTCGGTGGAGGAACTTTTGTGCCGGGTGAAGTGATTTCGGCACGCGATATTCAAACGGAATGTGGCGTGGTCAGTGGAGAACACAGGTGCGGAGAAAAAGGGACAGCGGTCGAAGTGCTCGTGCGCCCTTACGATGTCTATTGTGACCAAGGAGCAGTCACCGCCACTATTAGCAATACCTACCTCTTTGATGACCAAAAATACTATTCTGTGCTTTTGCCGAGTGGGTTGTCTCTGCGGTGCGTCTTCCCCGCCACACACACAATACGCGCAGGAGACAACATACCTCTGCGCATCAATCCCCAACATCTTATTGCTTTTCCGCGCACACTATGAATAACGGGACGATTTTTATTATTTCTGGAGCATCTGGCGTGGGAAAAACATCTCTCATTCAAGCCCTACTGCAACACGAAGAGTGTCGTAACCTCCACTTTTCCATTTCATATACAACTCGTCCGTTAGGGCATAACGAAAAACAGAGCCGTGACTATTTTTTTGTCACGCAAGAGCGCTTTTTACAGATGGTGGAGCAAGGAGTTTTTTTAGAATACGCCAAAGTATTTGATCGCTATTATTACGGCACGCAAAAAAAATGGGTTAACGAACAGATTGCCGCTGGACAAGATGTCCTGTTGGAATTAGACTGGCAAGGGAGTACGCAAATTAAATCTTTGTTCCCCCAGAGTATCAGTATTCTTATCCTCCCGCGCACTTCCAGTGATGTGCACGAAAGGCTCCACCAGCGCACAAGAGATGTTGACGACACAATAGACCTGCGCTCTCAACAAACCGCGGAGTATATGGGATACGCTGACCAAGCAGATTATGTGATTTATAACGATAATTTCCAACAAGCATTAACACACTTAAAAGATATTATCACCGGCAAGGCGGAACCCACACGCCATTCCACATAGATTAAAAATTAGGACAATAAATCGGCAATGACCGGAACGGCATGGGTAATATTGGCGTGCGCTAATACTTGACGCACTGCTCGGCTTTCACCTTGATATAAAAGCCGAGCAGGTTTATCCTGCCAGATTTGCCATGCCGTATCCGCTATATTTTGCGGCGTTGCTTTGGCGAAGATTAATTCTGGGACCCGCGCACTCGCAAGCAAATAGTTGGGTAGGGCACAGTAGCGCAAAGAACCGAAGCACGACACCAATGCTTTCGCGTACCATGGCCCTTTATAGACGACAACCATTGGTTTTTCTAACAACATTGCCTCTAATGCTGCCGTGCCACTGGCGAGGAGTGCCATGTCTGCGGCAGCAAGCACTTGTTGCGATTTGCCATCAAATAACTGCAGTGGTAATTGATTGTAAGTTGGCGCAGCGGTCGTAAAGCAATTGCCGAGTGCCTCACTTGCTATAGGGACGGCAAAGCAAATGTGCTCGCGCCCAAAAAGTTGGCAGAGACGATGTGCACTTTGCACTAAAGGATCGGCAAGCCTTTTTACTTCATTGCGCCGACTGCCCGGCAAAAGGGCAACGATCATTTTATCTGCCGGTAACTGCAATTGAGTACGCACGTCTCGGCAATCGGGAAGAGAAGCCAATCGCGATGCAAAAGGATGACCGACAAAAGTCACTGGAATATTTTGGCGGCGATAGTACTCCACTTCAAATGGGAATAAGACAAACACATGCTTCACCGCTCGGGCGACCTTGTGCACGCGATAACCGCGCAACGCCCATATGGTCGGTCCGACATACTGCACAGTCGGGACGCCCGCTTTACTAAGGCGTTCAGCTAAGGTTAAGTTAAAATCGGGGACATCAACGCCAATAAATAAATCAATAGAATCCGCAATAAAACGTCTATAGAGCTTCCGCCGAATAGACAAAATATGGGAAGCTTGCGATAACAAACCTTCTGTACCCACCAGCGAGATACTTTCCATCGGAAAAAGGGATTGGACACCGCACTGTTGCATTAAATTGCCGGCAAGGCCATAAAAATGTGCCTGTGGGAAATGATTGCGCAATGCGCCGACCAACTCACTTCCTAAAATATCCCCCGAGATTTCTCCTGCCACTATAGCGATGCGCAACGGGCGGTTATCTATCTCCATAGATCAACAAATATCCTTGCATGCATAAATAAACATATGCCAGCAATTCTAACACCCCATGGCCTTTATACGTTTAATGTTACAATAACAACGAAGTCATATATTCTATGTAAAGATGCGTCAATTCTCCGCGGGCAGCAAATATCTTCCAATATTTTTATTTTTTTTATCGCATATCGCTTCCTGTGGCGGTGGATCTTCTCCCCCGCCGGCAGCCGATGGCAATAATACATTCACTGCGGTCAATGGCAATGTCGTTGTTAATGCGGGGAGCAGTGCCAATATCACTTTACAAAGTCGCAATAGTAGCGATAATGATACCCTAACATATACACTGACTCGTATCCCGAATAAGGGCATTTTGTATTCGGGAGCGACAGCGCTGACGCTCAATGCAACAGGCATGCTCACCAATAATAGCGTCACTTTCACTTACAAATCTTCTCCTACAGCGGCAGGCTACGACACGGTCACTTATACGGTGAGCAACGGACGCACTAACGCTTCTGCCAGGGTTAGCATCCACATCCTCACCACGCGCATTCCCACAGCGCAGGGCGCACAAATTGTCGTGTTTGAAGATAGTTCGGCAAATCCTTTTATTCTACAGAGTTCCAATGCAACAACCTATCGCCTTATCAGCACCCCCACCAATGGTGTATTGAGCGGCGCAACTCCCAACTTCACCTACACACCCAATGCTAACTTTAATGGCAGCGATTTCTTCACCTATGTCGCCAATGATGGCACGACCGATTCAGTTCCCGCCACCATTCGCTTCACCGTGCGTGCGATAGAAGATGTACCGATTATTGCACAGGGGGATCGTGCGACTCTGTTTGTCGGCGAGAATAATATGGGTGCCACCCAACTGAATGCCAGTGATGGAGATGGCGATACTTTGACTTGGACGATCAATCGGAATCCTGCGGTGGGCACCGTGACACTATCGGCAACCACAGGCAATATGACCACGATCACCTATACACACAATGATAAATTGGGAAGTGTAGAGATGGCGGTTATAGAAGTGAGCGACGGCAAGGGTACCGACACTTTACAACTCACCATCCTCTCCAACCTGCGTGCTATTGGGTCTACCGCTTCGGTGATGGAAGATGGCACCGCTATTCCGATTACTTTGAATAGTAGTAATGGTGTGACGTGGCGCATTACGCAATTGCCGAGCAAGGGGGTATTATTGGATGGAGGAGTGACCCTGCAAACGAACGCCACCGGCACCCTCACCAATGGGATGGCGAGTGTGCATTATCGCCCGTCCCACAATGAAAATGGAATGGATAGCGTAGAGTTTGTGGCGGTCAGTGGTACCATTAGCTCTGCTCCCGCCCAAGTGCGCATTACGATTATCCCGGTCAACGATGCTCCTGTAGCGACGAGCCAGATGCTCACGGTAGAGGAAGACAATGCGCTGATGATTACTCTTGCGGGCAGCGATGTGGATGGCGATGCTTTGACTTATATGGACATTACTTCCCCTACACATGGCGTGCTCCATGCGGTCAGTGCTGCCACTTTGACCTATACCCCAGCGAATAATTTTAATGGAGGTGATTCGTTTACTTTTCGGGTGCGTGACGGGGTACTCACCTCATCACCTTCACGGATTGATATTAACGTCACTGCGCGTAACGATGTGCCGGTGGTGATGGCGGCGACTTTGTCTTTAGACGAAGATACGCCCCGAGCATTCACCCTGATGGGCAGTGATATTGATGGCGATACGCTCACCTATCGCGTGGTGACCGCTCCCGCAAACGGGGTACTGACTGGCACCACCCCCGCCCTCACCTACACGCCTGACGCCAACTTTAACGGCGCGGACTTTTTCACCTATGTCGCCAATGATGGCACGACCGATTCAGTTCCCGCCACCATTCGCTTCACCATTAATGCGGTCAATGACGCCCCCACGGTGAGCAGCGGCACATTCACTCTCGATGAAGACACAACCCAAGCACTCACCCTGACCGGTAACGATATTGATGGCGATACCTTAACCTATCGCGTGGTGACCGCTCCCGCAAACGGGGTATTGACTGGCACCACCCCCGACCTCACTTACACGCCCAATACCAACTTTCACGGCGCGGACTTTTTCACCTATATCGCCAACGATAGCGCACTCAATTCAGCACCCGCCACCATTCGCTTCATCGTGCGTGCGGTCAATGATACGCCAACAGCGATAGCAACGAATGTGACCTTGAATGAAGATGCTTCGGAGGCGATCACCCTGATGGGCAGTGATATTGATGGCGACAATGTGACTTATAGCGTCATCACCTCTCCTTCTCACGGGACATTGACTGGGGTCGCTCCCGACTTGATTTATAGCCCTGTTGCTAACTTTAATGGTACGGACTCTTTCACTTTTGTGGTCAATGACGGCACTGTTGGCTCATCGGCGGCGACCGTTGATATTACTATACAACCTGTTGCCGATGCACCTGTGATAGCAGAGGGCGATCAGAGTACCCTCTTTGCCGATGAGGGTAATATGGCGACCATTCAATTGACGGCAAGCGATGCGGATGGCGATGATCTAACTTGGGTAGTGAGTAATATGCCGATGAATGGAATGATGAGTGTATCTCCGACCACAGGCAATGTCACTACCGCCACCTTCACCCATAATGCCGTATTGGCTGGCATAGAGATGGCAACGGTGCAGGTGAGCGATGGTGGGATGACTGATAGTATTCAGTTATCTATCGTATCGCTGGTGCGGGCTTTTGGATCAAGCGTCATGACTACCGAAGATAGTGCGCCTATTCAGGTGACTTTAGCGAGTACCAATGCCCACACATGGCGCATTACCCAACTGCCGAATAAAGGTGTCTTGTATTCGGGAGTGACAACCCTCACCCAAGGAGCGAATGGTGCTTTGACTAACGGTATGGCAGTGCTCACTTACCAGCTGCACCGCGATGAAAATGGTATGGATGCGTTGCGTTTTGTCGTGGCGAGCGGCACTTTCACTTCGGCGCCAGCGCACATTGATTTTACCATTGTCGCAGTGAATGATGCCCCGATAATCGTTCAAGGCATTTCGGCAACATTAGCGGTGGGGACGGGACTGCAAGGAATGGTCACCCTGAATGCCACAGATGTAGATGGCGATACATTGACGTGGTCGGTGAATGACAATCCGCCCATAGGTACATTGAGTGTGGCACCGGTGAGTAGTAGTATGACGAATGCGACTTTTAGTCATGCCACAGTCTTGGCGAATATACAAAATGCAAGTGTGCAAGTGAGTGATGGCGCATTAACCGATAGCATTCAGTTGAGGATTGGTGCGGATAACGATGATGATGGGCTTATCAATCCTGACGATGATGATGCGGATGGCGATGGGCTCATTGAGGTATTCACCGCCTCTGAATTATCTCGGTTGCGCGATGATTTGAATGGCGACGGGATCGACGATGGACTATTTACTAATGTTGTCGTGCCGACCCCTCATGGCTGTCCTCTATTAGGAGGATGTATCGGCTATGAGCTGGTCAATAATATTGCTTTGACGGGGGAATGGGACCCGATAGGGAGTGCCCATACCACTTTTACAGCCTTTTTTGAAGGGAATGGCTATGCGATCAGCGGACTGAACGTGAATAAAGCGAATGAAGATTATATCGGTTTCTTTGCTGCCATATCCACCGCCACTATTCAAAACCTAATAGTGGCACAACCGCGTGTGATGGGAGAACGCTTTACCGGTGGTTTAGTCGGGTACGGACAAAATAGCACGGTCACCCGTATCACTTTGATGGGGGCAGGGGATGACACGGTATTTGAAATTCATGGCGATGGAACCAATGTGGGGGGATTGGCAGGCAGACTTATCGGCTCCCGTTTGACTTTTGTGAGTAGCACGCTCAATGTGCGCGGGGGAACCGAAGATATTGATGATTACATCGGCGGGTTGGTCGGTTGGACTGATTCTTTTGTCAGCAATTCGTGGGCGCACAGTATCATTACCGCAGGGGGAGGAGCAATGAACGGTCCCGATTATGTCGGCGGCTTGATTGGGGAATTGAGTAACGGTACGGTACAAAATAGTTGGTCTCGCGGACGCGTGTTCTCAGCGGCAACCGCGACCCGAATGAATTATTTTGGTGGCTTGCTGGGTAATATTGCGGGTAGCGTGAGCGTGTTACGCAATAGTTGGTCGCGTGCAGACATACGTGCGTCAACGCAGAATTCAGTTTATGGTGGTTTAGTCGGTCAAATCAATGGACAAATTTATAATAGTTGGGCGCATGGCAGGATACATGCCAATCAAAAGGGGAATAATTTCGTTGGCGGTTTAGCGGGTGTGATCAGTTCGGGCAGTGTCAGGAATACATGGAACGCGAGCCAACTGTTTACGCCACAAATAAGCTCCGGTGGATTTATTAGTTTTATGATTGGTGGCGTCATAGGCGGTCGCAATTATTACAATAGCGATAGCGGCATCCTCAACGATAGAGGAATTGCCAACCTGATTCCAGATTTAGCAACGGTAACGAGTCGCACTTTATCACAAATTGCCGCTTTACAATCGGGTGCGGGCGATAGACTCACCCATACGCATTGGCTGTCGGGGATTAACTTAGATAGTGCTGGGTCTATTGATCTGAGTGCGGGAAGCATCGATGCCCTATCCGTTTATTGCGACAACAATACTAATGGGGTCATTGATCCAGCCGAAGCTGTAGCGGGTAATCGGGTATGGGATTTTATCGCCGACAACACACCGGCTATTCGGTGCACCGGCAATTATGCGCAACAACGTATACCGAGCATCGTCTCGCCATTGGCGAGCACTATCCATGCTGATTTGAGTACATCTACCCTCAATATGACGCTGATTAATTCA
>JAHRAO010000031.1 GCA_020027215.1 Gammaproteobacteria bacterium
GCATTTATCTTTCGTCATTGGTGAGCATAATATTCCCAGTGATTGTCCAGCAGTATTGGTGATCACACCGCAACGCGCACAAACTTACACAGGACCGTGCCTCATCCATCACAATCCGCGCTGGGTATTTGCGCGCGCCGCTGTGTTTATCCATCCCCGCCCCAACCCATTGCCGGGTATTGCGGACTCGGCGTGTGTTGCGGATACGGCTCGTATTGCGGCAAGTGCACGTATAGGTGAATCAGTGATAGTAGAAAATGGTGCGATTATTGGCGAGCGCGTCAATATAGATGCCCATTGTTTTATTGGGCAGGGGGTGTGTATAGAGGCAGATACCTATTTAGGGCCTCAAGTCACTATCTATCGTCAGTGCCACATTGGGCAACGATGTTATTTTTCAGCGGGGGCAGTTGTCGGATCGCCAGGATTTGGCTGGACGAATAGCGATGAGAGCAATTGGACTATTTTTCCGCAATGTGGAAGAGTGCGCATTGGCAATGATGTCAATATAGGCGCAAATACTAATATAGATCGCGGTGCTTTAGATGATACGGTTATCGGCAATGATGTGAAGATAGATAATGGAGTGCATATTGCCCACAATGTTCACGTCGGCGATCACACGGTATTGGCAGCATCTGTGGCGATTGCGGGGAGCTCAAAAATTGGTCAATGTTGTGTCATTGGTGGTAATGCGACTGTGACAGATAATATTCAGATTGCTGACCGTGTCACTGTAATTGGCCATAGCGCAGTCGCTACATCCATTACGCAATCAGGAATATATTCTTCTACCATTAATGCGCATCCCCATATACAGTGGAAACGTATTCAAGTATATTGGAAGCGCCTGCACGACTTTATGCGCCGGCAATCTAAAAAAATATCCAAGTAATTGATTTTACCCATAATATCTATCAGTCTGTCATATTGCGCAGTATGGTATAATTGACATTTGCTGCAATAAGCAAGTAGGGAGAAGCAAATGAAATCGCCAATTGATACCATCTTACAGACATTACCGCAACGCTATCCGTTTTTACTTATTGATCGTGTTTTAGATTATCAACCGGGGTACTCGGCAACTGTCCTTAAAAATGTTTCAATCAATGAGCCGTTTTTTCAGGGACATTTCCCGCAAGTTCCACTATTCCCCGGCGTGCTCATTTTAGAAATGATGTCACAAGCAAGTGCTTTTTTGTCTTTTCCCTCGGATCAAGTCGGTAAAGATAGAATTTACTTATTGGCAGGCTTTAATAAGGTACGTTTTAAGGCACCAGTGCACCCTGGAGATCAACTGGTCGCTACGGTAAAGTGTGATAGGAGAATAAATAATATGCTGATCGCTTCTGCGGTGGCTATGGTAGATGATAAAGTGACTTGCACCGCTGATTTTTTGATGGTTAAAGGTGTCGATTCAAATGATCCATCCGTCAGCGCAGATCAGTAGCCAAGCATCCATTGAATCAGATGTCACTATTGGCGCCTACACTGTCGTTGAATCTGGAGTCGAGATTGGTGCGGGAACAAAAATTGAACCACACGTTGTCATCCACAGTGGCACAAAAATCGGTTGTAATAATAGAATTGCTTCGTTCACCTCTTTAGGTGCTGAACCCCAACATAGAGATTATAAAGGCGAGCCGACCCGCTTGATTATTGGTGATGATAACATCATCAAAGAGTTCTGCTCCATTCATCGGGGCACAGTTGCGGGCGGTAACGCCACAACCATTGGCAAGCGTAATTTGATTATGAATTATACTCATATCGCCCATGATTGCACTATTGCAGATCATGTTGTCTTAGTGTCAGCGGTTATTTTAGGTGGACATGTGGTTATAGAAGACTATGCTTATGTCGGTAGTGGCACGGCAATCAATCCATCTTGCCGCATCGGCACCTATAGTATGACCGGACCGCGGGCGGGTTGTCAGCGCGATATACCACCCTATGTAAGAGCTTTACCCTTACAGACTTCCTTACACTTGAATCTTTCAGGTATCAACACCCATTCTTTGCAGCAAAACAATGTGAATGCGGAGACGATTGAAGCACTCTCTACCGCATATAGAGTGATTTTTCGTTCTCGCCTTGAATTGGCTGATGCCGCACAACAACTCGCCGATTTGTGCAATCAATTTTCTGAAGTGGCGCATTTAATCAATTTTCTCTCTGCCCCGAGTGCGCGGGGGTATGTTCGCCGTGTCGGTACGTCCACCGACTGACTCCATTTGCCGATAGAGCGTTCAGCTCAGATTAGAAAAGTCATCATGCAAATGAATGCATTGCAAATCACGCCCTAACATTTTTTGGATAGGTAGTAACTTAACCGCTTCTTCTTCACAAGCAAAGCTAATTGACATACCATTAGCCCCTGCGCGACCAGTCCGTCCAATACGATGGATATAATCTTCGGGGTCTTCTGGCAAATTAAAGTTGATCACATGGCTGACTCCAGTAATATGCAACCCGCGCCCAGCGAGATCGGTTGCCACCATGGCTTCCAATTTTCCGGTCTTAAATGCGCGCAATGTTTTTTCACGCTGTTTTTGTGCAATTTCACCGGATAGAACGCTACAGTGCACCCCATCTTGACGCAATTGTTTCCCCAATTGTTTCACCGTATCTCGCCGATTTGCAAAAATGAGCGTGCGTTGTGTGGCGGGTTGATTTAATATATGGCACAGTGCCGAATATTTTTTTGCGGAAGGCAAAACATATATTTTTTGCACCACAGATGACGGATCTAATCGTTCCCCTGTAGCATCAATAATGATTGCATTTTTTGCTGTCCACGATATGGTTAAGCGTTTAACGGCATCCGGATAGGTTGCACTGAACATCATCGTTTGGCGGTGTGATGTGGGGGGCATACGGGTAATGATGCGCCGCAATTGGGGGATAAACCCCATATCTAACATACGGTCGGCTTCATCAATAACTAACCATTGCGCCAAAGAAAGATTGATTTTGCGGCGCGAAATGAAATCTAATAGCCGTCCTGGAGTTGCGATCAATAGATCTATTGGCTGGGACGTAATCTTTTCTTCTTGCTCGCTTATCGACTCCCCGCCGATAACCACGGCTGATTTGATATGGACGTATTGGGTTAATTGCCCCGCATCGTATGCAATTTGTAGTGCTAATTCGCGAGTTGGCGCCACGACTAAAGCAAAAGGTTCACCGAGATAGCGTTTATTCTCTTTGCGACGCTCAAGTATAAATGAAATGAGCGTCAATAAAAATGCTGCAGTTTTTCCCGTGCCGGTTTGTGCCTGTCCGACAATATCATGCCCTTGTAGCGCAAAAGGGAGTGCTTGCGCTTGAATGGGGGTGCAATAGCGAAAACCGAGAGCGTTAGTCGCTTTCAGTACTGGCTGAGCAAAAGAAAATGTATCAAACGAAGTATTTGTTTGATGATTGTCGCTTTGATGCACTACAAAATCTATTCAGTGGTTTTATGCAAACGCTTTACAATTTATTGCGGATATACTGGGCGAGGTAATAATCCACACTCACCCATCTTCCCCCACCGAGATAAATGAGGGTAATCAACATCAAGAAATAGGTCACAGAAAATTCAATACCATTATTGAGCACAACAAAACTTCCTTTTTCGGTGAGCCATGCATAGTTGCCGTGTTCGCGCAAAATTGATCGCGCGGCCTCAAGACGCTGACCCACCGCAACACTATTGTCTAAGCTGCGCTGTGCTGCTGGAATTCCGATTGTCGCTAAAACTTTTGCCGCACTGGTATCGGGATTGCTGGGTGCAATGGCAAACCAACCATTCTCTATATGTGCCGTTGTTGCCGCCACTATCATCGTAAAGGCAAGCGGCACGGCGATCCAACGCACCGCCAATCCGATAATTAATAATAGTCCCCCCACCAATTCAGTTGACGCGGCGAGAAAGACCATCAATTCAGGCAATGGCATGCCGAGCACTTCACCAAACCAATAGGCGGTGTTATCAAATGCTTGGAATTTGCTCACTCCCGCTATGATGAGTACGGGTGCTAAATAGAGGCGTACCGCCAAAGGGGCAAACCAATCTACACGCCTTATCCATTCACAGAGAGGGGTAGTGATGCGATCGTATAGTTCAATTAGTTGTTTCATTTTTTATCTCGTTACCTTCATAGAGTGCTTCTTAAATGAGGCTTTATCGCCTTTATATTATACAAATTATAAATAAGTTTAGGAGTGACAGACCCAAACCTGTCACTTCACTCCACATCAGATAATCTTGTACCTACATTTTATCATAGTGGTGGTGATTTAATACACAACTTATCCACAAGTTAATATATGAGTACTCACAACAAATGGCTGCCGGTGAGTGCTCAAAAAATAGGGACGTATTCGCATACGGCTTTCTCAAGTAACGACTCATCGACGGGATTAATTCAGGCATCCTCCCAAGGGCTATAGCTGCCGAAATTCCATAAATAGCCTTCTGGGTCACGGCATGAATAGGCTGTCCCCCCGTATTCTTGTTCGGTTAGTTCCATAACAATGACCGCCTGCGCTTGTTGAGCACGGGCGTAATGTTGCTGAATGTCGCTATCCGCTACTACAATATACGCACTGTGCGTGACGGGAGCGTCAATACTGGCAGGTGGTTTTTGGATGGTGCCCAAGTCATTCTGCTCTTCGTCGCTCACTTCACTCAGCATAATCATACCATTGCCGTAGACCATTTGTGCGTGGGCGATGCGGTTATTTTCATCGTGGACAATAAGATGGCGTTCAAACCCAAATGCATTGTGCAACCAATCAATTGCGGCGACTACATTTTTGTAGCGCAGGGTGGGGATAATCGGACTCCCGCTCATGTGTTGGCGCTATTTAATTTTAATTGTCGGCATATGGAGGCGACAGGTTCGGCTTTGTTCAAAGTGTAAAAATGTAGCCCCGGCGCTCCGTTGTGTAGTAACCGCTCGCACTGATCGGTGATAAAATCTGTGCTAAATGATTGCAAACTCTCAGGATCTTGATAGCATTGGAGGCGATAGCGTAGCCAACGGGGAATTTCTGCACAGCACTTCTGCGAAAAACGCAATAAGTTTTCTACATTGCTAATCGGCATAATGCCGGGATAAATCGGTTGTTCAATGCCTTGCTGCTGGCATTCTTCTATAAAGTAAAGATAAGCATCTGTATTGTAAAAATATTGCGTGATGGCACTATGTGCTCCAGCGGCAAACTTGCTCTTCAAATGTGTGATCTCATTATCATAACCTTGAGTGTTGGGATGGAGCTCGGGATACGCGGCAATTTCCATATGAAAATGATCGCCGTAATTTTGGCGAATGAATTCGGTCAGTGCAGAGGCACTGACCGTTTGTGATCCGTTACCCGCATCATCACCACGCAGAGCAACAATACGTTGAATACCCTGTGCTTTATATTCGTCCAACAAAATGCAACAGTCATCATCGGTGTCATTCGCACTCCGTGACATGTGCGGTGCAACCGTACAGCCTATGTTGCATAATTGGCGCACTATGTCGCGCGTCCCATCACGCGTAGATCCGCCCGCCCCGTAAGTTACCGAGAAGAAATCGGGATGAAATGCCGCCAGCGTTTGTTGTACCGCAGCGATTTTTTCGCGCCCCGCTACGGTGCGTGGTGGAAATAATTCAAAACTAATCCGCTTGCTCATCACTATCTGCCAAGTATTGTAATATACCACGTGCTGCCTCACGACCATCCCAAATGGCGGTGACGACTAAATCGGCACCACGCACCATATCCCCGCCAGCAAAAACTTTAGGATTTTGAGTTTGATAAGCATAGGGTTGGTGAGTAATCAGTATGTGTCCACCGTCATCTGTATGCACGGAATGGGTGTGCATCCATGGCGATGGGCTGGGTAAAAAACCAAAAGCGATAATGATGGCATCGGCAGGGATAACTTCCTCACTGCTGGCAATCGGTTCGGGGCGCTTGCGCCCATCGCTATCTGTTTCGCCCAATTGTGTTTGCACGACTTCAATTCCAGTGACTGTACTATCGGCGATAACTTGCACCGGTTGACGATTGAAGAGAAATTGCACCCCTTCTTCCCGCGAATTGTCTATCTCGCGTTTGGACCCCGGCATATTTCCTTCATCCCGCCTATAGACACAGGTAACACTTTCTGCTTGTTGGCGAATAGCGGTACGGTTGCAATCCATTGCTGTATCGCCTCCCCCCAATACGACAACGCGTTTGCCCGCTAAATTGATGTAGGGGTACTGTTCGCTCTCTCGCCATCCCATCACATGATTGGTGTTGGCGATTAAATAGGGGAGTGCAGAATGCACACCCGAACTATTTTCTTTAGGAATGTTACCGGCAAGGGGAGTGTAGGCACCCATACCCATAAACACAGCGTCATATTCATTGAGGAGATCTTGCGGCGATACATCCTTACCCACTTCGGTGTTGAGGCGAAACTCAATACCCATTTCTTGGAAAATTTTACGGCGCCGGAGCATGACATCTTTTTCTAATTTGAAGGAGGGGATGCCAAAGGTGAGTAACCCGCCAATTTCAGGGTAACGGTCGTAAATGACCGCTTTGATGCCGTGACGGGCGAGAATATCGGCACAACCTAATCCAGCAGGACCCGCTCCGATAATGGCTACTCGCTTGTCGGAGGGTTGAACATCAGATAAATTGGGGCGCCATCCCATAGCAAAAGCGGTGTCGGTAATGTATTGCTCCACCGCTCCAATAGTTACCGCCCCGAAACCATCGTTGAGGGTGCATGCTTGTTCACACAAGCGATCTTGCGGACAAATTCGTCCACAGATTTCGGGCAAAGTATTCGTTTGATGGCACAATTCAGCGGCAGATAAAATATCGCCTTGTGCCGCAAGTCGCAACCAATTGGGAATGTAATTGTGTACTGGACATTTCCACTCACAATACGGATTGCCGCACTCTAAACATCGTTCGGCTTGCGTACCTGCATCACGATACGGTTGATATATTTCACTATATTCGGTTTGTCGGATGGCGAGCGGTTTCTTATCGGGCAATGCCCGCCCGACATCGACAAATTGAAAATCATTACGGGGGAGGTTCATATCGATTCAAACATTTGCTATAGCGACATGATCGTTCATTTGGACAACGACCGGTTGGCGCAACTGAAGAAAATTATTCCAAGTGGTATCAATGGATTGACCGGTCGGAGTGATGAGCCAGAAAGATTTTTGAGCAGTGGGGTAGTTGGTCAGTAAAGACTGCCCCCACTGGCTTTGTGTGTGTTGGACAAAAATGTCCAACAAAGTGTGTAAGGTTTGAATGAATCGTCCATCACTTTCAATCAATGGAGTATGGCGAACTAATCCTGCATTAATATAATGTGAAAAATCACCATCGTGCGCGACGAAAGCAAACCCACCGGTCATGCCGGCGCCAAAATTATAGCCAGTGCCATTGAGCACTACGACGCACCCGCCTGTCATGTATTCACAGCAGTGATCGCCAGCACCCTCAATAACCGCAATTGCCCCCGAATTGCGCACGGCAAAACGTTCTCCCGCCTGCCCAGCGGCATACAATTCGCCGCCAGTCGCACCGTAAAGGCAGGTATTACCAATAATAGGCGAACGATGTGATTGGAAACTGCTATTCGGCGGTGGCGCTAAAACTAATCGTCCTCCTGCCATCCCTTTGCCGACATAATCGTTTGCCTCCCCAGCGACATGCATATTTAACCCCCCCGCATTCCAGGCACCAAAACTCTGCCCACAGCTGCCGATGAGAGAAAGGGTGATGGGATAGTTTTCCATACCATGGTTGCCATACAAACGGGCGATCTCACCCGATAGCCGTGCACCAATTGAGCGGTCATTATTGTGAACACGGTAACAAAATTCACCCCCAGTTTTTCCTTTGATCGCGGGTAATATATCGGCAACCATCTGATCGGTGACTTCGGTAGAGTGCCATGGAATGTTGCGAAGGGTCGTGCAATATTGTGGTGCGTCCTTGAGCGATGGATCGTTAAATAAAAGCGGCATTAAATCTATATTTTGTTGGCGGGCGGATTCGCCAGGGCGGGGAATGAGCAAATCGGTGCGTCCGATTAAATCGGCAATGGATTTTACGCCTAATGAAGAGAGGATCGAGCGCACTTCTTCGCCGAGAGAAATGAAAAAATTGCGGATCATTTCGACTGTTCCGACAAAATGATTATCGCGCAATTTTGCATCTTGTGTTGCCACACCGGTGGCACAATTGTTCAGGTGGCAAATACGCAGGTATTTACACCCCAATGCTATCATAGGTGCGGTGCCAAAACCAAAACTCTCCGCACCCAAAATTGCCGCTTTAATGACATCTAATCCCGTTTTCATACCCCCATCTACTTGTAGCCGCACCGCACCGCGTAATCCGTTGTGCCGTAATGCTTGGTGTACCTCTGCTAATCCGAGTTCCCATGGCAATCCGGCATAGTGAATTGAGGTGAGTGGACTTGCGGCAGTGCCGCCATCGTATCCCGATATGGTAATCAAATCGGCATGCGCTTTTGCAACTCCGACCGCAATTGTGCCGATGCCGCGCTCGGATACCAATTTGACCGATACCAAAGCACTCGGATGGACTTGTTTCAGGTCAAATATCAATTGCGCTAAATCTTCAATTGAATAAATATCGTGATGCGGCGGCGGAGAAATGAGGGTAACTCCCGGTGTCGAATAGCGCAATTTGGCAATGAGCGGGGTGACTTTATGCCCCGGTAATTGACCACCTTCACCGGGTTTAGCCCCTTGCGCAATTTTTATCTGCAATATGTGCGCATTGACTAAATAGTACGGAGTGACCCCGAAGCGACCGGATGCAATTTGTTTGATACTGGAATTACGAGGAGTATTAAATCGTCTTTCATCTTCACCCCCTTCACCAGAATTGGAATGCCCGTTCAACGAATTCATTGCCATTGCCAGCGCTTCATGGGCTTCCGGCGACAATGCGCCTAAAGACATCCCCGCACTATCAAAGCGTGAAAACATGCTCGCGCACTCTTCTACTTCGGCAAGGGGAATCGCTGGCATATCTTGGCGTAGGGTCAACAAATCGCGCAATACTGTTACCGGTCGGTTGTATACTGTATTTTTGTATTGTTGGTAATCATTGCGGTTGCCACTGCGCACCATTTTGTGTAGATCCTTGACTAATTGGGGGTTGAAAGCGTGGTATTCACCGCGGTGCATAAACTTAAATACACCACCCGATTCAATTGGGGTAAATGATTGCCATGCGTGTTTGGTGATCTTGCGAAAGTCGGCTTCAATATGTGCGAAAGTCATGCCGCCGATAGGGTTGTTGAGGCCGTGGAAACAGTGATCGATCACCGAGTTATCAATACCCATTGGATCAAAGAGTTGTGCACCGCGGTATGAGGCAACGGTGGCGATACCCATTTTAGAGAGAATTTTAAGTAACCCTTTGTCCAGCGATTGGCGATAGTTTTTTTGTATGGTGCCAATATCTTTTTGTTTTTTTGGATTGGTGTGGTTGGCAATTTGTTCTACTAACAATTGGTAACCTAAATAGGGGTAAACCGCAGTGGCACCGAATCCGATTAAGCACGCGATATGATGTGGGTTGCGTGCACTGGCGGATATAGCAATGATATTTGCATCACAACGCACGCCTTTTTTAATGAAAAAATGATGCACTGCACCGACGGCAAGCAGGCTGTGCACGGGTACCTTGCCTTTTTCAATCGCCCTATCGGAGAGACAAATGAGCATCACTCCCTTTTTCACCGCACGCAATGCCTGGGCTTCTATATCTTCAAGTGCCTCTAATAAACTTTTTTCTTTTGGATCATAGATGCATGGGATGATTTCGTGCGGAAATCCTTGTGTGTCGGTATTGAGTAATTGGTGAAAAGTATCAGGCGATAAAATCGGCGAAGAGATGGTGATGCGCGTCGCATGCATTTCGGTTTCTTCAAAAACATTGTGTTCGGCACCGAGGCAGGTGGATAAAGTCATGACCAATCGTTCGCGCAGCGAATCTATCGGGGGATTGGTCACTTGAGCAAATTGTTGGCGAAAACTATCGTAGAGCGGACGGTTTTTTTGCGATAGAACGGGCATGGGAGTATCATCACCCATTGAACCAATAGGTTCGGCACCTGTTTCTGCCATAGGAATGAGCATTTGCTCGTATTCTTCAATGGTGACTTGAAACTGCTTCATGTATGTCGGTAACAAATCAATATCGACCGGATCCACTAACGCGTCATTGTTATCGGCACCGATAGAGACTTGGTGACGCCCCAACCATTTGCGGTAAGGGTGGCTGTTTTTTAAGAGTGTGTCAATGTCTTCGCTGTGGAGGAGTTTACCGTACTCTGTATCCACCGCTAAAATCTGCCCCGGTCCAACCCTCCCTTTTTCGACCACTTGTTCAATATCGCAATTGCGTGTGCCGCTTTCCGACGCCACAGTGATGATGTCATCAGCGGTGAGGGTATATCGTGCTGGGCGAAGCCCATTGCGATCCATAGCGCAAATGGCATAACGTCCATCGCTGATGACTAAACCCGCAGGTCCATCCCACGGTTCCATATGCATAGAATTGTATTCATAAAAGGCACGCAAATTGTCATCCATATCGGGGCGGTTTTCCCACGCTGGGGGTATCAATAGCCGTAAAGCGCGAAAGATATCCATACCGCCAGCGACAAATAATTCCAACATATTGTCTAAACTAGAAGAATCCGAACCTTCACGATTGACTAAAGGAAGGAGTTCTTTGATGGGTGGTAAATTGGGGGCAGCAAATTTGGATTGTCGTGCAACTGACCAATTGCGGTTTCCTAAAATAGTATTGAATTCTCCATTGTGCGCGAGCATGCGAAACGGCTGTGCCATAGACCACCTAGGCAAGGTGTTAGTAGAAAATCGCTGATGAAACATACATAAAGCGCTTTTTAGTTGTTGGTTTTGTAGATCGGGGTAAAAATTGGCTAAATCTTTAGGCATCACTAAGGCCTTGTAAAGTAGCATGGTTGCTGATAATTGACAGATATAAAATTCCCCACTGGTGACTTGTTGGGTCATTTTCTGGCGCACGGTGTAGCACCAAGTATTAAGCGAGTGATTATCCATGTGCGGTGCATCTATGAATAATTGCTCAACGCGCGGTAGATATTTGAGGGCAACGGTGCCGCAATAATGAGGTGCAATAGGGACTTCACGCCATCCCACTACTTTTAAGTCATCGTATTGAGTGACAACTGTTGCAATCTGTTGGCGTTGAGTGATGGCATGTTCACTATCTAAAAAGAATGTGCCCACTGCGTAACAAGAGCTCAATTCAGCGTTAAATAACCGCAGGGCTTCGGCGCGCAGAAAATCATCGGGTTTTTGCATGGATAACCCGCAACCATCGCCAGTCACTCCATCTGCCGACACAGCTCCACGATGTGTCATACGGCGTAGTGATTCTAAGGCAATGTCAATGTGTTGATGATCGGGTACGCCGCCGATATGGGCAACCAATCCAAAACCACAACTATCGCGTTGGTCAGCTGGGTTATATAATCTGTGATGTATTTGTGTATCCATAAATAATGTGATGATATGCCGTCAAGCAGAGAGCACTCCACAGATTGAAAATTAAATGAGTATATCAGTATGAATGCCGATGATTTTTATTATACCAACTTATGCATTCGGTGGTAGAAGTCAATAAATATGTATCGCGCTACTTTTTTAGGAATAAATTTATTTTACGCTGACTATTGATATTTTAATTTTCTTGTGGTATTATAAAGATTTTATATAAGTTTAATAAAACTCGGGGGAGTGATTTGTGAATATATTTAATGTCTTTTCTATCAGAAAATTTATTTCTTTAACGTCTTCTATTGGCTTGGCCATTGCTGCCATGCTTTTTTTGTTATCTCTATCCAGTGCGGTGAGCGCACAGGACGACGATGATGATGAAGGAGCGGAAGTTGAGGAAGTCTTGGTAACGGGGTCAAGAATTCCACAAAAATCCAATTTGATTGCCCCCAGCCCTATAACACAGGTCAATGCGGATGAATTCCTTTACACTGGAGTTACCGAAGTAGAAGATTTGCTTAATGACTTGCCCATAACCCAAGGTGATAACGATAATACCGCTAATAATGGAGCTGTAGGTATCTCATCTGTGGATTTGCGTGCTTTAGGGCGCGATAGAACTTTGACTCTTCTCAACGGGAGGAGAATCACCCGCGGGTCTTCTAAGCAAGCGGGTGGCGGTGCCGATCTGAATACCATTCCGCATTTTCTGATCAAACGCGTTGAATTGCTAACGGGCGGCGCCTCAGCAACTTATGGTTCGGATGCTCTTGCCGGCGTGGTCAATTTTATTTTAGATGAAGAATTTAAAGGGTTTAAGGTTGACATTCAGCGCAGTTTCTATAACCATGAAAATACGGATATATTACACCCGCAATTGAATGCGCGCAATTTTGCCATTCCCGAAAGCACGGTCAATGATGGCTATACGAGTGCTTTATCTTTGGCTTTCGGCGTAAAAACAGATAAAGGACACATGGCACTCTACGGCATGTATCGTGATGTGGATCCCATCTACCACGCGGATCGCGACCATTCTGCCTGTGCATTGAGCAGTAATAATTCATCCTGTGGGGGTTCATCTACTATTCCGCAAACCAGAATCACTGATTTTGGATCATTGGAGGCTGCGATTCGTTTCCCAGGGACGATCACTCGAGTCGCGCAGATAGCCAACTACGATTCCGCTGTACATGGTGCTAGTTCAACACTGAACGCAACATATGTTACAAGTGCTAATCTTTCTGTGCTGAATGAACCAGGTGCAGTTGCTGCGGGGACGCCAGTTGTGGCTGGCTTTGACTGGTATGTGCCCGCACCCGCGGCAGGAGCATCATCCAACAACCAATTTGATAGACGTGCAGGTACTGTTTTGTTTAACTTTGCCCCGCGCAATATTTTTCAACGCCCAGGAAAAAGATCCATTTTAGGTGGTTATGGGCACTACGATTTCAACGACCATGTCACTGGTTACGCTGAGGTTAATTATATGAATCTGCGTTCATTGTCCCAAATTGCGCCTTCGGGTAATTTTTTTGAAACCGATAATCTTTTCTGTGGCAATCCTTTGCTGTCTGAACAGCAATTCCAAACAATTTGTGGGCGATATGGTTTAACAAAAAATGATTTTTTCCAGAGTCTCCAAGGAAGAGAAGTCACGGCGCTATTTGTAGAGCGCACATCTTCTCCAACTATGAATCCTCGTCCTAACATAACAACCCAAGTGACCGTTACGGGTAGGCCGACGATTAATATTGGTAGAAGAAACTTAGAGGGCGGTGAGCGGCAAGAAGATCTGTCGTACGCATCTTTACGCGCCGTTTTTGGCGTGCGTGGCGATTTTGGCACAGCGTGGTCTTACGATGCTTTTGCTAATTTTTCCCGTACCGATTTAACGAATATTTACCTGAACGATATATCAATTACGCGTATTAATCGGTCTTTGGATGTCATCAATACCACCCGCGTTGCTACTGCAACAGATGGATCCACTAGTGTGCAGACATTTATAGCTTGTCGTTCGGCAACCTCTGTTGCTGGCGCACCACCAGTTGATGCCAATTGTGTTCCATGGAATGTTTTTACCAATAATGGCAATAGGCTTGCAGCGACTTCGACGGGAGGCGTGACCCAAGCGGCGATTGACTATCTCATCTTGCCATTATACGAAAAAGGCGAGACGACTCTATCACAAATAACGGCACATATAGTCGGTGATTTGGGTGAGTACGGAATTGCGCTGCCATGGGCGGATACGGGGATCAGTTTTTCCGTGGGTTATGAAAGAGTTGCGCAGAGCCTAGAACATCTTCCAGATTCAAACTATATCTCTGGTGATGGATCAGGTCAAGGTGGGCCAACTGTTCCAGTCAGCGGTTCACTTTTTTCCGACGAAATGTTTTTTGAAGCACATATCCCTATCATTGAAAATGCATCTTTTGCCGATGCACTCAATTTAGACATAGGTTATCGGACCGGTTCTTATTCGACAGACCAAGATGTCAATAGTAGTAAATTGGCACTATCGTGGGTGATCAGGGAGAATTACAAAGTGAGAGCCAGTGTGCAGCAGGCTATTCGTCACGCACACGCGAGAGAACTTTTTGCCCCTCAGGGAATCCAATTGATTAATGCGACTGATCCGTGTGCCGGTTCGAATCCAGGTAGGACTGAGGCAGAATGTATGAAAACTGGCTTAATGCCTGGCCAATATGGTCTTGTGGCGGCGAGTCCGGCGGGGCAGTATAATCGCCTTAATGGCGGGAATCCAAACCTAAGGCCTGAAACATCTGATACATTCTCTTATGGGTTTGTGCTGACCCCCTTAGATGGTTTATCTGTATCATTGGATTATTATGACATTAATATAGAAGAGACGATAGGTCGTGTTGGTTTTTCTTCAATCATAAGTCAATGTATAGAGAACGATCGCTTCTGTAATCTAATTCAGCGAGGGTCTGGAGGCACGCTATGGCTTGGTAATGATCAGGTTGTTGATACTAACCAAAATGTGGGAACATTTTCAACTTCTGGTTTTGACCTTAATTTTGAGTACCTTTTCGGTATTGGTAGTGCAGGTAAAATGCGGGCGAGTCTAGTTGCCAACTTTCTACAATCTTATGAAACTATGTTCCTCGGTGATCTCACCGAGTGTGTTGGTGCTTTCAGTACATCCTGTGGTGTTCCGAACCCCGAAATGGCATACAATGCCCGCTTGACGTGGTTGTCCCCATACAGTTTGGTGATGAGCCTTGCATTGAGGCACATCGCTGCTGTTGATCTCATCCCTGCGGCTAGTAACCAAATTGATCATCTCGCTGCGGCGAACTATATTGATTTAACGGCAATTTATTCACTGTATGATAAGTATGAATTTCGCGTAGGGTTTAATAATTTATTAGATGAAAACCCACCCTATCGCGGGAATCCACCGACGAATGCTAGTAATGGCAATACTTACTCTCAAATATATGATGCGCGCGGACGGTATGTATTTTTTGGATTTCGCTTGAATATGTAGTGAAGGTATTTTTATACCATAAAAAGGCGGGGATTATCCCCGCCTTTTTTTTCCACCGTGTGGTTATATTAAAAGAAGGGGGTTATATTTTAAAAAAATAGGAGGTTATATTATTCAAATAATAGTGCATAAAGCATAATAAATACTATTTCATAGTATGATGTATACCTGAAATGGTTATACGTTATCTCTCTAATACAAACAGCAAAAAAAAGTATCTCAAAAGCCTGCAATTAAGTAAAGAACTAGATAAAACATCAAAACCAATACATCAGGTAGTTTTTCTGTATTAAAATCCTGTGAGATTATAACTGAGAGAAAGTTCATAGGAAGCGATATCAATGGCTAAAATATATAAATGGCTAAAATAAGAGAAACAAAAGGAGGTAGAAGAGATGGAGGGTATTCTAGACTATTTGGCAATGAAGATTTAGGGGCATTATTTAGCCAATACATGCAACAAGTATTAGAGCCGGTACAGAGTTAGAACACTTAATAGAAGATACGGCAAATGTACTAGAAGACATAGATGGATTTATTGATGCTTCACTAGAAAAAGGTACATACTTAATAACTAAAAAGTTGATGAAAAGGCACCAGCAGGATAATATTACATATCTAAAAGAATGTTTTGCAAAATTAAATATATAATCCCCTTAAAGAAGGATGCAAAAAATTATTGCACACTTCTCATGGTGTGATGCCCGCGGTGTTATGTGGGCATGGACATATTTAATTCTGTTTTCTTTTCTCTCCTGTCCCGTTCAAATATGATGTGCCGATATAGAAGAAACCTATTTGAAGTGTTGAAAGCGCAGGTGGGTCGAATGCCAATCGGCGGCAAATGAACGCACTATAGATGATAATGGCGTGATGTGGGGGAATATCTTTTATAGAAATAATTGAGCACTGGCTTTAATATGCAACTCTCTTTGCACAAGCGTTTGAGGAATATCGCCAGCCATTGCGACATTGATGGAAACAAGGGATAAGTAACGGTGCCGCCTCTCTCCTAAGGGAGGGGGCATCCAACTTTCTGGAATATAGCCTACACTATCACCATAAAATAGTGCATTTAGAAAATCAGCGGATAGATGAGACCGTCAACGCATCCGCCCAATTATCTGGCGTGCCACAACTAAAAAATTTCCGCCGCGCATTACATTCTTAAATAAACTCTTCAACCCTGTATGCTTTATTCTTGCCTTGCCTCGCTTGCCCCGACCCGTTACAGTACTCACGCCTAAAACAGCCAGCGCTGTATGGAACAGCGCCCGCAAGCCCAAAATGGAGCATTACTTGTCTTGTGATAATTTTGGGCTTGCGTATCAAGCGAAATACAGGGACGTATTGAGCGTAAAAACAGCCTATCTTGGTTGTTTGTTAGGGGCGATACAGCGAATAATAGGGGATTGGGTCGTTTTGCCGTAATCCCAAATGCGATTATTCGTTGCCTTTTCGCTATTTTCAATGATCCTATTGCGATTGGTATCGCAATATTGAGACGTTGGATCATTACTGTGTCCATTATTCCATCTCGTTTCGGTATCGGTGAGTGCTTTAATTTGTGTAAAAGTCCTGCGTTGGTTTTGCCCGTAGCGTCTAGCATTCGATATATCACGCCCGCCATATTCTTCTTGTGATACAAAATAATAGTCGGTTTTATTACTGTAATCTGCGTTCTCTACTAAGTATATAAACCCATAGCTGCGGTTAAAGATAGAACCAGGCGCACCACTATTATCGCCATCATGGGCAATGCTTGTCCAGATACTTCTGGCATTACCGCTAGTAATATATCCTCCGGCACCACCTCTCCGGCTTCCTGCAGTGGTGTTATGGGTGGAGATAGCATAGGCATTTTGAATGGTTCCGTTTGCTTGGCCACCAACTAACCCACCTATAAACCTTTGCGAGGCACTAGGGTAGATAATGATCATGCGCGCCCACCCATTTTGGAGGCGGCCGTTAGCCATGTGCCCGATAAGTCCGCCCGCCGCGTTTGTTTGGTCTAACGTGTGTTCAATAGAGATACGGGCACTGCTATATACGGCACTCACCCAACTATTGCTATGAGTCATTTCTCCAGCAATGCCACCAATGTATTGTCCATTGGTCAACCTCACTTCTACTTCGTTGCCGATATGTATCAGGGTGGAATTGTCAATTTTGCCGATCAATCCCCCTACGGGGCTTCGTCCAGTTATTGTCGTTGTGCTAAATACGGATTGAACAAATATATCTTTTATAGTGCTGTTGCGCGCATCGCCTATCAGTGCGCCAACATGGTTTCCTCCGCGCACCCTTTCTACTGTGAGAGTCAAACTGCTTATATCTGCACCATCAGTGGCACCGAATAGACCCACGTAATTTGTTGTTGTCGTATCAATGTTTAAATTATTGATAACATAGCCATTGCCTCTGAATATACTCCTAAAGGGAGTACTATCATTGCCAATAGGTATCCAATTGTCACTGAGCGTAATATCGCCACTCAATTCATACCCTGTGCATTTGGGAATCGGACACCCCGAAGTGCCTAATGGAGTGGATGTTTGTATATTGCCGTCATCTATTCCATTGCCGTCTAGATCATCGCGAATACTTTCCAGTCCTGATGCGTCGCTGATATCAATCAGGCCATCACCATCTATATCCACCGCCATCATTGGCGTGGCGCTAACTTGTACACCCATTGATTGCGTACTGGGTGCATAAATAGTGCGTACAGTAAAGGTATATTCTATATCGTTGGTGAGCCCAGTGATAGTTGTTGAAGATAGGCGTGATGGCGTAATTTGTAACCGCACAGGTTGCGCTAAACCACCCGCTGGAGTCCAAGTGATGACTGCAGTGTTTGGATTGACTTGGTAGTGTATGCCAGGGTTTTCCCATTGGAGGGAAACGCGGCGCTCTCCTATTGCTGCTTGTAAATTTAATACCTCTGGCTGAATGGGTGTTTGGGGTTGTAGATCAATGCGTAGGCAGTTCAATGCTGGACGATGAGCATCTGTGCCGTAAAGCCATACCGCATTATGTGACACCTGTTCTATTGTTTCTATTCTTCCGCTGGCATCGTTATCGCAGTAAATGGATAATAAATCATCGCCGCCTGCATTCACTTCTAAGGTTCCATCATTATCCCAATCAAAACCCGCACTCCAATTAGTATATTTTTTTTCATCCGTCGTTTGACCTGATAGCGAATCATTGCGTAACGCCCGCAATTCGTTATCGCTCAGCCCGATTGCTTGAGGATCATTAGGGTTTGCTCCATTATAATAATTCCGTCCACGCATAATCGGTTGAGTGGGGCTCTCAGCATAGCGGCCGTAGAAACCACGCCCGCGATTCTGATGCACGCGGCCAAACACCCATACATTTCTTATAATGGTGTTATCTTGATCTGCGCTCGTTCGCCATGCTTCGCCCAAGGCGCCACCAAACCCCGTGAGAATGATATTACATTCAGGACAGCGGATATCAACGTTTGCCCATGCATTTTGCATTACGCCATTGAGTAGACTACCCACTAATCCCCCTGCACGAGCAGGAACATTGGTAGAACCAAAAAGCCTACCGCGAATATGGACTTCACCTCTCGCCCATACCTGTTCGGTCACTCCTTCATTTTGCTGACCGATAATTAGTCCAATGTAAGGGGGGGGAATACCCGACGTACTATCCCGTCCTAAATATACATTTGCATCAACATAAACCTGGCTAATATAACTGCGGTCGGCGTAGCCGACCGCCCCACCGGTAAATCGTGCGGGGTTGGAAGATGGAAGACCTGATATTTGGTTCGGCCCCTGTACTGTCACGGTACTACTGCTGAGTGTCAAGCGAGAATCTCTCAAACGACCGACAATGCCTCCGACTTCTCCTCCGTATATCGCATCACTGGTCGCAGATTTTCGTGCTTCGCCCGTCACTTCATAAGTGGAATGATCATTATCGCCAACCACAGTGAGTTGAGTAAGGGTACTGTGCAGTGCTTGACCAACAATGGCTCCTGTACATTCTTGTCCAGTGATATTCGGTTGGTGCACTACTACATTGCGAATAATGCTATTCCTCACCACGCCGAATAAGCCGATATTATCCACCAGTTCCCTCCCGCGACAATCTGAGGCTCCGCTGACAGTAAGCTCACCTGTCGCAACAGTGATCATCAAACCGCTAATAGTGTAGCCATTGCCATCAAAAATGGCGGTAAAGGGATTACTGTTTGTCCCGACTTTCATCCACTCTCCCTGCAAAGCGATGTCCGCTCCTAATTCGTAACCCATACAACCACCGCTTGGACAACCAGTGTTGGTGCTACTCGTACCGTTGTGCATATGTGATCCGTCGAGATCATTGCGCATATAAGATAAGTCTGTGGCGTTGCATATTTCAATTAACCTATCGTCATCTATATCAATATCGCTTGTTTCTCCCACCGGCAAAGGTAAAGTTCTTGTTACCGTGCTCACCCCATCACTCACCGAGAGTAGGGTTGCATATGACCCTGCTACATTCCCAGCAGTATAAGTTGCGGTGACATTGTTCCCGCTTTGTGTGCTCAATACAATATTGCCTTGAGCAGGTGTTATGAATGACCATTGTAGGGGTTGGGCATCTGGATCTATAGCAGACAAACTAAAGACGCGCATTCCAGAAAGCGCAATAGGCGTGCAACCATAATTTGGTGAAATAGTAATGCTTGGCAGGCGGTTTAGGATCATTACATTGATATTAATTGTCGCCGTCTTATCACCATTGGACAAACTGATGGTCAATGAGCTCGCGCTTTGGGGTGCTACTCCATTGGTGTTATAAGTCAATTGGGTGCTCTGCCCATTAGCTGTAGATAACATGGCGGAACCAGTAGACGGCTGTGTGCTAATCATCCATTGAGGGTTAGATAGATTGACCCGCGCATTAAGTGTTAAGTTGATGGTTTCATTAGTAAAAAGCGATACAGTGTGGCTCGTTCCTTGGGTAATTGGCGGGCGGACATCAACCATCACCCTTACCGGTGACGATGTTTGCGTGCCAGTGGTCACAACAAAGGTAAAACTATCGTTACCGATATAATCATCATTGGCGCGATAGGATAGTGATAAATTATCTAAATTACCCGTTGCTCCAACGGCGAGTTCTGTGCCATTGGCTATTATGTGCCCGTTAGATGGGGCAAAGGTTAAGCGATATCCGTGCCCATTCGTGCTGGATAGCATAAACGGCTGCGCACCTAACCATGTGGCGATGAGTTGAGAGGGCAATTCAATGTTAATTGTTACTGTGCCACCGCCACCTGTGCCGTTACCGCCGCCGCCACCTGTGCCACCGCCACCTGTGCCGTTACCGCCGCCGCCACCACATGCACCTACAAATAGGGCAATGCACAAACTAAATACTATATAAGTTATTCTTGTATTCATAATTGTTTTCAGTGAGTATTTATTGGAGGATGTTGCTGGAGTGTTAAAGAAAATTGATAATATCCATACTGTTTTCTAGCTCTTTGTCTTCAATTGCCTTCAAGGCATACCTTCGGCAATATGCCAGCTAGCATAGGCAAAACCCGCACTACATATAAAAGCCAGTATGACTGTAACGGGAGTAATGACAATCACATCAAATTGTATGCCAAATGGATGGAACATGGCAATAATCACTGTTGCGATTACTCCGAATATCCCCCAGAGCCAGTAATCACTTTTGTGTGTTCGACGCGCGTGGATTATGGCGTGTTTCCCTGCCATTTTTCTGGCAAAAGAAGGGGAATTGACGAGCGGTTCTGTTTGTCGTAACTGTTTGAATACCCGCTCTAATACTTTACCTTCATTCATAGCGTTACAATTGCCAATGGCTTAACTTTGTGCGTAATTTTATTTTACCACGAAAAATGTGCGATTTTACTGTCCCTATGGGTATCCCTAATATTTGTGCAATTTCACTTTGATCGTACTCGCGATGGAGGTGTAGATGAAGCACCATCCGTTGAGTAAGAGGGAAGGTTGATAAAAGGTGAGCGACTTGTCGGTGTATGTCATAGTCAATCATGTCGTCAGAAGACGATGATGGCATAGATTCCAATATGGGCTCGTTGACTGTGGCGATCTTTTGCTTGCGATAATAATCGTTCAGACAGTTACATGCAATGCGGTAGAGCCATGTTTGCAGATTGGACTTGTGATTAAAACGTGCTAAATGTTGCAACATTTTTAAGAAAGTATCTTGCAAAATATCATCAGTCAATTGTGCATTCCATCCCGTCATTTGCAAAACCGAGTATCGCAAAGGCGATTGATAATGCTGAACTAAGGCGGTAAATGCATCAGGATCATCTACGGCTTTGCTCACTAGGGATGGAATGTCTTCCATTCGCTATTAGGCGCAGCTGATACGCTACCCGTTTTTTTGTCCTAATTTCCAATGAACCAAATGGGCAATCCCTATAAATAAAGGAATCAACCCTAATGCACCCCAGTTGATACTGAATAGCATGCTTAGTGCGATGATCAATGCTAAACCCAAACCTATATTCACCATTCCTCTATGCAGAGGCGACCATACAGTGCGTGGCTCTAAATTGCGAATGGTTTCTTCAGAAAGCGGTTGCCCGCTGTCAATTAATTTGGCAATGATTTCACTGCGCATCTTGTATTTGCGATAACTAAAATAGAGCACAATCCCCAAAATAGCTATCGGCGTGCCAAATGAAAAGAGAATAGCCCATATAGGGATCAATAAATCCTCCCAATCCACGCCCGTGCCCATATCAATGGAATCCGTATTGCGCAGTGCGATAATATTTTTTGCGTGCGCAGTCTTTATTGCCTCATGCACCTGTGCTTTTTGTTCATCGTCCAGAGGGATATCGTCAATAATAGTGTGTAGATGATCTAAGGCGGTGCGCAGGGAACCTGTATCTTTATTCACAATGCCTTCCAGCAATGCGGATATTTCCGCTTCGGTGTCATCGCTCAGATTCAGATCGCTGAAATCTACTTGAATACTACCCATATCCCCGTCAATGTTGTATGAAAACGCTGCACTGTTTTCATACTCTGTATTGGCATCTGCGAATACTAAGTTGTTATAGTAGATTGTGGCGAGCATACAAGCCAATAACATTAATATTTTCATAATAGTTCTCCTATTGCAATAATAAAATTATTTATTCTTATTAGACGATTATTGTGGCAAAAAAGTTGCACCGATATTACATTTATTTTATGCACACATTTTTGTCCATCCGCATGGATTTCATTTTGTCGTCAATTGAGACAATGAATCAAATTGCAGGAAGTGGCGACAAGTACTCGTTGTCTGCGGGACAACCGCTACACAACAAATGATTAAGGCAGTGGAACGACCTATAAGCCGGGTTCTGTGCGGGTGGAGAACCCGCGGCAGCCATTCATCTACGATCGACATCACTGCCAACCTTTAACGACCTACCCAATTCCGATGCAGGCGACATCATAGGAATCCTATTTGGTCTTTCTCCGAGTGGGGTTTACCATGCCGTCTTTGTTACCAAAGACGCGGTGTGCTCTTACCACACCATTTCACCCTTACCTAAAAAATAGGCGGTATATTTTCTGCGGCACTCGCCGTGGATGAACATCCCCCAGGCGTTACCTGGCACTCTGCCTTATGGAGCCCGGACTTTCCTCCCCCAGCATAATTGCTGGCGGCGACTGCCCAGCCGTCCCACTACTTTTTAGTATAAATGATTTGCTACAATTATGGGGCATATGACCATGAAATTAATTGATATAGGCGCCAATTTAACCCATCCTGCTTTTGCACACGATTTATCTGTTGTGTTGGATCGTGCTTTCGCCACGCATGTTGTGCAAATGATTGCCACAGGCACGGATGTGCTTTCTATACAGCAGGGTATTGAGCTCAACGCCATGCATCCCCAGCGCATTTTCACAACAGTGGGATTGCACCCGCACAACAGTAAAGATTTTTCAGATGCAATCGGTGCGGAATTGATGCAGTTGGCGCATTCACCCGCGGTAGTGGCTATTGGCGAGACGGGGTTAGATTTTAATCGCAACTATTCTCCACCCGCACAACAAGAAAAAGTATTTGAGTGGCTATTGGAACTTGCTGTTGCCCGCAATTTGCCTTTATTCTTACACGAGCGTGATGCACATGATCGCTTTTTTGATATAGTGCACCATTATCGCGAGCAGTTGCACAATGTAGTCGTCCATTGTTTTACTGGCGATAGGCGTGCATTGTTTCGTTATTTAGATTTGGATTTATACATTGGTATTACTGGTTGGGTATGTGATGAACGGCGTGGATACGATCTCCACCCACTGCTTCCCTCTATTCCCAATAATCGCCTTATGATTGAAACCGATGCTCCATATTTGTTTCCGCGCGGCGTCATTGTACCGCCGGGAGTCAACCAACAACGCAATGAACCTTGTATGTTGCCATTTATTTTAGAAGAAGTTGCTCGCCATCAAAAAAAACCTGCGCAAGAGGTCAGTCAGAATTTAATTGCGACAACGCGTGCTTTTTTTGATTTACCCGATATTTCTATGGCGGATTGATTGTGTTTATTCATTTATTAAAAATATCCGTTATAATACGGGTAGCGGTTTTTTAGGATTTTTTAATAGTATTAAAGGTGTTTTCTCTATGAGATTAATTTCTATCAGCATTCTATTAGTTGCATTAACTGTAGGTGTCACGGGATGTCAGTCGTACAAAGCTGCTCCTGCAAAGATTTCGGCAAACTTTTTTGATATGGGTCATAGAGTGGACATTAGCCCGCACCAAGTCCGACAAGAAAAACCCAAGCGCCCGCGGCTATCTATCGGCGCCGAATGGCATGAAACTAGCCCAGAAGAAGTAGTATTGAAAGTGCTGCTATCGGGTAAACGTTTTACCAATTTGATGCATGTGTCGCTAAATGTGACCAATGCTATTGATGCGAATACTCAAGATTCTGCACTTGGATTAGAGACCGACGATACATTACCCACCGAAAACGAAGAAACAGAAATTGTGTCCGATCTTGACTCGTCAATGGCTCATAATGAGACGGATCGTCAGGTAGAGGATGCAATGAGCGATGAAGAATGGGAAGAGGAAATTGCGACCGAATGGGACGAAGTGAGTGGTGCCGAAGTGAATAATGATGACCAGACGAATGCAGAAGATGTCGCAGTGGAAGAAGATGTTGCCATGGAAGGAGACGTTGCAATGGAAGAAAATATTGCCATGGAAGAAGATAACGACAATATGGTTGATCATATTATGTCTTCACAAGAAGTCGAAATGGTTGCAGAAAATACAGACGATGTTATCGTTGCCGGTACTGTAGAGAGCGAGGACAATGTGAATGATGCTTCACAAGGCGTTCAAGTGGCGCTTAACGGAGATACGAATGGCCAAGGCATTGAAAAAACTTTAAACCTACAAGCAAAAGGACATACCCGTTATTCGTCTTTCGGCAAGGCGGGCACCAAGTTACACTCGCGACGCGACTTTGTCGTCCCCCTCAATGAACTGGAAAATATAGTCACTGCGGTGTGGGCATCGGTATCAGTTCAAACACCCAATGGAGATGTTAAAGGTTATATTGTTTCTCCCGATGGAGATAAAAATGCCGCTCACGGTGCATTTAGGCGCTTTCTTTACGCCATTAAACAAGTGAATTATTAATACTTCGATTGAGATTTCCTATGTTGCTCACCTATGTGTTCGCCCTATTGATCTTTGCGACTATCGTGGTCATTATGGCCGTTGGCGTGTGCTTTGGTCGTGAAGCGATTCGCGGATCCTGTGGCGGATTGAGCAAATTGGGTATGAAAGAATCCTGCGATATTTGCGGGGGAGACCAAAAGAAATGTAAGAAGGCGTCTACCTGACGCTACCTAATGTTTCAACCGACTGTACTGTCTATTGCACTGCGTTATGTAATTAGTGTCGGAGAGCGCTTCGCACTAATTTTATCACTTTTTTCGTTATCGGGTTTAATCATCGGTGTCATCGCTTTGATAACGGTGATGTCAGTGATGAATGGCTTTTCTCATGAACTCCATACCCGTATTTTTGCCGCCGTGCCCCATGCTTTTATTTTCCCCAAAGATAAACGCCTTGCCGACTGGCAATCTTTAACACAGCAATTAGAAGAGCGCCCCGACGTTCTAGCCGCGGCACCTTATATCGGTGGTGATGTGATGGTTGCAGCACATGGGCGCACGCGGGGAATTGAACTGAAAGCAATTCTACCCGCACAAGAAAAGCGCATTGCTCAAATTGCTGACCGATTTACTGTCGGCACATTAAACAATTTAATCCCAGGACAATACGGCATAGTCCTCGGCAATTTACTGGCTAAACAATTACGTGTGGATATTGGTGATAAAGTGATGGTCACCTTGCCCCAAGTCAATCAAAGTTTATTGGGTGTTTTCCCCCGTAGCCGACGTTTTCAAGTAGTGGGATTGTTTGCTTTGGGAAATACGCTAGATGCGACAACAGCATTCATCAATTTACAGGATGGGCAACGCCTTTATCGCACAGGCAATAGAGTACACGGGATACAAATCAAAACGCCCAATCGCTACGATAGTTTAAGTATTGCGACGACAATTGCCAATGAATTGCAATACAATCAATTAGATTGGAGCGTCATACATGCCACTCTATTCCGCGCCATTCGCATTGAAAAAAATATGATGTTTTTAATGTTATTAGTGGTGATATTGGTTGCCGCGTTTAATATAGTCGCTTTGATGAGTATATCGGTATCCAATCGTAAAAGAGATATTGCCGTATTGCGCACTTTAGGGATGACGCGTACCCATATCGTATATATCGTGCTTTTGAAAGGGATGATATTGAGTGTTTGTGGTGTGGGAGGCGGCTTTGCTCTAGGTCTCCCGCTGGCGTATTGGGCGGGAGATATTGTCGCTTTTTGGGAAGAGATATTCGGTATCTACCTATTTGACCCCAATTTATATTTCATCACTAAAATTCCGTCAGTCATTTATATCACCGATGTGTTACTGATTGGAGGTAGTGCAATTCTCTTGGGTATTGTGGCTACTTTTTATCCAGCATGGTATGCCCGTGATATCTCCGTAATTGAGGAACTGCGCTGGGAGTAAACAATGAATAATGCCGAAGTGCCTTTGGAGTGTCAGAATGTCGTTAAAACATATAACGATGCCCAGCAGAGTATTTGCGTATTATCCGATGTGGCGTTACGGGTGGCAAAAGGCGAAAAAGTGGCTATTCTTGGGGCGTCAGGTTCAGGAAAATCTACTTTGCTCCATATTTTGGGGGGCTTGGATCGCCCCGATTCTGGGGTTGTGCGTTTAGGAGGGTACGAAATTACTCAATTATTACCCCATAAACTGGATCGTCTGCATAATACGTATGTTGGTTTTGTTTATCAATTTCACCATTTATTATTTGAGTTTACCGCGGTGGAAAATGTGGCATTACCATTACTCATTGCGGGAAAACCTGCCCGCACTGCTAATGCGCTGGCGGCAGAATGGTTGAATAAAGTGGGCGTTATGCATCAAACTCATCGTCCATCTCAACTGTCGGGCGGCGAACGCCAACGGGTGGCGATTGCCCGCGCACTCATTCATTCACCACAGTGTGTATTACTGGATGAACCGACCGGTAATTTAGATCAACACAATGCTGGACAGGTGTTGGATTTAATGTTAGCATTGAGTGAGCAGACGCACGTTTCTTTTGTAACCGCCACCCACGACCCCATAGTTAGTGAGGCAATGGATAGAGTATTGGTTTTAGAAAGGGGAAAACTATGTTCTTCTTCAGCCCCGTAAGTCTGTGCATCGGGTTGCGTTATCTCGTTGCAGGGCGTGGAAATCGCTTGTTATCTTTTCTCGCATGGTTGTCAGTGAGTGGGATGATCTTAGGGGTTGCATTGTTGATAGTCGTGCTATCGGTGATGTCGGGTTTTGACCGTGAATTGCGCGAGCGCATTCTAGGCTTATCACCACATATCATGGTATATCATCGCAGTGGTGTACACGACTGGGAACAACTCGCACAGCATTTAACAGAGGACCCGCGTATCGTAGCGGTTGCTCCTTTTGCCTATTTGCAAGGCGTATTGGTACATCACAACAACAATGCAGCGGTACTTGTGCGTGGTGTTGTGCCCTCCGCAGAAAAAAGAATTTCATTAGTTCATGAATTTACCGCGCAGGATGGATTAACCGCAATTAATGACGATGGAGCAATCCTTATAGGTGCGCTGTTGGCAGAACGTTTGGGAGTAAAAGTGGGTGATACCTTAACGCTCATTGTGCCGGGCAGTGGTGGTGTGCAACATTTTAATCCAACGGTGCGCTCTTTCACAGTCGGAGATATTTTCACCACCGGTACTGAAATGGATCGCAAATTAGCACTCATTGCGTTACCCACTGCAATGCAGATGATGGATAGTCATCAAGCCGCAGAAGCACAGGGAGTAGGGCTGAAAATCCACAATGTGTTTCATGCATCGCTCATTGCGCAGTTTATTGCCGATACTTTGGGTGAGAATTACCGCACCCAACATTGGATGAATTTGCATGGCAACTTATTCAATGCTATTCAGATGTCTAAAAGAATGGTTTTTTTAATAGTAGCGGTGATTATTGTGGTGGCGGCATTCAATTTAATTTCAACGCAAGTAATGATTATTAACGATAAACGCGCGTCCATTGCGATTATACGCACAATGGGAGCATCACAGCGCCAAATATTTGGGATTTTTGCCGTGCAAAGCGGAAGCATTATCGTGTTGGGAACTTTATTGGGCGGCGCTTTAGGAAGTGGTTTATCGCTATGGGTGAGCGATATCGCCGATTTTATCCAACGCTACTTTGGAGCAGAATTGCTCCATGCGGAGGTTTATCCGATCAATTACCTCCCTTCCCATTTAGAGTGGTCTCAAGTTGCGCTAGTACTATTGGCGGCGGTGACGGTCAGTTTATGTGCGGCGATTTATCCCGCATTGCGCGCCGCCCGTATTATCCCTGTGCGCGTATTAAGTAAGCAAGAGTAATTATTCCATAGTGTCAGATACAATCCCTATTCAGTGCGTGCGCAATTTAGCGATTATTGCACATATTGATCATGGTAAATCTACCTTAGCCGACCGATTTATTCAGCATTGCGGTGGTCTCAGCGAGCGAGAAATGGAAGAACAAGTATTAGATAATATGCCGTTGGAGCGTGAACGAGGTATTACGATTAAAGCGCAAACTGTGCGTTTGCATTATCGGGCAACCGATAATGCGGATTATCAAATTAATATTGTCGATACGCCGGGGCACATTGATTTTGGCTACGAAGTATCGCGAGCTCTCGCTGCATGTGAAGGTGCATTGTTAATTGTTGACGCTGCACAGGGGGTAGAAGCACAATCCATTGCCAATACTTTTGCCGCCGTAGAACAAAATTTGGCAATTATACCTGTGCTCAATAAAATTGATTTGCCACAAGCCGATGTTGAACGCACACAGGCGGAAATTGAGGAAATGATAGGAATTGATACCCACACCAGTTGCCAAATTAGTGCAAAAACAGGCGAAGGCGTTCTGCAATTGTTGGAAAATATGGTGCACCGTATTCCCCCTCCCGCATGCGACGTGCATGCCCCGATGCAGGCATTGGTGATTGATTCATGGTTTGACCATTATCTCGGGTTAGTGGTGTTGGTCAAAGTAATGAATGGTATGATATGTGCGGGTGATCGCATTACGGCATACTCTGATGGACGACAACATATTATTGACCATGTCGGTGTCTTTACTCCGACCCGTCAGACATTACCCGCTTTGTCCGCTGGGGAAATTGGCTTTGTGGTGGTCGGGGTCAAAGATATTCATGCGGTTCCCGTTGGCGATACTTTAGTCCCCTATGGCGTCACCAGTCAGCCCTTACCAGGTTTTAAGCGCGTCCAACCGCAGATTTATGCTGGCTTATTTTCTTCGGGACACGATAACTACGAAGTTTTTCGTGATGCTTTAGATAAATTGGCACTCAATGATGCCGCCCTTTACTACGAACCCGATGTCTCTTCTGCTCTGGGAATGGGATTTCGTTGTGGTTTTTTAGGTATGCTGCACATGGATATCGTTCAACAACGTTTGGAACGAGAATATAAATTGGATTTAATCACCACAGCTCCAACAGTGACCTATCAGGTTGTGACTAAAAATAAAAAGGAATTCACCATCTCCAATCCGGTGGCTTTACCCGATATGAGGCACATTGATAAAATCTGCGAACCTATTGTGCGGATGCACATATTGACGCCCCAAAACCATTTAGGTAAAATTTTGTCGCTGTGCGAGCAGCGGCGTGGAATTCAAAAGGAGATGCAATTTTCGTCGCGCCATGTTTCATTAACTTACGAATTGCCATTAAGTGAAGTTGTTGCTGACTTTGTTGACCGCCTGAAATCGGTGAGCAGCGGATTTGCTTCGGTAGATTATCATTTTGTGCGCTACCAAGAAGCAGATTTAACTCGTTTAGATATATTGATCAATGGCGAACGCATTGATGCTCTTTCTGCTATAGTACATAGAAACGAAAGTCGTATGCGCGGGTTAGCGGTGAGTGAAAAAATGAAAGAACTCATTCCCCGCCAACAGTATGAAGTCACCATTCAGGCGGCGATCGGTAATACTATCATCGCCCGTCAAACTGTTAAGGCGTTTCGTAAAAATGTCACCGCTAAATGCTACGGCGGTGATGTGACCCGTAAGAAAAAATTATTAGCGAAACAGAATGTAGGAAAAAAACGTATGAAAAGCATTGGTAAAACGAACATTCCACAAACCGTATTCCACGCTATTCTACAACGCGATTGATTATGGATATTAATTTCCCTTTAATATTATTCATTGCAACTGCGGTTACTGGAGCAATTGTGGCCATCGATCGTTTTTGGCTTGCACGGCGAATCAAAAATTCACGGCAATATAAAATCATTGATTACGGATACTCTTTTTTCCCCCTTTTGTTGATTATTTTCATCTTGCGTTCGTTTGTCTTTGAACCGTTTCAAATTCCTTCCGCCTCTATGGAACCGGGTTTGCGGAGTGGTGACTTTGTGTTGGTCAATAAGTATCAGTATGGGTTACGTTTTCCGGTGGGCAATACGAAATTTTTCTCCGTTAGTGAACCGCAACGCGGCGATGTGATGGTTTTTTTTCCTCCCCACGATGATCGTTATTTTATTAAACGCGTCATAGGGTTACCCGGCGACCGTATTATGTCTCGGAATAAAAAATTGCTCATCAATGGGGTGCCCATCCCGCATGAATTGATTGATGAACAGTGGCCATACCGCATTATGCGCGAGTCGATGGGTGATAGTGCTTATCAAACGCAGCATTTTTCCTTGAAGCCGGAGAGTGATTTTTCTGAAATTGTCAAAGAAGGGCATTATTTCGTTATGGGCGATAATCGCGATAATAGTCGTGATAGTCGGGCGTGGGGGCAAGTGCCAGCAAAGCACTTGGTCGGTAAAGCTGTAGCAGTATGGATGCACTGGGATGAATTTTTTAGTATTCCTGGATTTCATCGCAATAAATGGTTATGAACGATAAAAAAGATCCCATAGGATACGTTTTTCGCGACCCACATCTCTTTCACTTAGCGATGTCTCACCGGAGCTACAGTCTCCAACACAATGAGCGGTTAGAGTTCTTGGGTGATGCGATGTTAGATGCGGTGTTGACGCATTATTTATATATCCATTTTCCCGATCAACCGGAGGGAGTATTATCGCGTTGGCGAGCGCACTTGGTGCAACGCAATGCGTTGGTCGAACTTTCCCAACAATTATGTCTTGCCGAGAAAGTGTACCGTTCTTCTTCTGTGGTTAAAGTAGAAGATTCTATTGTCGCGAATGCTGTCGAGGCATTGATAGGAGCTATTTTTGTCGATGGTGGTTATCTCGCGATAGAAAAGTGCGTTTTATCGTGGTATGCGGATAAATTGAAGATAAGTTATTTACAAGATATAGATAAAGATGCAAAATCTAAGCTACAAGAATACGCACAAAAAAAGAAATGGGCATTACCCTCTTATCGCCACAATGTTGTCAGGAGTGAATCACACGCCCCTACCTATCGTGCCGCATGTCGTTTAGATCATCCAGAATTAGAATCGTATGGGATGGGCAAAAATATACGCGCCGCCGAACAAAAAGCTGCCAATAATTTACTCGCCATCCTTGCGCAGCAAAATGATGCCAACACAAAGTGAACCAGAGACGCGTTGCGGATTAATTAGTATTGTCGGCAGCCCGAATGTAGGTAAATCTACGCTCATGAATCATTTCATCGGGCAACATATCAGCATCACTTCACGTAAAACGCAAACGACACGCCATAAAGTATTGAGTGTGCAAACCGAGGCGAATATTCAACGCGTCTTCATTGATACACCGGGCGTGCAACGTCAATATAATCAATTAATTCATATGCGAATGAATCGCATAGCTTTTGCGGCATTGGATAATGTCGATGTCATAGTGTTTTTATTAAATCGGCTGGACTGGGGAAAGAACGAAGAATGGATTATGTCACAAATTGAAAATTACCCGCAGGCCACTCGTTTAGTTGCCCTCAATAAAGTGGATTTAATGAAAGATAAAACAGCACTTCTACCCCATTTAGAGTGGATCGCTTTGCGCACTCAAGCGGTGGAAATTTTTCCTTTATCAGCGCGCACGCACTACAATTGTTCCGCATTACGGCGCACTATTGATAGCCATCTGCCCCGCCGCGCCTTTTTTTTCTCTGCTGATTGCACAACCGATTTACGCGACGATGTGCTTGCTGCGGATATGATTCGCGAACAAGTGATGCGGCAATTACATGCCAATGTCCCGTATGTCACAACGGTCATAGTGGAGAAGATGCAATCGCACAACAATGTTTTGCATATTAACGCTTGTATTTGGGTTGAAAGTGTGGGACAAAAAAAAATAGTTATCGGTAAAAAAGGGCAGCAGTTAAAAGAGATTGGACAGGCGGCACGCTTCACAATGGAAAAATTATTCCACACAAAAATTATGCTTACCCTGTGGGTGAAAGTGAAACGTGGCTGGTCAAACGATGAAAATTTATTACGCCAACAGGGGATAGTGTGAACCCCACTTTCCCTCCCCAAGCGGCGTATATTGTGCATTGGCGTTTGTATCGCGAAACGAGCATGTTAATTGACGTTTTTTCGCAAATGGATGGTATAGTGCCGATGGTCTGTAAGGGAGTACAGCGCCCTAAGGGACTGCGCAGATTAATTCGCCAGTTTTCACCACTCTGGGTAACATGGCGCGGCCGCCGCGATTTGAAAACCATGACTGCCCTTGATGCACGTGGCACACCCTATTTCTACAATGATATAACGCTCTATAGTGCTATGTATATCAATGAATTGTTGTTTTACACCGTTCCGAAGTACGAAAATCACTCGCGCTTATTCAAGGCCTATGAAAAAGTGCTACATGAATTGAATGATGGACAATTAGAAGTCGCATTGCGGCGGTTTGAATTTACTTTGCTGGATGAAATTGGTTATGGTTTGAATTGGGATGTCGTTTCGGAAGGCTATTACCGTTACGAATACTATAATGGATTGACGCCGTGCAATCATAATACACCGAACCATTTTGCTGCCGATGTATTGCGTGCGATGCACTCTGGCGATTATAGCCAGCGCACCACCCGTCAGGCAGCAAAAAATTTAGTGCGCATAGTGTTGCACGGCATTCTCAAAGGACAGACCCTCCATAGCCGTGCCTTGTGTGCGGGACAATTGTAATGGTTATCAAGGGCATCGGCATTGATATGGTGAGCATTGAGCGCATCCGATGTGTATGGGAAAAATTTGGTTCCCGATTTGTTGCGCGTATCCTCCATACAGAAGAACAAGATTATTTTACCCAGAGCCATGATCCCATCCGCTTGTTAGCAGGACGCTTTGCGGTTAAAGAAGCGGCGAGTAAAGCATTAGGTTTAGGGATTGGTCGTGACATATCGTGGCGCTATATTTTTGCCCGCCACAATGCTCACGGGGCACCTCAGTTGCGCTTCACTAAACAGGCAGAACACATTGTGCGCAAAAAATGCATCACCGACCAACAACTCACTCTCACTTACGAGGGCGATTATGTAGTGGCGATGGTCGTGCTTTCGGGTACTCCGTCCCCATGAATTTTCCCACCATTGAAAGTTGTGTGGGCAATACGCCATTGGTGCGTTTACAACGTTTGCCAGGTAAGACACGTAATACCATTTTAGTCAAATTAGAAGGCAATAACCCCGCCGGCTCGGTAAAAGATCGCCCAGCAATCAGCATGATTCAGTGCGCCGAACAACGGGGTGATATTGCGCCCGGAGATACGCTCATTGAGGCGACTAGTGGGAATACGGGCATCGCTTTGGCGATGGCGGCTGCCATCAAAGGGTATAACTTATTGCTGATTATGCCCGAACATATGAGTGGCGAACGCAAATTGACGATGGCGGCTTTTGGCGCGACCTTGATTGAAGTGAGTCGCGAAGAAGGAATGGAAGGTGCACGCGATTTGGCGATAAAAATGGCATACGAAGGAAAGGGAAAAATACTCAATCAATTCGCTAACCCCGATAATCCCGCTGCACACTATTTAACGACTGGTGAAGAAATTTGGCAGCAGACAAAAGGAACCATCACACACTTTATCAGTTCAATGGGCACTACAGGGACAATTATGGGAGTGTCGCGTTATATGCGCGAACACGGATATCCGGTGGAGATCATCGGATTACAGCCCTGTGAAGGCTCGCATATTCCCGGTATTCGGCGTTGGCATAAGGATTACTTACCGCAAATCTACGATGCTTCCCAAGTGGATCGCATAATGGATATCAGCCAAAGCGAATCTGAATCTACGATGCGCTTGTTGGCAAAACGAGAAGGTATTTTTTGTGGCGTCTCTTCGGGCGGTGCAGTGGCTGCGGCATTAAAAGTTGCCAACACCACTGAACAGGCGGTTATAGTCGCTATTGTGTGCGATCGCGGAGATCGTTATGTCTCCACTGGGGTATTTGATGAAACGAGCGATTGATTATGATATCACCCATTTGTTAGCGGTCATGACCCACCTCCGTCACCCCGAATACGGATGTCCGTGGGATTTAGAGCAAGATTTCCAATCCCTACTTCCCCTAATAATGGAGGAAACCGCTGAAGTTGCCGATGCAATCCAAACAAAAGATTTTGCTAATCTGAGAGAGGAATTAGGTGATTTATTATTACATATTGCTCTCTATACCCAACTCGCATCGGAAGCCGGATATTTTGATTTTGCCCAAGTGGTCGACGAGTTAGTGAAAAAATTGGTTCGCCGTCACCCACATGTATTTTTAGATGGCGCCATTGATGGGAAAAAACGCACAAAAAAAATGACCGCCAATGAAGCCAGTGAAAGTTGGAATGCAGTGAAGTCGGATGAACGCCATGCCACAAAAGTTGCAACGGACCCATTAGATAAAGGTGTTCCTCGCTCTATGCCCTCATTGGCACGAGCACAAAAAGTGCAAAAACGTGCGGCTAAAAGAGGGTTTGATTGGCAGCGGGGTGAAGAGGGCGTGCAGCAAAAACTCTTTGAAGAATTCAACGAATTCAATGTAGCAGAGAGCCCTGCTGAGCGCGAGAAAGAATTGGGTGATTTATTATTTACTTGTGTCAATCTCGCCCGTCATCATGGCGTGGATGCCGAGACAGCACTGATGGGGTCGACGCGGCGCTTTATTCGCCGCGTACAATGGATTCAAAATAAATTGTACGCGCATAAAAGCGATTATCGGCAATTAAATGGTGAAACCTGTAATCATTTGTGGGAGCAAGCAAAACTGCACACCTATGATGGCGAAGATAAATAATTGCATTTATTCCTTATTCTCCCCGTGCTCGTAAACATCACTCAACGCGGCACTATGAATTTGTTTGTGCTATGAATATTGCTCTGCATGTCAAAGAACGGCTCGGATTACGGCGTGTTGTATTAGGCATTGCGGGGAGTATTGCCGCTTATAAAGCTGCTGAGATCGTACGGATGTTGCGTGAGTGTGATGCCGAAGTGCGGGTAGTGATGACTCCTGCAGCAACTGCTTTTATCGCCCCTTTGACCCTCCAAGCGCTATCCAATAATCCCGTGCAGAGCGATTTGTTGGATCCGCACAGCGAGCAGGCGATGGGACATATTGAGTTAGCGCGCTGGGCGGATGTGGTGTTGATTGCTCCAGCGAGCGCTGATTTTATTGCCCGTTTGGCAATCGGTCGGAGCAATGATTTATTAGCCGCAGTGTGTTTAGTCACACAGGCACCTATCGTATTGGCGCCGGCTATGAATCAATCCATGTGGTCTCATCCCGCAACGCAAAAAAATTGTTCCGTTTTACAACAGCGTGGAATGCTCTTGTCGGGTCCTGCGATCGGCGATCAAGCCTGCGGCGAATATGGTCCTGGGCGTTTAATTGAGGTAGAGGCAATTATGGAAGCCACCGCACAATTATTTGCTACACGTCTTTTGACAAATAAACGAGTGGTGATTACCGCAGGGCCCACGCGCGAGTACATTGATGCGGTGCGTTATCTCTCTAACCGCAGTTCGGGAAAAATGGGTTTTGCTTTAGCCGCCGCGGCGGTGGATGCTGGCGCTAATACATTGTTGATTGCCGGACCTGTCGATGTGCCATCTCCCGCCCGTGTGACCCGTCTCAATGTTGAAAGTGCCCGTGAGATGGAAGCCCTGTGCATGCAACAGGCTCCGCAGTGTGATATTTTTATTTCGGTTGCCGCCGTTGCCGATTATATGCCCGATAAAAAATCCGCCCACAAAATAAAAAAAAGTGATGCGCAAATGACGCTCACACTCGTGCGTACCCCAGACATTCTCGCCCAAGTGGCAGCATTACCGCAGCCACCATTTACGGTTGGTTTTGCTGCCGAAACCGAAAATTTGGAGAAAAATGCGCGGCAAAAAATCGCCGATAAAAAACTCAACATGATCGCTGTCAATTCAGTGAATAATGATGAAATTGGATTTGCCAGCGATGATAATGAGGTGACTTTATTATGGCATGGCGGACAAGAGTTTATGCCGCGCACATCAAAAAGCCAATTAGCGCGATTAATGATCGAACGTATTGCCCAACATTATGGCACCGAATGAATTTGCCCTTATCCGCCAGTTGTTTCATTCTGCCCGCTGGCGCGAATTGAACAGCACGCATCCATCTTGTCTGTTGGGTCCTGGAGATGATTGTGCTCTTGTGACACCTCCGCCGAATGAACATATTGCCCTATCCATAGATACCGCATTACCCGGCGTTCATTTTCCCCAAGGCGCGACTGGTGCACAAATTGCTGTTCGCGCATGCAGTACTGCGTTGAGTGATCTTGCCGCTTGTGGTGCCAATCCATTAGGTTTTTTAGTCGCTGTGCAGATACCGCAATTGGATGAGGATTTTCTGCACGCACTGAGTGATGGTTTATACGAAGTAGCATCGCATTATTCCATTCCTTTGTTGGGAGGCAATATGGCGCGTGGATTACTTGCCGTTACGGTGCAAGTTGTCGGTTCAACGTCAGCGGCACTAAGGCGTGACCAAGCGCAAGAGGGCGATCGCATTTTTGTCAGCGGCACATTGGCTACTGCTGCGGCAGGTCTGGTCAAGGTGCGTGATGATTTACACACAGAACACCCATTCGCCGCTGCCTATTGGCGACCGACTCCGCGCATTCAATTGGGAATGTGCCTAAGGGGTATCGCTTCTTCCGCCATAGATATTTCCGATGGACTGGTGCAAGATGTCGGGCATATTGCCCAAGCGAGTGGTTTAGGCGCGCAATTGGATCGCAGTGCTTTACCGGTGCATCCCGATGTCGTTGCCGAGTATGGGAGCGAACAAGCATTGCTGTGGGCAGCGAATGCTGGCGACGACTATGAATTGTGTTTTACTGTCCCTGTGGATAAAATTCCCCTATTGCATCGCAATGCGCCCACTTTTCCGCCCTGTGTTGAAATAGGACACATGGTTTCTGGGACAGGAGTATATTATATGGGCGAAGACAGTGATATTCCCGCGAGCGGTTACGATCATTTTGCATCAAATTGAGGAGTAGCAAATGGCATTGGCAATGTTTGATTTAGATAATACTTTAATTGCTGGCGATAGCGACCATGCATGGTTAGAATTTTTATTTGAGCGCGATCTGTATCCACGCTCTCATAACAGCGTGGATGGTCATCCATCATCGCCCGCACGCAATGCGACAGAAGCGCATTTAATCAATCAAAGCGAGTATTTTTATCGTTGTTACCAGCAAGGGCGTTTAGACACCGATCAATGGTTTCGTTTTGCGCTGCTCCCTTATTCGCATTATCCCAAAGCCCAATTAGAGGAATGGCGAGAGGAGTATGTGCGCACTAAAATTATGCCGATGGTGCTCAGTAAAGCAACCGCTTTAATTGAAAGTCATCGCACGAATAGCGATCAATTGCTCATTGTCAGTGCCACAAATGAATTTCTTGTCTCCGCAGTGGCAAATTTATACGGCATTGACGATTATTTGGCTACGCGCTTAGAAAGCAACAACGGCAAATATACCGGCGCAATTTCTGGTATCCCATGTTTACGCGAAGGAAAGGTCACCTATGTCAGCGAATGGTGCAAGCAGCGCAAATTATCAATAGATACAGCATATTTTTACAGCGATTCGCATAACGATATCCCGCTTTTGCAGTGCGTGCGCCATCCCATTGCCGTAGACCCCGATGATCACTTGCACGATTATGCCCGCTCGCGCAATTGGCAAGTGATGAGTTTGCGCAATTGAGAATAATTTTCTTACTGAATAAAGAGCACCTCCAATAGGCACAATAATAAAAACAATATAGGTTTGGATAATAAAAAGATTATTGGCGAATTTTGGACCGCCAAACAAAGACAATCAAACAAGATACATGAAATATCGTATAGGGCTTGTTTTAAACCAAACTTAGTGAGATATTTTGTCAATAAATTTTCTCATGCGGGAGATTATGTATACGATCCTTTTGGTGGCAGAGGGACAACTGCTATTGAATGTGCCTTGATGGGTAGATTAGTTGTTTCAAACGATATAAACCCGCTCAGCAAGGTATTTATAGAACCCAGATTGAACCCTCCTTTTTTATGTGATATTGAAAAAAGGATAAATGAAATATTCTCTGAAACTAAAATTTCCCATAAAGACAATGATCTTTATATGTTTTACCACCAAGATACCTACCAAGAAATACTATCTATCAAAAATTACTTGAATCGTAAAAGACAACTGGGAGAAGAAGATTATATGGATAAGTGGATTAGGATGGTTGCTACTAATAGATTAACTGGGCATTCAAGGGGTTTTTTTAGTGTTTATACTTTGCCACCCAATCAGGCGACAAGTAAAGAAAGGCAAATCAAGATCAATCAGGCTAGGAATCAGATACCTGAGTATAGAAACACAAAAAACATTATCATGAAAAAATCAAAATCATTATTATCTGAGATTGATCGTCACAGAAAAATTTTGCAAGAAATCAATAAGAAGTCAATAATATTAACTCATTTTGCCCATGAAACAAAAGAAATTCCAGATAATTTTATATCATTGGTTGTCACATCACCGCCATTTATGGACATTGTAGATTACTCACAAGATAATTGGTTAAGGTGTTGGTTTAACGATATAGATTTAGAAGAAATGAAAGCGACGATAACCAGTAGTAAGTCATTGCAGGATTGGGAAAATAAGATGCGGGACGTTTTGATTGAATTGAAAAGGGTGTTAAAAAATAAATCTAAAATTATCTTTGAGGTTGGAGAAATAAAAAAAGGGAAAATAAAACTAGATGAAGTTGTTGTGAAAATATCTGAACAAGCGGGACTGCAATATCATTCCACTCTCATCAATACTCAGAATTTTACCAAAACCGCTAATATATGGGGAATTAAAAACAATGCAGAAGGGACTAACTCTAATAGAATTGTGATTTTAAGAAAATGAGTCAAGGTTATACAAGGTCCCCCGACATAGAATTTTCAGACAGAAATAGAAACAACCGATAAGGGTAAAAGGTGTGCGGAAATGCACAATATTCCCGCTGTGTGGCAAGAAAAAGTGATGAAGAAAGACACGCGCACAAGAAGCCACTCAATTTACAAGGCGAATGAATTGATGCTTTTGCACTACAATACAAAAATACACAACTATGCCGGAATAGCTCAATTTGGCAGAGCAACGCACTTGTAATGCGTAGGTTGTCAGTTCAAGTCTGACTTCCGGCACCATTTCTCGATGCAGTGGGTCATACGCTATTCTGATAGTTTTTAGATCTTCTTCCACCTCCCGACATTGTGGGCGGTAGTGCTATAATAAAGATAAATCCATTATGGATTCTATGTAATGCGTGAGTGAGGTCACAGACGATGAAAAAAATAGCTATTGCATTGATTGCTTGGATTATTGCGATCAGCGGGCATGCGGCGAATGATTTACCCCCGCCAATGGTGGAGGCGCTGGAAAAAGCAATTGATGGCGATCTCCGTAGCGAAAAGGATCGCGCAAGAGATGCCAATCGCAGACCGTTGGATACGTTAAAATTTTTTGGTGTGCGTAGTAATATGCGTGTATTAGAATTGTTGCCGGGAGAGGGCTGGTACACCAAAATTCTCGGTCCTTATTTGCAACATGGCGGCGAATTGTCGGTGGCTATAGGCACTCAGCGCATAGAGAAGCGGATAGAAAAGTGGGGATTATCCAAGGTGCGGATTTTAGCGAAGGATACGAAATTTGACCTCAGTGGCGGGCGCGGATTTTTTTCGTTGAATAAAGTGAAATTGCCAGTGAATTATTTTGACGCGATAGTGACTTTCCGCAATGCCCATAATTTTGGTGCCCCCTCAAGGAAGATGTTAAACAAAGTCCTATTTAAGTCGCTCACATCTGGTGGAATTTACGCTATCGTCAGTCACACAAAACGACACATGGAACCTTTTAACAAAGAAACTTGGCGACGAGTTGATCCGGTGCAACTCATTAAAGAAGTCCAGGAAGCGGGCTTTATCTTTGAGGATTATTCTGATATTCATTACCGCCCAGACGATGAGTTGCGCTACGATACGACTCGCCCATCCATTAACCGCAATAGTGATCGTTTTACGCTGAAGTTTATTAAGCCGTGATTATGGTGCCGTGAGGCATGAGTGTACAGGACAACGGCTGGATAAGCTATTCTTCACAGCATTTTTATGATGAGTTGCTGACTGCGCGGCGACAACCGCGTAGAATAGCACGCAAACTGATCCCTTACTTACAAAGACTGTCGTTAGACGATCTCAATGCCCGCCATAAGAGCGCTGAATTGGCGATCCGTGAAATGGGCATTTCATTTACTGTTTATAGCGAAGCCGGGGAAATAGATCGTGCGTGGCCTTTTGATATTATTCCCCGTATTATCCATGAAAAAAATTGGCGTGAAGTGAGCCGCGGACTCGTCCAACGCGGAAAAGCACTCAATGCTTTTATTAACGATGTTTATAATCAACAACGTATTTTTGCCGATAAAATCATCCCGCCAGAACTCGTATTAAAATCACCCTATTACAAAAAAGAATGTAGGGGTATGCAACCAGCTTATGGGGTGTGGTCGCACATTTGTGGGAGTGATTTAGTGCGCGATCACAAAGGCACTTTTTATGTTTTAGAAGATAATTTGCGTATCCCGTCAGGGGTTTCTTATATGTTGGAAAATCGTGAGATTACTAAACACGTTTTTCCAGACCTCTTTGAACATTATCGGGTGGTTCCTGTTGATGATTACGCTTCGCAACTCTTTCGTATGTTGGCATCACTATCGCCGCGCCAGCGTAAACATCCGTGTATTGTGGTGCTCACCCCTGGAATTTATAATTCTGCTTATTTTGAACACGTCTTCTTGGCGAAAAGTATGGGCACCAAATTGGTGGAAGGGCGCGATTTGTTTGTGGATACCGATGATTGTGTGTATATGCGCACGGTAGATGGTTTGGAGCGTATTGATGTGATTTATCGCCGAGTAGATGATGATTGCCTCGATCCAAAGGTATTTAATAAAGAATCTTTATTAGGTGTGCCGGGTTTGATTCGTTCGTGGAGGCAGAATAAGGTGGCGATTGCCAATGCTCCCGGATGTGGTGTTGCAGACAGCAAAGCGGTGTATGCCTATGTGCCAGATATGATTCGTTATTATCTCAAGCAAAAACCGATTATTGACAATGTGAAAACATACCTGTGCTCCGATCCGACCGATAGAGATTATGTGTTGGATCATATTGACCAATTAGTCATCAAACCAGTCTATTCTTCAGGGGGATATGGAATTACGGTCGGACCACATGTCAGCCGTGCTCAGCGCACCCGCTGTGCAAAAAGTATTGGGCGTGATCCACGGGGTTATATCGCCCAGCCGATGATTGCACTTTCTACGGCACCGATTTTTGATGGTCGTAAGGTAGCCCCACGCCATTTGGATTTGCGCCCCTTTATTTTGCAAGGTAAGTCATCATGGGTCACCGCGGGTGGATTAACGCGCGTGGCGATGAAAGAAAATTCTTTAGTCGTTAATTCATCGCAAGGTGGCGGGAGCAAGGATACTTGGGTGATCCGGTAGATGATCGTATGTTGAGTAGAGTCGCCGAACGATTGTATTGGACTGCTCGTTATTTAGAGCGCAATGAAAATTTAGCATGCTTGATTAATACCTACACTCGGTTTGTTTTGGATATCCCCACAACATCGGATTTCGGATGGGATAATCTCATTCAAGTCGTCGGTGGCGAGGATGCATTTGAGCACCGCTATAAAGATTACTCCGAAAAAAATGTATTGCGCTTTTTAATTACTGACAAAAAAAATCCCGGCGCTATTTGTTGCACAATGCGAGCCGCCCGCGAAAATGTGCGCACAACTCGCGACACCACGCCCGATCAATTTTGGGAATTAGTCAATGCCTTGTATTTATACGTTAATGATAATGCCGATAACGCTATTGCGCGCCGTGGGCGTTTTGAATTTCTTGAGCATTTAATCGCAAAAATGCAACAAATGACTGGGGTGATTAATTCGAGATTGTCGCGCGAACATGCCTATCATTTTATTCATGTAGGGCGAATGCTGGAGCGTTCGGATATGAGCAGTCGCATTATTGATGTTGCCGTCACAATGGCGTTGCGCTACGGTGATAAAACATTGCCCGAGATGAACTGGTTGTGGGCAAATTTGCTCAAATCTTTGGGCGCATTGACCGCCTATCGTGAAATAGCCGGTCCTTTGATTGATGCCAATGGAGTGGTCAATTTCATTTTTAACCACACCCAATTTCCGCGTTCTATTCAACATTGCCTCACCGAAATGCAAACAATCGCCAAACAATTGCGCCACCCGCAGAAATTTATTCTTTTACTCGGCAAAACACAAAAACGTATTGAGCTACTGCGGGTTGATAAGGTGACTCTCAAGAAAATGCATCATTTCATTGATCAACTCCAGCGTGATTTCTCACAATTAAATCGCCAAATATACAAACTCTGGCTCGCGCATTGAAAAGATTCTACTGCCATCTCTGTAACCACTCGGTTTTCTTTGATAGTATTTCGTGCCTGAATTGTCATGCACTCTTAGGTTTTGATGTGCACCAAATGACCATGCGCGCTGCTTTACCAGATGAAAAAGCAGCCTTACCCGATTTCCGGTTGTGTGCCAATGGTTGGCGCTATCAGGCGTGCAATTGGCTGGTCAACGAAAATGACCCTCACCCTTATTGCTTTGCATGCCGCTTCAATCGCATTATTTTAGATATGGTCCACGAACAAAACTTATTGCGCTTTCGTTGTTTTGAGCAGGCAAAAAAAAGATTATTGTTCACTCTATTAGAGTTACAGATCCCATTGCATAATGGATTTGACTCTCCACATGATGGATTATTGTTTGATCTTGTTGAAGATCAGCGAACGGCTCCCGAACGCTATATAGAAAGCTTTGTACATACGGGATTCAAAGGAGGCGTGATTACCATAAATGCCCTTGAAGCGGATGATGTCTTTAGAGAGCAAATTAAAAGGGAGATGAATGAACCCTACCGCACATTGCTCGGACACTTGCGGCACGAAATAGGGCATTATTATTGGTCAATCCTTTCGCTTTCTAGTGCAATGCAAATCCAATTCCAGAAATTATTTGGAGATGTGCATCAGGATTACAAAAAAGCATTGGAGCATTATTACAATAATGGCAATAGACAATGGCACAATGAATATATCAGCCGTTATGCCAGTGCCCATCCATTAGAAGATTGGGCTGAAACATGGGGGCATTACTTGCATATTTACGATGCTTTGGATACGGCTTTTTCTTATGGTTCATTGGCACATTCGCCGGCGACAATGGATATTGGTACGCGCATTTCCACTTGGATGGAGTGGAGTATTATGCTCAATGAATTGAATCGCAGTATGGGTATCGACGATCCTTATCCTTTTGTCCTCAACGCACAAGTCATTGATAAATTGACCTATGTGAACCATACCATTGAACAATTACGTGTTCAAGAGATCAGAGCCCCCGTTTTTAGTCACCGCCGGTAAATTGTTAAACGCGTCTTGGATGTTCTTATCCCAACTGCGACGTAATACCACTAAATAATTATCGTCATCCTGAAATGATTGGTAGTAAGGTTCCTGGCAACTGTCTGCAGGCACATACAGCAATTCTATGGGTGGTCCGACTGTCGCATTACTTGCCATAGTGGAATCCATAGACACCAATGCACAGCGCATCGCAATTTCTGGCAGGGTATCTTTTCGGATAATCCGATCTAAAATGGGTTTGCCATACTTTGTTTCGCCGATTTGTAGGAAAGGATGCTGACCAGAAATAGTAATATAGTTGCCCTCTGGATAAATCATATAAAGCTCGTGTTCACCGCCTTCAATTGTGCCGCCGAGAATGAAGGTTGCTTCTGTCTTAAAATCGGGTTCTCGCCCATTGGTATATTTTTGTTGGGTTTTAATACTCAATTCGCCAATATAATCCGCTATTTCCCTGATATCGTGTGTTTGGTAAATTTTGGAGTCATCGCCTTCAATATCGCGGCGGATTTCGGCAATGACCGCTTGTGAGGTGGATAAATTGCCTGCTGCCAATAAGACTATGCGGTGTGAATGGTGTTCAAGGAATTGGTGTAGTTTACCGTAAATGCTCACTTTATCTGCCCCAGCATTGGTGCGCGAATCAGAGCAGAAAATTAGCCCCGTTTCAATGCGGATAGCAATACAGTAGGTCATCTTCTGTGTGCTTTATTCAACTGCGTGTATATCAACAAATATTGCTTTGTGCAGTGCGGCATAGAAATCTTGATAAAATTTGGCAACGGTCACTTGGTCGTTACCGTATTGTGCACTTGTTCGCACTAATAATTGATTATTATTTTGTTTCCTCACGCTAATGGTCAGACGGGTATTCACTTCGCTGGTTTTCAGTGCGGTGATGGTTCCCAATTCTGCATCCGCCCGCTCAATGATAAAATCTAAATCTTGTAGTGTGGCGATGATATTGCGCATCATTGCGTTCATATCATTTCCATCAAAAGAGCGCTCTTGCAGAGCACGGAGTTCTAATTGATTAGGCGTGTTCAGTAAGCGTGATGTCAGCGAAGAGCAGGCACACAACATCATTACAGTCATCACAATCCATATTATTTTCATATTCGTTTTGCTTCTATGAATAGGGCTTTGGATAATTTGTTGTAAAAGTCATTATATAGTTCTTCATCGTTGAGGACTCCAGCCCGCGATAAACTGCCGTCTAGGTTGCGAATCACGCGCTGGAATGTCGTACGCACTACAAATCCCGATTTATCGCGTTTAGAAGGGCGCGATACTATACTAATACGAATATACTGCTTGTGCTCAAATGACGCAACATGACTTGAAGAGGTTAAGCTACTTAAAAATCCTAAAAACATTTTCCCCGCAACATCCTTGGCATTGATCGCACTGGCAATTTTTGATGCCGAAATTAAACCGAGTTTTTTATGGGCGGCATCAATCGTATAGCCCGTATCTTGTAACAAAGCGACCATTGCCGCCAACATTTGCCCTTCATCTTTAGCGGAGTAAAACCGAGATTGGAGTTGCCTATCGCCGAGCGTAGTTGGGGTCAGCGCTAATGGATTTGCCGGAAGGCACGCCGTTAAGAAAAATGCAATAAAAACAACAGGTGCTGTTTGGTAGAGCAGTTCCATTAAAACTGCGAAGAACGGTATGCAAAATCGCGCACTTTATTTTCTTCGTCAAACTTGACAATAATCGTCAAGGAGCGTTGCGTTCGCGAGGCAACTCGGTTTGAATGGGTACCACCTGCAATAACGGCAAAAATCCATGTATTTTTCTTTGAGATTATTTCCTCAGTGGCAACGCGATCGTATATCCAGACCTCGCCCTGTTCATCGGTGGACACAATATTGGGTGTCCCTAATACCTCTGCAACGGCAACGGCATTCATCCCGATACGAATTTCTTTTTGTACCGTGCCGACGGTCAGTTTTTTAGCCGATGTGTCGCCCACTTCAGCCGTCTGCTCACTGACTGCGACACAGCCTGCAAAGAGTATGGCGATAAAAAAAATAGAGAACTTCATAAAAATTTTTGTTAATAAATTTTGGACATTATATCTAATGTTAGCCATTAATAAAACCCTTTATTTTGTCTTTTATTTCAGAAATTTTTAGTAATTCTTTGATGAAAAACAATATATTCTTTTGTCCGTCTTGCTTGCGTAAATATATAATTTCATCATAATCTATTTCTAGCAATTCACAGAATTGTCTACCAGTTAGTATTTCGCCAATAGGTATTTTCTTTTTGAATCCGTGAAAAATTGCTTCTCGGTCGTTTTGATTAAAGCAACAAATATGACTAGAAACAGTACTTTGCAATCTGTGTCCATTGCGCTCTGCAAAACTATGTACTGTTGCCCTCTCCGCAGACGCCTTTTTGGTATCGAAGACATGTCCGTCTTTTAATTCTACGATATAACAGTTTTGTTTGCCGTGCCTTCGCTTAAATATAATAAAATCAGGTTCGGCAATTCCACTATGGTCAAAAAGTTCACATTTCTTTACTTGTTTTTTTGGTGCAACAGATACCCCTTCTGGTATTAATTCTTTTTCTAAAAAGTCGTCTAGGTTCTCTATTTTATATACCCTATTCATTATCATACGCTCTAATTCAAAGCCAGCAGATATGACTGTCGATTGTATTCTGCTAATAAGTTGCCCTAGCGATTTATTGCCAAATACCCTTTCATATCCGCCAGAGGATTCCTTAACCCTGCTGTTTTCAATGAGTGCCATACACAATATCGCAACCGAGAAAATTACGCCCTACAGAGAGCGCGGAATCCATAACGGAGAAAGAGCCAGCAGCGGGGTCAAGTATCACATCGCCTTCATTGCTTGTTGCAGATATAAGCTGCGCCTGTAATTTGTGCGGTTTTCTATGAGTATGCCCGTTTTTTTCTATCTTTTCAAAATATACATCTGGTATATTGTGTATCGTCCATACTCCCTTTGCTTTTCTTGGTTGCTTTTGTAATATGAGTATGTGTTCACTGGTTCTGCGAGAGCGATAACCCATGCCTATTCTACCCTTATCCCATACAATCATGTCTACTATGTCAAAACTGGTTCTATCAAGCCAATGCTTTACTCCCTGACATAAATGAAATTTATCTACCCACAAAAACAAATGTCCAGAGGGTAAAAGCACTTCATGAATGTGGACTATAAAATCCATTATCGTCTTTTCGTCCATTTGAGGAAGATTGCTTCGATTTTTCCCTCTACTTTTTCCTTCGTTGCCGTATTTCAAATGGTCTAGTACCCCTCTGTATTGAGGATCGAAAAAACATACGGGGTACGCGTCCGACTGCAGATTTACTAAAAGCTTTCTACCGTCCATCTTTAGTTTTATGTTCAATGATAATCCTTGCGGTATATCAATAGTAGGTTGTTGTATTTTTCTCTCCATAGAGAATACTGACTTAACTACATTGTCAAATGTATCTGGTATCTGTTCAATTATTTTAGCGTGTCGTGCCACTGATTAACCTCATTATTGCTTTGGCTAACATTAGATATAATTCCCTAAATTTTTAAGAGGCATTATAACACATTCGCTTATTGGCGCAATTTTTTGCTGGTTCGGAGTAAATGGAGAGCATAAATATAGGTGATGCAAATGAATACTCCTATCATGGTTAATGCCCACAACACATTAATATCCGAAATACCCAGAGTGCCGTAACGAAAAGTATTGACCATATACAAAATGGGATTGAGCAGTGATATTTTTTGCCACAATTCTGGCAATAGGTTGATAGAGTAAAAAATCCCCCCCAAGTAAATCAATGGGGTAATCACAAAAGTAGGAATAACGGTTACATCATCAAAAGTGCGCGCATATACGGCATTAATGAAGCCTAGTAAAGCAAAGAGCGTTGCAGTCAATAATAAAACCACAATCATTATCCCCCAGTATTGAATTGATAGATCGGTAAAAAAAAGTGCGATCACCGCAGCGACCCCTCCCACCAATATACTTCGCGTCACTCCCCCTAAGACATAACCGTGCAGAATGATATAGTTGGGGGTGGGAGAGATTAATAATTCCTCCAAGCTGCGCTGAAATTTAGCTCCGAAAAAGGATGACACGACATTGGCATAAGCACTGTTAATCACTGCCAGCATCACCAAGCCTGGGGCGACAAATTGCGTGTAGTTATAGCCTTCCATAGGTCCGATGCGCGTGCCGATAATCTCGCCAAAAATGATGAAATAGAGCACAATCGTGATCGCAGGGGGGACTATGGTTTGCACCCAAATGCGCATAAAACGGCGCACTTCTTTAATATAAATGGTGTGGAACGCAATCCACTTTTGGTAAGGCGTCATGGTGGATCCGAACGGGTGAGAGAGAGAAACAATTCCTCCAAACGATTAGACTGCGGACGCATACTACTGACTTGGATCCCATTCTCATTCAGGTGGTTAAAAATATCGTTGAGCGATTGGTCACGGTGTGTGTTCACTTTCAAAGTATTGCTGTCCACAATGTGGATTTGGGCATCCCCATACGACCAATCTTCGGTTTTGACAAGCGGGGAGATTAAATCCATCACAAAAACTTCCCGCTGCAATAATTTCAACAATTCCCGTATGGATGTATTTTGGATAATGGTGCCATGGTCAATAATCGCAACATTGCGGCATAAATGCTCTGCTTCTTCTAAGTAATGCGTGGTCAAAATAATAGTTGTGCCTTCACTGTTCAATGTGCGCAAGAGTTCCCATAGCAAACGGCGTAAATCTATGTCTACACCAGCGGTGGGTTCATCTAAAATAAGCAATTTTGGGCGATGGACAATTGAGCGGGCAATCATCAGTCGTCTTTTCATTCCTCCCGATAGCGCGATCGCCCGAGTGTGACGTTTTTCCCATAGCCCCATCAATTTCAAATCGTGTTCGGCGCGTTCGGTGGCAACTGAATGCGGAATGCCGTAATATCCCGCTTGGGTGACAACAATATCCATAGTGCGTTCAAAAGCATTGAAATTAAATTCTTGTGGCATCACCCCTATGTTGAGTTTAGCCCGCGCAAAATCTTCGTCTATGGATATGCCGAATATATCGATGGTTCCAGCCGTTTTTCGTATTAGTGAATTGATAATGCCGATAGTCGTTGATTTGCCTGCGCCATTCGGTCCTAACAAGGCAAAGAAATCCCTCTGCGCGACTTCTAAGTCAATGCCTTTAATTGCCTCTACTCCATTGGCATAAACTTTCCTCAATCCGTTTATAGAGAGTGCTGGGTGCATAAGTGTTCAATGGAGCGGGAAACCGGTCTCGAACCGGCGACCTCAACCTTGGCAAGGTTGCGCTCTACCAACTGAGCTATTCCCGCTATTTTGATTAAATTGCTGAAATTTATCATAACACAATTAAGAAAATAGCGTAATAGCACTGCTATGCATGGCATAGCGGGTGATGGATGCCGCACTTGACATCCCAGCAATAGATGTATACAATTGTGATGCGGTATCCTGTGCGCGCCTTATCGGTTATCTTGCGCAATGTTCCCATGCAATTGTTTTGCTGTCAGCATAGATGGTGAAGGAATTGCATGAAATGCGCATGTGAATTATGAATACGATTTTGGCAATAGAAACTTCAACCCTTGCGTGTTCGGTTGCGTTGCAAAGCAATAATCAACTGTGGGAGGAATACAAAGATGCCCCGCGCCAGCATACACAATTGCTGCCCCAAATGATCGCTTCACTGATGCATCAAGCACAATTATCCTGGTCACAATTGGAGGCTATTGCTTTTGGACAGGGGCCAGGATCTTTTACCGGCTTGCGTATTGCCGCTGCAATGGCGCAAGGAATGTCTTGGGCACATGACATCCCAGTGCTCAAGGTTTCTTCTTTTGCCGCATTGGCGCACCGTGCAATGCGGCACGCATTGGCGCACGATGACCTTGTGGACAAAAAAGAAATGATTGTGGGGGTGGCGCGTGATGCGCATATGAATCATTTATATTGGGGGACATATCGTTGCTCCCCCACAAGACTGCCTGTTCCATTGCAGTCGGATAGGCTCCTCCCCGCCGAAGAAAAAATATCGCCCATGCCGCATCATTGTATCGCTGTTGGTGATGCATGGGCTATGCGGGATAAGTTTCCCAGCTTAAAGTCCATATCGCCGGTCGCATGTTATGCACATCTGCTGCCGAGTGCTCGAGATATTATTGCGTTGGCCGATGATTTATTGGCGCGCAATGAAACGACGACTCCCCAACACGCATTGCCAGTTTATCTCCATACCGCCACTGCGTGGCAAAAACGCTCGTGAATGCTATAGATTTGTCGTGGTGGCAGGTGATTGTCTTGTCTGTGGTGCAAGGCATTACCGAATTTCTTCCCATCTCCAGTTCAGCGCATCTCATTCTCGTCGGGCAATTCCTCGGTTGGAATGATCAAGGATTAGCGTTTGATGTTGCGGTACATCTAGGCACTATGATTGCGGTAGTACTATTTTTTCGCCGCGACCTTTATTCAATGAGTATTGCGTGGGGACAATCCATTATCCAACGCCACCAATCTGCACAGAGCCAATTGGTGTGGTTCATAATGTTGGCAACCCTTCCGGCTGTCGCCATTGGTTTTGCCGTGCACGATTGGGTGGCGAGTGAGTTGCGCACTATGTCGGTTATTGGGCTGGCAAATGTCGTTTTTGCCCTCCTACTTTATGGTGCGGATCGGTTTGGCGGTCGGGTGCGGGATATACAACAGATGACTGTGTATTCCGCACTATTTATCGGGTTTATGCAGGCATTAGCACTCATTCCAGGAACATCGCGTGCTGGTATTGTCATGACCGCGGCATTACTTTTGGGTTTTACGCGTTCTGCCTCAACGCGTTGTGCGTTATTATTATCTATACCCATTATCGGTGCGGCAAGCGCTCTCAATTTGGTGAAATTAATACAATCGTCAGCGCCCACCCCATGGATAATGATTGCGCTGGCGATGCTATTGACTGCGATAATAGCGTATGTGTGTATTCATTTACTGTTGTGTTGGGTGGAAAAGATTGGTATGTTGCCTTTTGTATGCTATAGATTATTATTGGGGCTAGTTCTGTTATGGCCATAAACGAGGGAAAAGCGCGTTCAATGCGCGTGTTGACGGGTATCGCTACAACTGGCGCGCCTCATTTAGGAAACTATGCCGGCGCCATTCGTCCGGCAATTGATATGAGTCTACACGCAGAAGTGCGCTCATTTTATTTTTTAGCCGATTATCATGCTATGGTCAAAATCCATGATGCACAAGCGATGCAACAGGCATTACTTGAAGTTGCGGCGAGTTGGTTAGCATTGGGGTTGGATACCGACCGCTCTATTTTTTACCGCCAATCCGATATTCCAGAAATTATGGAGCTCAATTGGCTATTATTGTGTGTGACTCCGAAAGGATTACTCAATCGCGCGCATGCTTACAAAGCAATTGTTGCCGATAATAGCAAACGCACAAAACAGCGCGATATTGATTATGCGGTGACTATGGGGTTATATGGCTATCCAGTATTGATGGCGGCAGATATATTGATGTTTAATGCCGACCGAGTTCCAGTCGGACGCGACCAACTACAGCATTTAGAGATGACCCGTGACATTGCCCAAAATTTTAATCGCTTATATGGCGAGGCTTTTGTCCTACCGCAAGCAGAAATTATCGAACAGGTTGCTGTGTTGGCGGGATTAGATGGCAGAAAAATGAGCAAAAGTTATCGCAATACTATCCCTCTGTTTGCCGACTGCGATCAATTACGCAAGCTCATTATGAAAATTGAGACCAATTCATTGCCGCCGGGCGCGCCCAAAGACACTGAAAGTTGCACTCTCTTTCAAATTTATCGCGCTTTTGCTACTAAAAGTGAAACTGCTGCAATGGCAGCCCGTTACCGTGAAGGTATTGCATGGGGAGAGATGAAAAATGAATTGTTTGAATATATTGACGCCACTATTGCCCCATCTCGTATAGAGTATGCTAAATGGAAGGCATCGCCCGATACAATTTACAATATATTAAATAACGGCGCTCAACGCGCACGTGAAATATCTGTTCCTTTTATGGCGCAGTTACGCACACTCGCAGGTATAGATGGAGGAAAGACCTATGTTTGAATCTAAAGGGCTGGCAATTTTTTTTACCCTACTCTTCAGTGCAATTTACATGAACCTATTATGGTTATTGGCTGTACCAATATGGTTGGGGATTTTTATTGGCGCCACTTTAGCATGGCTCCCCGAACGATTTGCACACCGCACTACATATAGTGAGCAATGGTGGTGGCATGTCATTGGCATCATTACCTTACTACTCATCACCGCCGTCATCTTATTCACGACGCTTCCCGCATTACTGAATCAACATGATGTATCGTTGGATAAAGTATTGCCGTTATTTATTGCTACGCTGATTTTGTATGTGTATTGTGTGTATTTAGATAACCAAAAATGGAATGACTCGGTGCACGCACGTCTCACTGCGGGAAAAGAGTTAGCGGTAACTACTTTTCCTTTGTTGCTTACTTTTTGCACCGCGGTCATCCTGATGTCCAGTGTATTATGGTTCACCTGGTTCCTTCGAACAGAATATCCATCTACCGACTATATTGCCATCAAATTATTAGACCGCGGCATTATTCCTCCCCTTACCATATTGCTCTTTATTTGGGCGTTACTCTTACTCGTCAATCATTGGTTACGCTTGCGAGATATGCGGCGTTCTTTTATGACTTTACTGCGCGCCGTTGAGCGCGAAAAAGATTGGCATTACTACCGTCAAAAAAGCGAAGAATCTTATATGTTACCTTACTATATTGCGTGGGCGATTCCCATTTTAGGTTTTGTCGGCACGGTATTGGGTATTTCACTCGCTGCCAGCGGCATAGAAAAAATTATCGGCACGCAACAGGGGCTGGGTTCGTTGTCCAGCAATTTGGGGGAAGCCATTGCACCACTCGGTATTGCTTTTGATACGACTTTAGTGGCATTGTCATTGAGTTTGATATTGACTCTTATTCAAACCCTTTTACAACGTTGGGAAGCGGCGATATTTAATGAACCGTAATTCTGCTGGAACAATTGCTCCACACTCGCCCCGTGGGGGAGGTAAAAAATCCACAGAAAATAATGCGCCTATGGTTGAAATTTTTGGCGGATTGTTTGCTTTGATGCTAGTGCTGTTCGTCATCGTTAACCTGCTCTCTGAAGCGGCGGTGCGCGAGCGCATTGATAACACGAATGAAGAAGGGCTCTACCGCATCAACTGGGGTGATAGCGGTAGTGGGTATGTTGTTTTGACATTTCCCGCGAATGTGCGCATCATAGAAAACAATATGGTAGTAGATAAAGATAACATTTGTGCGGCGAATAGCCCTTTTGTGGAATATGTGCATCACATCTATAACCAGAAAAAGAAGCAAATTGTATTTGCCATTTTAGAAAATAGTGTGCCGGTGATGCGCCGCGCGCGCGACTGTATTGCCCAGCGTCTGCCGGGACGTTCTCTCACTATTGGCTGGATTATCGCTACGCGTGAGTTATTGAAATCCGTGCCATTGAATGATATCCCGCCTTATATTGAAAAAGTTATTACACAATGACTCGCAGCGCACTCCCTCCTTTTGCCGGAATTGCCTTAGCGGATATTCTCGCGAATGGCGTTGCGGTACTCATTTTGTTGGTGATTATTTCTATCAGCGTGAAATATGTGGAGGAGCGCAAACAAATTGAACAAGTGGACGAAGTGTCTTTAGTTTTGAGTCGCGATTTGGCGGTGTCAATGGTCATGAATAATTTATCGGCGAGTGCACCGGCTTTATTGCACGATTACCATCGTTCGCCTTTGGATTTGCAACTTCATCCGGCAATTATGCCGATTTTAGAAATATACTCCGACCATGTGCGCAATTTTTATGACGGAAACACTTGGCTATCCGATGAATTATTGCTGGCAGATAATCGCTTAGATGAATATCTTTCTCGCTTATCGGCATTGCAAAAACAGCGCATGCGCGTAGATATTTACGATATTCAATTGTTTTATATCACTATGTCTATACTCAAAAAACATGCTATCGCCCCCCGCCATTGGCATTTTATGACTGCAAATCAAGCACATGGAAGCAACACCGATCATGCCGGTATTAACGATAGATCCAATGGAGTTGCTGCGCGTGGTGCGACATCCGAACAGAGCGGTGAGGCAATGGGCGGATCAAATGAGTCAGAAGAATGGATTGAAGAGGGAACTGCCGAACACAGTACGTCCGCAGCAGAAAATGGATTAGATTTAGAGCGTTTATATGGTAACGGTAGTGTGCCTTCTTCGGTAGAAATACTCCCTTCGGGGCAATCGGGTTACCTTCTACCATCCGAAAACCCGCCACCTTTAGGGCAATCGGAACACAGTGTGACTTTTGATGCTCAAAAACGACCGCTCCTCAATCGCGCCCAATTTCGTTTAGCAGGTGATTTAGCGACTTTTATACCGGTGAAAGGCGGTGATATAGGGCAACCGCTCCTCTTAGAAGATGTATTAACGGCTCTATTTGGCTTAATGAATCACGTGCAAGGGCAATTGGATGAGGGATTGTCGCCAACATTTGACTTGTTGCGTTTTCACGATGATTTGCACACCGCACTGCTGTCTATTCCGCAACAGATCAGCGAATCTGACAAAGAGGTGGTTACAGATTTAGTAAACGCTTATGCTGCTTTGTGGGTAGAAGAATCAGATAACCTATTGGATACGGATGAGGCAATCCGTTCCACCGATGGTCGGCGACTATTGCAGGTGCGTGCTAATGATCTCCTTATTACCGCTCGGGTGATCAGCCATTCTAGTCACCGGCCATTGTTTTTTTTACCCGCTCCAACAGCAGTAAAACTTGCTTTGGCGCGCTATCCCGGTATAGTAGAAGGGCAAATATCACAAGTAGGGCGAGAAAGTTTTATCATCATGCCGACTCTGCAACAAGAAGGATACCGTTGGCGTGCAGTCACTATGGTGTCGGCACAGTTTGATGATTTTCTTTTTGGTTTACTCTATAGCAATGTAGTGGATACTGCACGGGGATCACTGCAATTACTAATCCCTGCGGATGAAAACCAGGTGCATATTAGCGGTTACCCTCTGCACAGTGAATTCCCATCAATAGAAAACCGTGTCGGCAACAGATTGTTCAGTTGGCATATTGCGGTTGCGGTTGTTTTATTGTTCGGCATTGCTGTGCGTTTCTTTTTGCGCCGTCGAACATGGTTGGTTGTGCAAAGAGCAAGTCAATGAATGCACCTCAGAAAAGAAATATCTCCAATGCCGTTTGGCTGATGGTGTTGGGGGTGTTGGTCGTGGCATTGCTGACGGTAACTCGTTTGCGTTTGCCGTCTACTGCATTGGATATGATCCTCATCGATAGCGACAATATTACTCAAGATGTGCGCGCACAGCGTTTTGATGCACTCATTGCCGAGCATGCCAGTGCGCTTAAAAATTGGGCGGATTACAGCGAATCTTTAGCTGTGCGCGATCGTGCGGTGCAAATATCATCTCTGTGGATGGATCGTTGCGAGGTGACCCAAGGTGATTTTTATCGTTTTGTCAGCTGGGTTGCGCGCCAACCACCGCCCATCATGGCACATCTACCGGAGCAACAACCGCGCCATTGGCAGTATCGCAGTAGTTCACATCGTCATCGCATTTCTGGGAGGCTGAGTGCCCCCGCTAATGGCATTACTTATTACGATGCGCGCGGTTATTGTCATTTTGCGGGCGGGCGATTACCGACTGCGGAAGAATGGATTGTGGCGGCGTCTCCAAATGGACAATTATATCCATGGGGTGATGAATTTAATAGCGCTGCGTGGCCTTACTTGAAACCTCGCTTAAATGCTGCACAAAAATGCCAAACCCACGCGTATGCTCGCTCGCGCTGGGGAGTGAGTGATATGGCGAATAATGTTGCCGAATGGAGTGAAGGATGGCTCACGGCACAGAATAAACAACCACTAGTGCATGGTGGCGATGGTTATCGCCAACCGGCAGCGGTGCATGCTTTGAGTATGCTCTACCAATCCCCATCGCCGACATCGCGATCTCCTTATATAGGTTTTCGCTGTGTGTATGACTCCCCACCGTCCCCTGCTCCGTGGAGAACAATTCCGCAAACCCAAAGCATTCTCTCTGGAAATTATCAAATTGGGGTGCCCGAGCAATCCATCATGGCGAGTGTGGTGGCAAATTTGCCGCACTCACAATTGGCACAAGTAAGCCAATTAGTGGAGAGCCAACAGGAAAAAGAGGGCACGAGCGATCGACTCTATTTTAATGTTTCAGCATGCGAAATTACGCGCCGCCACTACAAATGGTTTCTCCGCGATCCTTTAGTGCATCTTAAATTATACGCCGACAAAACCGAACCACAAGGATGGGATTACCATCCGCATGACTGGCAGCGACAATTAACCCACCCCGATTTGCCCGTGACAGGGGTAGATTGGTGGTCGGCGCGCGCTTTTGCGCGCTGGATCGGCGGGCGATTGCCCTCGGCGGTGGAGTGGAGTGTCATTTACTTGCGCCATCAACTGACCTATCCGTGGGGAAACAAATACGATCCGGCACTGGCGGTCACCGGCGATAGGAAAGATGCCCTCCCACTACATTGCGGCGATATGGAAAACGATCGGATTGATGGAGTCAAAGATTTAGGAGGCAATGTCTCTGAATGGACAAGTAGTATTACTCCGCATCATGGCGGTTATGCGATGGTGATTAAAGGGGGGAGCTATTTGCTTCCTGGCAAAGACACCGCGCGCATTGATCATAATCGCTTAGCCCCCCCATCGTACCGCTCCCCGGGCGTCGGTTTTCGTGTTGTGATTGACCCGTAGGAACATATCGCACAATGGAGATGCTGCGATTGTTTGCGCTTCTTCCTACAATGAAGTCATTGTTGTGCTGGGTGATGAGGGTAATTTCGCCAGCGAACCTACTTTTTCACGAAGCCCTTTTTGGTACATTTCTTGGCTCGCTTTTTCTTCACCCATATATTGCAGTAATTGCGCTAATTCGGCATAGACTGTCACAATAGGGTGAAAGCTCAAACTTGATTGCAGATAATCACGCGCTTTTCCCCACAGATGGTTTTGTAGGCACAGGCGACCTAAACAGAGCAGAACATGCGGGTCTTCGGGGTATTTTTCCAACCATTTTTCCGCTTTGGCTAAGTGTTTTTTCGGGTGATCTTTTTGCGCTAGACCATACCACTCTAATAGTATGGGCTCTACTTGGTGTTGCATTGTTTTATATACTTGTCGCTCTAAAAGATGGTAGTTGCCTTGCTCAATTTGTTGTTTAATTTTTTCTAATTGCCGCGCCGATTTATCAACTGTTTTTTTGGCGGTTCGCGGCAATTTTTTGCGATGGATTAAGCGGGTAATGCCGTAGGTGATTGCGCTAAACAGAAGCGTCCATAGGATAAAAATGATTCCGAGAAACCATAGCCCGCTTTCTACTTGTATCTGGCGATAAACGATCAAAACATAACCGGAATCGCGAGCAATGGTATCAACCAACCATGCTAGAGAGGCTAAAATAATGAGCAGGGTAAGCCAAAAACGCATCTTATGGATTTGCGAGCTTATTTTCAGTGCGGATTAAAGAGAGTGCGCGGTCAATTTTGACTAGAGGGGTGTCCAAAGTGTATTTGAGTAAGGTGTCTAATTCCGCGACAAAACTATCTTTTTGTGCGCTATCTAAAGAGTAGGTGCTGAGCCACTTTTTTGCTTCTTTGATATTCTGGCGAAATATTTTTTCGTGCCCAGCGAGTATGGAGAGTTGAGCATTGCTCAAAGTCAAGGTTAAATTCTGCCGTAAAAAGACATCTTGATCGGGTTCAATGAGCGCTGGGTCACTATGGAGGCGCCGAATGCGCACTAAACCGACTAATGCATCCATCCGCTCGCCAAACCAGTTTTGACTCGCTGAAGGTGAAGATGTGCGTAATTGTTGTTGCTGTGCTAAATGCTCGCTGGTGTGTGTGGGCAAGTGTTCAATGTGCCCGATCAATGCTTCTAGAGAGGTAAAAATACCGTCTATATCGGGTGGCGTAAAGGATTGTAAGGTGAGCATATCGGTACGCAATGCTGAACGAATGGGGTTGAGTATGGGGTCATGTAGTTGCGCTAACAGGTTATCGGCTAATTTGAGCAGATTTTCTGCGGCAATAGGGTCGCGATATAAAATGAGGTTTCGATTGGCTTGTAGGAGTAATTGTTCAATTTGCTGGCGTTTCCACGTTTGGGCGGCGTGTCCTGAAATGGCGATAATTTTCTGATTTTGTTGCTGTTGTATGTCCGAGAGGAGAGCAAAATCATCCCGTTGGCGCTGTATCTGTAAGGATGTTTTTTCTAAATCTACCGTCAACTGACGCAATTGGCGGGTATGTCCAGCAATTTGCCGAGTCAGTGTATCAATCTGTTGGATTCTATTCCATTGCGTGTAAAGCACATACCCGCCGCTGCCGATAGAGACCACTACCAGAATGAGAATGCCCATCCATACTTTGCGCCGCACAGTAGCGTGATTATTTGTTGTGTCGTTCATCGTATGCACGAATTATGGTGTGTGTGATTGCCCGATTGCTTGAATCTTTTGCTAATACAATATCACAAAAGCCCTGTTCACGGGCAGCATTCAATATGCGCGGACTGGTCACACATAGCATATAATTTTTCATTTTATCCGCACTCTGTGCGGCTAAGTGCACGAGATTATTGAGTATTTCTACGCTCGTGACGGTAATGATATCAATGTGTTCTAACGCGTGCTTGAGGGAGTGGGCATGCTGTTGCGGGCATATGGTGCGATACAAAATACAGTTTGTCATTTGTAATCCACGTTGTGCTAATTCATCGGTTAAAGATCTCCCAGGGTGCGCCCCTTTGAAAACAACACCTTGCCCTGGGCATGGGTCTTGTAAAGCGGGGTGTTGTAATAATGCATCTGCCCCCTCTCCGCATAGCGGAGGGGTGGTGGGAATATGGGCTTCGTTGAGCATTTGTGCAGTAGTGGCACCTACCGCATAACTCTTAACCGACAGAGGCCAGTGCAGTTTCATCGCAGCGATCCGCTTGATTGCGAATTGTGCGGCACTGCGACTGACGAAAACCGCTATTTGATATTGAGAAATGTCCGATAAAATTGCTGTGCTTGCCGCAAAGGCATTGCCTGTCACCGGCTCAATTATTATAGTTGGAATGGATATTGGTGTACCCCCGGCGCGGGTGATTTCATCGGCAAGCTCTGCCGCCCATGGATGAGGGCGTGTGACTAAAATGCGCGTGTTGTTGAGTCCCGCTTTCATAAAGATAAAAGCGCAGTGGCTCCCTGCGCCAGTAGATCGTGTGCTGCTATTTCTGCCGCTTGTTTTGAGGATGGCGTGCGCGCCCGGGCGCGGTATAGACAGCCGTCTGTATTGCCCACCGCCGCATGCAGAATAATATCATCTGCTTCAATGTACGCATAAGCCGCAATCGCCGAATAACAATTCCCGCCTAAAAGGTGCACACAGCGCCTTTCTGCGTCTGCACAACGCACACTAATATCATTGTTGAGTTCACCGAAGAGTTGTAACCATTGTGGGTCATCACTGCGCCCCTGTACTGCGATAATGCCTTGCCCGGCGGCGGGCGGAAAAATGAGCGGGTCTAGCCAATGGGCATTGTCCGGCATAATTTGCAGTCGTAACAACCCTGCCGCTGCTAAAATAAGCGCATCGCATTCTCCATTGTGCCATTTCTTTAAACGGGTATGAATATTGCCGCGTAGTGGGGTAGAGTACACTTGGTGACACAGGGCACTCACTAATGCTTGTCGGCGCGGGCTTGCTGTGCCGATGACTGTCCCCGGCGGTAAGCTGTTCAGCGTATTGCCGGCATGCGTGAGTAAGATATCCCGTACATCGTGGCGTGTCATGAGTGCCGCTAAACAAAGCCCAGCGGGCAAATCGTAGGGCATATCTTTGAGCGAATGCACCGCACAATCGGCTTCGTCTTTGAGGAGCGCTTCTTCCAAAGCACTCACAAATAAACCCTTGCCCCCCAATTCGGCTAATGACCCCGATACACTATCACCGCGCGTGGTGATGGGCACAATTTCCGTGCGCAATTGCGGTTGGATGTGGTGTAATTGCTTGACAACAAATTGTGTTTGCCACAAAGCAAGTGGACTACGACGGGTGGCGAGCCGTAATACGGATGAGCGAGAGGGCATATTAGGGCATTATAATGAGTGCATGACTAAAAAGAACAAACCCGCTCGTAACCAACTTTTATCGGCACCCGCTGACCGAATGGCAACCGAATTTACCGCATCGGTAGATATTGACCGGCGGCTCTATCGTCATGATATTGCGGCTTCGTTGGTACACGCTAATATGTTACACCGTATTGGCGTGATAGATATCAACGATCTGCATAAGATTCAGCATGGTTTGCAAGAAATATTGGCAGACATTGAGAGTGGCACCATGCAATGGTCTACAACGTACGAAGATGTGCATATGAATATTGAAGTAGCATTGACTGAACGTATCGGCGAAGCGGGGAAAAAATTGCATACCGCCCGCTCACGCAATGACCAAGTGGTCACCGATATGCGCTTATGGTTGCGCGATGAAATTGATGAATTGTCTACTCTTTTGCACCAAGCGCAAGATGCATTGCTCAATGTTGCCGAACGCGAAGTGGATACCCTTATGCCGGGTTTGACGCACCTACAGCCTGCGCAACCGGTAAGTGCGGGGCATCATATTATGGCGTGGCATGCCATGTTAGTGCGCGATAGAGAGCGATTGGCGGATTGTCGCCGCCGCACTAATCGTTCGCCACTGGGGGCTGCGGCTTTAGCAGGAAGTAGCTATCCCGTTGATCGCCAATGGACTGCCAAAGAATTGGATTTTGAACAGGTGATAGATAATTCAATGGACGCGGTCAGCGATCGTGATTTTGTGATGGAATTTATTAGTATGGCGGCAATGCTGATGGTGCATTTGTCGCGTATTGCCGAAGAACTCATTTTATGGTCGTCACTGCCTTTTTCATTTATTGAATTGCCAGATACCATAGCAACCGGCTCTTCGATTATGCCCCAGAAAAAAAATCCAGATGTGCCGGAACTCATTCGCGGCAAATCGGCGCGAGTATTGGGCAATTTGATGTCTATTATGACCCTGATGCGCGCACAACCGTTGACTTATAATCGCGACAATCAAGAGGACAAACAGCCTTTGTTTGATACGGTGGATACGGTAAAAAGCTGCTTGACAATTTGCACCCACAAGATTTTCCCGCACATGCGCTTTAATCGTAATCTCACTGCGGCAATGGCGGAAAAAGGTTATACCAATGCAACCGATTTTGCCGATTATCTGGTGGGTAAAGGTCTCTCGTTTCGTGATGCTTATCAAGTGACGGGGCAGGTCGTCAAAGAAGCCTTAGCGCACAAAAAGAGCTTAGATTCATTGCCTGTGGACCAATTGCAAAGTATCCACCCACAAATCGGAGAGGACGTTTATCAATTCTTATCACTAAAGAGTGTGGTTGCCTCGCGCGATCATATTGGCGGCACCGCTCCCGCACAAGTCCGCGCGGCGCTTGCCCGCGCCCGCCGGAACTCACCGTGACTACTGGAGCATGCGTTTGAGCGCTTGTCGGATAAGGTTTTCAGTCGTTAAGGGCGTTTCGCTTTGTTGCATATCTTTTCGCACACTGGCGATGGCGCGCGCCGCTTCCCGTTCTCTATAACCGAGCTGGACGAGCGCACTTTGCGCCTCGTGGTCGGTTTTACTGATCAGTGTTGTGCGGGATGGGGAAACGGATGATTGCCAGTGAGTAAAGCTTCCGCGCAGTTCTACTACTAAGCGCTCAGCGGTCTTGCGCCCGACCCCGGGGATGGCGACTAATGACGTAATTTCTTCTTGATTGATGGCGAGCACGACATCATCGGCGCTCAAAGTGGATAACATCGCCAATGCAATTTTGGCGCCGATGCCGCTGACGGTAATTAAACGTCGGAACAAATCGCGATCGGTTTGCGATAAAAACCCGTAGAGCACATGGGCATCATCGCGTATCACTAAATGGGTGTGTAAAGTGGTGGGGGTGCCAATATCTTTTAAGTGGGCAAATACGGGGATAGGCGCAAATATTTCGTACCCGATCCCGTTCACATCTAACACGATCAGTGGCGGGCTCTTTTTGAGTAATTTCCCGCTAATTTGCCCGATCATTGCCGATAGACGCTCGTGTTAATTTATCTAATCCCTGCCGTGTATGTGCGTGACAAATTGCCACACCCAAAGCATCGGCACTATCTTCGCTCGGTATGGAGGGGAGTGCTAATATTTTCTGTATCATATACTGAACTTGATTTTTGTCGGCGCCGCCAGTGCCGACTACGGCTTTTTTTGTTTGGCGCGCTGAATATTCGCTCATGGGTATATCATTCATTGCGCTCAATAGTAATATAATACTGCGCGCTTGTCCTAATTTCAGGGCGGCAGAAGCATTGCGTCCCATAAACACTTGCTCAATCGCCATTTCTGTCGGCTGGTACTGCTGAATAATATCGCGCACGGCACAGTAGATACGGTGAAGGCGCTGTGCCATATCCCCTTGCCCAGAATGAATATCACCGCTCGCTATATGTTGATGGCGCTGACCGTCCCACGCAACGACCCCATATCCAGTAATGACGCTCCCCGGATCAATGCCTAATATAATCATTGCGGCGCTTATGGCGCAGAATTATTGATTTTTATTGAGCGCAGCATCACTCAAACCCGCGTTGTGGAATACATTTTGCACATCATCTAAATCTTCTAAATTGGTTAGTAAACGTAGTGTTTTTTCGCTATCGGCTTCATTGAGTGGTATTGACACTTCGGTAGCCATCACGATTTCGGCAAATGCAGGTGTCAGTTCTTTCGCTTGTAAGGCTTCTAATACTTGCGGAAAACTTGCTGGGGTGGTGATCACCGATATGGATTGATCTTCTTCAACGACCATGTCTTCGGCACCCGCGTCTAAAACAGTTTCCATAATGCGATCCTCATCGGTGCCTGGGGGAAAAGAGATCTGTCCGGTGCGCTGAAACAAATAAGATACTGACCCTTCGGTGCCCATTTTGCCACCGGCTTTAGAAAAAGAGTGGCGCACTGCGGCAACTGTGCGTTGGCGGTTATCGGTCATCGTTTCAACTAAAATGGCGATGCCCCCCGGTCCATAGCCTTCATAGGTAATTTCCTCTAAATTGTCTCCTTCGTTGCTCCCCGCTCCGCGTGCAATCGCGCGATCTATGGCATCTTGTCCCATATTCACCGCGCGTGCTTTGTCAATAGCAACCCGCAATCTCGGGTTGTCAGCGGGTTCGCCGCCTTGTCGTGCAGCAACCGTGATTTCGCGAATGACCCGCGTGAAAACTTTGCCGCGCTTGGCATCTTGCGCTGCTTTACGATGTTTGATATTAGCCCATTTACTGTGTCCGGACATCTTTTGTGTTCATTGGAAAGTGGATCTCGTGCAATTGTTTGGCGGTAACAGGCGCTGGTGCACCGGTGATGAGACACGATGCGTTTTGTGTCTTGGGAAAAGCGATCACTTCGCGAATAGAATTGGCATGTCCGTAGAGCATTGCCATGCGGTCAAACCCGTAAGCGATCCCGCCATGTGGCGGACAGCCATATTCCATCGCCCGACAAAAAAAACCAAACTTTTCTTGTGCCTCATTTTTATCAATACCTAATAGTGAAAAAACTAAATACTGCATTTCGCTATCGTGAATACGAATCGAACCGCCCCCCAATTCATTACCATTGAGTACCATATCGTAAGAATGGGATAGAGCTGCGTTGGGATCGTCGCGGAGAGTTGCTAAATCACATGCGGGAGCGGTAAAAGGATGATGCATAGATGTGCGCTCCCCTTTGTGGTCAATTTGAAAGAGAGGGAAATTGACTACCCACAGTGGAGCCCATTGATTGGGGTTAAATAATTTCAGATCTTTTCCTAACTGGTGGATGAGGGCTGACATATAGGCATTGACGACCGATGCGCGCCCCGCACCGAAAAAGAGGATATCGCCACTATGCGCTTCCACTCGTTGCATTAATTGCTGCACGACATCTTCGGGTATAAATTTGAGGATAGGCGATTGTAATGCTGGAGGAGAAGTAGAGAGATCGGTGATTTTTATCCACGCCAACCCCTGTGCCCCCAAATTACCGACAAAATGAGTGTAGTCATCAATTTGTTTGCGCGATAATTGCGCTCCTTGAGGGACTTTGAGTGCGACAACCCTACAGCGATCATCTGCCGCCGGCACGCTAAAGACCTTAAACGGAATATCGCGCACCACATCGGCAATATCGTGTAATTCTAAAGGATTGCGCAGGTCGGGTTTATCACAGCCAAAACGGCGAATGGTTTCGTTGTAATCCATTTTAGTTACCGGTGGTAATTCTTCATCGAATAGGGCGCGAAACTGGGCACTGACCATGCCTTCACCTATAGCCAGTATATCATCTACACTGACGAAAGACGCTTCTATATCAATTTGGGTGAACTCGGGTTGCCGATCGTTGCGCAGATCTTCATCGCGAAAACAGCGCGCAATTTGGTAGTAGCGATCTACCCCGCTCATCATAAGCAATTGCTTGAATAGTTGGGGTGATTGGGGCAAAGCATAGAAAGATCTGGGATGGAGGCGGCTCGGAGTGAGGTAATCGCGCGCTCCTTCAGGAGTGGCTTTAGTCAGCAAAGGCGTATCAACCTCCACGAAACCTTTATTATCTAAAAATGTGCGGGTGGCACATGCTAATTGCGCGCGGCGACGTATATGGTTTTGCATTTCCGTTCGGCGCAAATCTAAATAGCGGTAAGAAAGGCGGGTTTCTTCGCTGGCGTGTATATATTCGTCTAATTGAAATGGCGGAGGCAGGGCGCGATTAAGCAATTTCAATTCATGCACGTAGACTTCTATGGTGCCGGTGGGCATATCGGGATTAATGGTTTCTTGAGATCGCTCGCGCACTATGCCGACAGTGCGCAATACATATTCACTGCGCATCTGATCGGCAAGCGCAAAAGCAGTTTTTTCTTGTGGATCAAAAACAACTTGCACTATGCCGCGATAATCGCGCAGATCAATAAATATCACGCCGCCATGGTCGCGCCGTCTCGCTACCCAGCCGCATAACGCCACTTCGCGACCAATGTCATCGGCACTCACATCGCCACAATAATGACTACGCATTGGCGGTCGGGGGTGATTGATTTGTAGAGGAGGAGGCGTTGGACTGCGCTTTTTTTTCTGTGGCAGTGTTTTTTTCTGCTGGCTTCTTTTCTTTTTTTGTTTGGCTTTTGCTTTCTTCCCGCTCGCCAGCGATATTCTTTTTGTTGTTTTGTTTGAAATCCGTTTCGTACCACCCTGTGCCCGCTAAACGAAATCCCGCCGCCGAAATTTGCTTGGCGAGCGATGGCTTGTGGCATTGGGGACAGTCGCGTAAAAGCGGATCGTCAATGCGTTGCAATACTTCTAATTGATGCCCGCACTTGCGGCAATAGTATTCGTATATCGGCATATTCGTATCAAGGTTGGTTTGGCATTATTTTACGCCAAAATACATATATAGATGGTAATTATGTTGTCTTGCGCCTGGCCCTCTGTCGGCGATGCTCATCCTCAAATCAATGCAATGGTCATTACCGCACATAAAGTGCCTGCCGCACGGCGAGTGGGAAACCTTGCCAAATAGATTGTAGAGTGTAGCGGGTGTGGTAGATTTGCATCCCTTCATCCTCTAAATGCAGTCGGTACTTGGCTTTGATTTCCAACCAATGCTGTTCGCGTTCCCGAGATGATTGTAATTGATCAATTTCCCGCTCAGTGCGTTTGGGGTTCGTGCACGGATAGTGATCAATAATCGCCATTTTATGCGGTGGCGGCGATAAAACTTCACAATACCACCAATCTATGCCCCATCCGATTAAACTACCGTCATAGTGGTGCTTGAGGAAAGTAATCAACTGGTCACTGCGAAATAACGGACATGTGACTTCAATAAAATTGGTGTAACGCATGAACGAAAAAGGGGCGCGCACATTCTTGCGGTGTGAAATGGCGCTGTGCACCCGAAAAGCTGGCTGGGCAATCCACAAATCGTATTGCATACAGGTGGTAAACAAATGATTGATGTGCTCGGCGTCAATAATAATATCGTTATCCATGACCAAAATATATTGATAAGCGGCAAAAATATCTGGGTATTGGTGATAATCGTGGCGTAGATTTTGAAATTTCCCGCCTTTACGCGCGGCATAGTAGTCGGCAACATCTCTGTATTGATCGCTCTGATTGCCGTAATAAGTCACCCATAAATCAAATTGTCGCCCCGAGAGCCATTGCGCAATATTGGCATTATCGCCCGCCGCTGTATACACGAGCCATTTGCTGAGCGGTGATGAAATGCCGAAATTTTCCTCGCTAATGGGTGATTGTTGTGTGGTCACTGTACTTTCCGTTTTCGCGCAAAAAAAGTGCGCCGCCCGTATTTAGCAAAATCTCCCCACTGTCGAGTCAATAATTTGTAAGGAATGGCGATAGAGTAAAAATAGAACGGATACAGCCAACGATAGATGGACTGCCAGTAAAACAATGTGTTGACAAAAGGCGTTTGCTGAATAGTACTGTTCAGATGGGCTGACTGTATATTGTCAGTGTGTTGGGCGAGATCGGCGGTGACAATAAAAGCGGATAATCGTTTGTGTTTAACCAAGCGGACGAAATGAGCGTCTATCGGATGAGCATTCATTGGAACTGCGTGGCGAATAATTTTTTCTGCCCCCGACCGATTCACGATATATCCCATGGCGAGCCAAGTATTGGTTGCGCCGAGAAAAAACGAATTGTTGGGCAGGGTAATGGCGTATTCTTTTTGCTCCTTTTTGGCATAGAGATACAATAGATCCCACCGCGTCGGTCGGTGATCCCACGCTTGATTAAAGAGTGAGCAGAAATTCGGTAGTAAGCGGATGTCATCTTCAAATACGATGCAGTGTGCACTGTCTCCGCCGAGAAATGTACGCAATACGGTAATATGCGATAAATAACAACCGATCTCTCCCACTGGGGCAAAGGATATGCTTTTGCGGTCTAATAAACCGTGGTGCAGGTAATGGGTCAGTTGGGTTTTATTGATCTGTGCCCCTATGATAGCGGGAATAATTTCCAATTGGGGGATGTGTTGTTGAAGGGCTTGCGCACATGCCACCCGTTGAGGAATATCATCGCGGGTAATACAGTAGGCGGGGATGTGCTCAATGGACATGGCATTTTTATCGGGTCATCTTGCGCATAGCATTTTGATGCGCCGAGTGCGTTTGTGGCAATATTCAGCAAATTGATAGTAGGCGGGCTCAAAAGCAGCAAATAACTGCTCGTCGTTCACGTAGGATTGGCTATACATTGGATGGTATAACGAACAAGGCCAATGCTGTTGGTAGGCATGGTATTCATGATTGTTGTGCCAATCTTGGTCTTGTGCTACCCGCTGCGTAAAATAGGCGGACAAGTCGGGACGAATAAATTTGAAATGACGGATAATAGCTAGTTTGTTGTGGTAGCGGAGCGATTGCTGACTATGCGGTGAAGTAATGAAATGACACCCGCTGTGAATGTGGTGGGTCTGCTGGAAATCAAAATGAAAGAAGCACCGTTTAACTAAGCAGGGGTTGATGCCAAAAACCCGCCGCCGCACGCCACCGGTACAATTCCATCGGTCGGCATTGGCGTGCCATATTGTGCGTATAGGGTGGCGATATTTGCTATGGATGTTGGGGCGATAGTGATGATTCAATGCATCATAGTAACACGAATGGCTTAAAAAATCCTCCCCCATTTGATAAGGCAAGGCTTGGTGCGCATAAAAATCTACCGTGATAGAGAGTATTGCATTGGCACCGCCCATTTGTGCGCGCAATACATTGAGATCGCTTGCCCCATCGGCGATAAATAGTTCATCGGCATCGGCAATGAGACACCATTTATGCTGACATTTCTCGCGTAATAAAGACAGAATCCAATCCATGCCAAAATTGTGGGTGCGATAGCTGTCGTCGGTGCGATATAATTCGCTGTTGATATGGGGATGATTGCGTAAATAGTCAAATGACCCGTCATCCGAACCATTGTCAATAAAAATAAAATGAGTGATGCCAATTGCTTGATAGTGGCGAATGAAATGATCTAACAATAATCGCTCATTGCGAACAACACAGAGCAAAAATAAAGCATCATCGTTTATGGGATCGTGAAATTGTCGGTATTGCTCAAGCGACATGATAGGATGTGCTCTTACTATAGCATATTGTCTGTGGGCGCATCATCTATTGCATATGTGATTTGCAGATTTCATCAGTTATAATAGCAATATTGATGGCACAACGCACAATGAATGAGCAATCGTATCGTATAGCGACAGAGTATCCCGAAGACAAACTTACTTCCTACGCGGATAAAGAAGCGCTTATTTCCTATGCTGAGGGCACAATACCCAAGTTATTTGCCGCACGGGTGGCAGCTTCTCCCGAGAAAATAGCCTATACTCAGTATTCGTCGCCCAAAAGCGAATGGAAAAGCATCACGTGGAAAGAGATGGGTATGGAGGCATTACGCTGGCAATGCTCTATTGCTAGTGACCATATCGCCACTGGAACACGTGCCGCCATTGGTATGCACAATTGTCGTGAATGGGTGCTTTGCGACCAAGCCTGCTTGGCGGCTGGATTGGTGGTGACCCCTTTGTATGTGGAAGATCGTGCCGATAATATGGCATATATTCTCCAACACACGGATACCCAGATATTATTTCTGCGCAATTATAGGTTGTGGCGGGATATGGAGCCCCACTGGGCACATTTGCCCGCACTCAAACGTGTGGTCATTATGACCGATGGGGATGAATTGCGTAAAAATACCGATACCCGCTTGATGTCTTTGGCACAATGGTTAGATGCAGGAGAAAACCATGAACCCGCAACGCATCCGAGTACCCAGCCGGGGGACCTTGCGACAATTGTCTACACTTCTGGAACAACAGGCAAACCAAAGGGAGTCATGTTATCGCACACAAATATCTTAACGAATGCTTTAGCGGGTTTGCGGAGTGTCACTGTATTGCCGGAGGATAAATTTTTATCCTTCTTGCCGTTATCGCACATGTTTGAAAGAACGGTCGGATATTATTTGCCGATGATGGTTGGTGCGCAAGTGACTTTTAACCGCTCCATCATGCAATTGGTTGAGGATTTGTCTATTTGCCGTCCGACAATGATGATTTGTGTGCCGCGTGTATTTGAACGCGCTTACCACGCTATTTTGGCACGTTTGAGTGGATTTGCATTGCAACTGTTTAAGATGGCAGTGCACATTGGTTGGCAACGTTTTGAGATAAGGCAAGGGAGAGGTCAGTGGCAATTATCGCAGTTAATGTGGCCATTATTGGATGCTGTGGTGGCAAAAAAAGTCCGCACGCGGTTTGGCGGACAATTACGCTATGTCATCAGTGGAGGCGCCCCCTTGCCGTCCACTATCGCCCGCGTTTTTATTGCGTTGGGTATTGATATTCTGCAAGGGTATGGATTAACCGAAACAGGACCGACACTGACCGTCAATACGCCCATGCGTAATAACCCCCTTAGCATAGGTTTGCCATTGATCGGCACTGAAATACGCCTCTCATCGGCAGGCGAATTGCAGGCACGCAATACCAGTGTGATGCAAGGATATTGGCAAAATGAGGACGCCACAAAACAATTGATTGATGCCGATGGCTGGCTCTCCACGGGCGATATTGCTTCTATTGATGACAATGGCTTTATTCGTATTACCGGGCGGTTGAAAGAAATCATTGTGTTATCCACGGGCGAAAAAATACCGCCCGCAGATGTAGAATCTGCAATTTGCGAAGATACATTATTTGAACAGGCGATGATTGTTGGTGAAGGACGCGTTTGTCTATCAGCATTGTTGGTGTTAGACAATGATGTTTGGCAAGATGAAGCGAAAAAATTGGGTGTGGATGCCCATGACACGGATGCTTTGACTGTGCCGCAAGTCACACAATACCTGCAGAAAAAAGTGTCCACGCGTTTGCGTGGTTTCCCCGTTTATGCTAAAGTGCGTGCAGTCCGTGCATTCCTCACGCCGTGGACTGTTGCCGATGGCACCCTTACGCCAACATTGAAAATGAAACGTTCGCTATTAGCACAACGTTTCGCCGCCGAAATTGAGGGAATGTATGCCACCAAAAAATAGCCCTGCCGACCATTCGTTCTGCGATGCTGTTATTTTCTTGTATAAATTGTTAAAATAGTCGCCATGCATTATCCCTTGGTTTTTGTATCGGCAAATATTGCCGTGCGTTCGACTTTCATTGCCGTTGCGCTTGTATATTTGGTCAGCGGATGCGGGGGTAGCAGTGCCCCTGCCCCAACTGCGGTGAATAATGTGATGACCACGACTGTGACCTGGACACAAACCCCGCGTAATCAACTGTGGTCTGTCCGCGCTTCACACTCACTCGTTGCGCACAACAATTTTCTATGGTTGATCGGCGGGGGTACGTTCAATAGCCAACACAATGACACTTGGCGTTCGGCAAACGGAGGGCAATGGCATCCAGTTACCACCAACGCACAATGGTCGCCACGCACCGCCCACACCAGCGTCATCCATCAAGAGAGAATATGGTTATTAGGTGGCAGTGCTGGCTTGCCCAAAAACGATGTGTGGTCATCCACCGATGGTCGTACCTGGTCATTAGTCAATGCCAGTGCACAGTGGTCATCGCGCAGTAACCATACGAGCGTGGTGCATGATAACAAAATTTGGGTGCTCGGCGGTGAGCAAACGGATCAACATCATAACGATGTGTGGTCATCCACCGATGGCCGCACGTGGATATTAGCCAATGCCAGTGCGCCGTGGGCTGAGCGTGCCAATCATAGTAGTGTGGTCTACGATGGTAAAATTTGGGTGCTCGGCGGTGAAGATGCTAATGGTGTGCGGTTTAACGATGTGTGGTCATCCCCCGATGGTCGCACCTGGTTGCGCATAACTGCCAATGCGTCGTGGACTGCGCGCACCAATCATACTAACCTCGTTTATGAAGGGAAGATGTGGTTGTTTGGTGGGTTTGATGGAAATAATCGCAACGATGTATGGTGCTCAACAGATGGTTCGATGTGGACGAATGTGAATACGAGCGCTGGGTGGGCTGCGCGTTCGCAGCATGCCAGTGCGGTATTTGACAATAAAATGTGGGTGGTTGGTAGCAGTGGAGCGGGTAATAATTTTCGCGAGTTGTTAGTGGATGCGTGGTGGACAACCGATGGACGGAGCTGGACGGCGAGTATACGAGAAGATCGGTGGTCACCTCGTGTATCGCACGGGAGTGTGGTATGGAATGACAAATTATGGGTTTTGGGTGGATTGATCGGTTTACGTGATGTGAATGATGTTTGGTCGTCGACTAACGGTATGAGTTGGGTTGAAGAACTACCACAAGAAACGACCTCACAAGAGACAACGCGCTGGTCGGTGCGGCGCGGTTTTTCACCGGTGATATTTGACGATAAAATGTGGGTCGTCGGAGGCAGTTCGGGCACCCAACTGTTTAACGATGTGTGGTCATCCACCGACGGACGTTCATGGATACAAGCGACTTCTAGTGCGTCGTGGAGTGCGCGCAGTAATTACGCCAGCGTCGTTTATCAAAATAAGATGTGGTTATTAGGTGGATTTGCAGGGATGGATGTCAATGAGGTCTGGTCATCCCCCGATGGGAGTTCTTGGACTTTAGTGGTGGATAATGCGCCTTGGGTGCCGCGCCGCGATCTCACTAGTGTGGTATGGAATAATCGTATGTGGGTGATAGGAGGTGCTTCAGGGAATGTCTACTATAACGATATTTGGACATCCACTGATGGACGTAATTGGATGCAAGTGTCCCCCACCGGTAGCATTTGGATACCGCGTAGCCAACACCGTAGCGTGGTATTTGATGAACGTATATGGGTAATGGGCGGACGGTTTAGTAACGCCTTTAATGATGTGTGGCATTCAACAGATGGTCGTTCGTGGTCAAGTGGAGTGAGTTCATCAACCACTTGGACGCCGAGATTTCTCCATACGGCACAAGTTTTTGACAATAAAATTTGGGTGCTCGGTGGCACCAATGGCACCGCCTTCATTGATGAAGTGTGGTATACCGCAGGAATTACTGACGCGGTATCACAAGCGACATTTGATGTTTCAGAAACTTACGACGACTTTGGCGGTTTACGTGAGCGCATTGAATATTGGCATAACGAACGCCCGCAACGATTTGACGCTCAAGGATTAGTGCTTCCCCCTCCGCGCGAGTGAAGCAATTTTTCTAAATAGCGCGCAATAATATCAATTTCTATATTGACTGAACTGCCGAGTTGGTAGTCGGCGGCAATGGTCTGTTCACGGGTGTAGGGGATGATATTCACTGCAAATTGATCGCGCTCAACCATATTGATGGTCAAACTCACTCCATCGATGGCTATGCTTCCTTTGGGCACAATATATTGCGCTAAATGGTGGGGGATGTGGAAATATAATTGTTGTGAATCTCCTTGTGGATTGATTGCGCTGATTTGTGTGATGCCGTCGATATGACCAGTGGTGATATGTCCACTTAGCGGAGTTTGTAGAGTGAGCGCCGATTCTAAATTGACCCGTGCGCCGCGCTCTATACTCCCTAAAGTAGAACATTGCTGGGTTTCTATGGAAACCGCCATCCCAATATGTTGTGCGTTTTTTTGATTAACCGTTAAGCACACCCCATTTACAGCAATGCTATCCCCTAAAGCGCTATTGTGCCCATCGGGGTCGGCGATAAATAATTGCCGCTCGGCACCATGTTCCTCTATAGTGCTAATTGTGCCTATGCGCTGAATAATGCCGGTAAACATATGTTTAGGATGAATACTGCGGATGGACAGTCACCCGCCAATCGTCACCCACCGCCTCCATTTTCATTATCTCCATTGACTGGCGTTGCGAAAATTGATCAATCGGCAAAGTGCATAAAGGCCGCGCCTCACTTCCCATAAAAACTGGGGCAATATAAATAATGAAGCGATCAATGAGTTGTGCTTGTAGCATAGCCCCGCAGAGACTGGCACCTGCTTCTAATAATACTTCGTTGCATTCTTGTTGCCCGAACCAGAGCATTGCTTGTGGGAGATCTATTTTACCCGCTTGTGTGGTTGGAATGATTTGATGGGGGAGGGCAGGATGCGCGCTAGCGGTGAGCACAATGCCTTTCCCTGGGGAATGAAACATGCGCGCTTTTGCGGGGATGCGCTGACCACTATCCACTGCCACGCGTAAAGGTTGCCGTGTGGTGAAGTAGCGCACATTGAGTTGTGGGTCATCGCATACAACAGTACCACTCCCCGTTAAAATTGCACAACTGCGTGCCCGCAAATGCTGCACTTCCATACGTGCAGCTTTGCCAGTGATCCACTTGCTATCACCATTGGGCATGGCGGTGCGCCCATCCATACTCATTGCCGATTTTGCGGTGACATAAGGCAGTCCGCATTCCATCCGCTTACAAAAACCCTTGTTGATTTCGAGTGCTTCAGTGGCACAAATATTAGTATCTACCGCAATTCCCGCCGCACGTAAGCGATCAATTCCTTTACCTTTCACCAGCGGGTTGGGATCGTGCATTGCACAGACCACTGCCCCCACTTGTGCGGCGATCAATGCATCACAACAGGGTGGGGTTTTATTGTGGTGGTTACAGGGCTCTAAAGTGACATAGACTACTGCACCCTGTGCTTTTTTACCCGCTTCTTTTAATGCCATCACTTCGGCATGCGGTGCACCAGCTTTTTCGTGCCATCCGTGCCCTACGATGACATCATCCTTGACAATAATACACCCGACCCTTGGATTAGGCATGGAGGTATATAATCCCTTTTCCGCTAAGGCGAGCGCTTTGCGCATATAAGCGCGCTGTTTGTGTTTAGAGGGAAGCATGTTTGAGCGGGATGGATGGCCAAGAGTAATCTGTCAGGCGGGTGAGCGTTGTGCGATCCCCTTGAAAGGACTCCCATAGATGACGGTAGGTTTTATGCAGAGTGGGATGGACACTCTCGCCTGCCACTTCGGATAAAGGGGCGAGCACATAAGCATTGGATAAAGTGTCCTCATCGGGATAGATAGCGCTACCGTAAGCAATTAAATCTAAATCCAAGGTGCGCGAGGTAAATTTATTGGTTTTTGTGGGCGATCTGCCGTTGGCAATCTCAATAGTATTCAACAGTGAAATGAAATCATTCGCCGGTAAAGGGCAATCCAGCGCAACGGCTAAATTATAAAAAGGCGGTGCGCTAAATCCGACTGCCGGATTTTCATAGACAAATGAGACGCACAAAATGCTCACATGCTCGGCAAGAGCAATCAAACCGGCATTAATATTTTTTTCGTGCTCAATATTACTGCCAATACTAATATAAACAGTGGGGCTCATGTGCTATCTGTTGCGCTCCTTTCAATGATCACGCCGACATCACGTGCCCATCGCAGTGCGCCGGGTTTGCTGAGTTTTAGCCGTAACCAACTGACGTGGAATTCAGTTAAAATGATGTGCGCAATGTGTTCGGCAAGTGCTTCTATTAAATTGTAGCGACTATTTGTGACCACACTGATAATCCGTTTGGTTATCGCTTTATAATTTAACGCATCGTCAATGTGGTCTGTTTGGGCGCCGGGGCGAATGTCGGTTGCTATTTCTAAATCCACACACACAATTTGCCGTTGGCGGCGTTCCCAGTCGTAAATACCGATAATGGTATCCATTTCTAACTGTGAAATATACAAAATATCGTTATATTTTTTTGTGCGATTCATTTTTATAATGGTGGTAAGTCGGTGAGTGGCCAGCGTGGCGAAATGACCACCGGTATATCATCGCATTGCCCTGCACTCAATCGCCGATAACCAGTGTATGCCACCATTGCCCCGTTATCGGTGCAAAATTCTATGCGCGGATAATATATTTTACCGCCATTTACTGTTCCTATGAGTTGGTTGAGTTGTGTTCGCAGGCGCAAATTGGCGCCGACTCCACCGCTGACGAGCAAGGTGCGGTATTGAGTTGCGGACAATGCGCGGCGACATTTTATTGTGAGGGTATTGGTGATCGCTATTTCAAAAGCTGTAGCTATATCAATAATGCTTTGGGAGGGGAGCGTGCCGTTACTTTTTCTATGTTGCTCAATGAGATACATAGCCTGTGTTTTCAGCCCGCTAAAACTAAAATCGAGCCCCGCGACTTGGGTCATAGGTTCGGGTAAGGTGAGCGTGCTTTTGGTGCTTTGCGCCGCATATCGTGCAATTGCTGGACCGCCGGGGTAGCCGATGTCCAACATTTGGGCAACTTTATCAAATACTTCTCCAGCCGCATCATCGCGCGTGTCCCCCAATATTTCATAGCGTCCCCACGCGTGAACCGCAATCAATTGGGTATGACCGCCCGACACCAATAAAGCGATGAAAGGAGGCGTAATGTTGGGATTATCCAATAGCGGTGCCATAAGATGCGCTTCTAAATGATGGACGCTGATAGCGGGGATACCTAATGCCATCGCAATGGCTTTGCCGAGGCAAGCGCCGACCATCAAGGCGCCGACTAATCCGGGCCCTGCTGTATAAGCCACGCCGTTTAACGATGATTTAGTGCGTTGCGCTGTGTTGAGTGCTTGCTCCACTAAGGGCAACGCAATGCGAATGTGATCGCGCGCCGCTAATTCGGGGACCACGCCGCCGTACTCTTCGTGCATGAGCGCTTGACTGTGCAGGCAGTGCGCCACCAAACCATCTTGTTGATCGTAAAGGGCAATACCTGTTTCGTCACAGGATGTTTCAATTCCTAATACCAGCATAGAGGTTATTGTAATGCGAGAGACGATTGAAGAGAGCATAGCGCAATGGACATAATCGGGAGATTTCTTGCGTGTAGTGATGTTATATTAGTGATATGAACCAACCCAATCATCAACGCGAAGTGATGGAATACGATGTTGTCATCGTTGGAGGGGGTCCGTCTGGATTGGCAACGGCATGCCGTTTGCGCCAGCACGCCGCAAAAAACAACATACCTTTGAAAGTGTGCTTGTTGGAGAAAGGAGCGGAAATTGGCGCACACATTTTGTCGGGTGCCGTATTGGATGTGCGCGCACTATACGAGATTTTTCCGCAGGCGGTGCAGCAAGGTGCCCCCCTCCATGTCGCAGTGAAAAACGACGAACGCCTGTGGTACTTGCAGAATGCACAAAAGGCGTGGGCAATCCCCAATATGTTCGTCCCTTATACCATGCGCAATCACGGAAATTATATTGTGAGTTTAGGCAATTTATGTCGCTGGATGGGACAACAAGCGGAATCACTGGGTGTAGATGTATTTGCCGGTTTTGCGGCAAGCGATATTCTGTATGACGAGAGCGGGGCGGTTATGGGTGTTATCACTGGCGATATGGGAATGGGGAAAAATGGCACACAGAAGGATAATTATGCGGCGGGAATTGAATTGCGCGCGCAATATACCGTATTTGCCGAAGGTTGTCATGGTCATCTCGGCAAGCAATTGATAAAGCACTTTCATTTAGATAAAAATGCGCAGCCGCAACACTACGCCATAGGTTTTAAGGAATTGTGGGCGGTCAGCGATGCCCGCCATCAATCTGGGCACGTGAGCCATTCTTTTGGCTGGCCCTTGAATGAAAGCGCAACGACAGGAGGAGGCTTCGTGTATCACTGTGAGGACAACCTCGTTGCCGTGGGGCTCATTGTAGACTTGAATTACACCAACCCATACCTGTCGCCCTTTGATGAATTTCAACGTTACAAACACCACCCCCAAATTAAGCAGCACCTGCAGGATGGCGAACGCGTAGCCTATGGTGCGCGGGCAATTGCTAAAGGAGGGTGGCAATCATTGCCCGAGATGGCTTTTCCCGGCGGATTGTTAGTGGGTTGCAATGCCGGCACTTTAGATTTTTCCCGTATCAAAGGTGTTCACACTGCAATGAAATCTGGAATAATTGCCGCAGATACTATTGCCGATGCACTGGCTCGTGGGCACAGTCACACTGCATTGAGTGAATATCAGGTGTCTTTTTCCCGTTCTTGGGCGGGACGAGATTTACGCCGTCACCGCAATTTTGGTGCTTCTCAACATAAATGGGGGCATATTGCGGGCGGTATTTTTGCTTATGCCGATATTCACCTCTTGCGCGGGCTTGTGCCGTGGACCGTGCAGGATTGTCGCCCCGATTATGCGACGCTTGCACAATCCGTTGATAGCCTGCCGCTTGACTACCCGCCACACGACGGTACAATTAGTTTTGACAAGCTGTCATCTGTTTTTCTCGCCAATATGCACCATGAAGAAAACCAGCCTTGTCATTTAGTCCTACGCGATAAGAATATTCCCATCCAAAACAATGTTCCCCTCTACGATGAACCCGCTCAACGTTATTGCCCCGCGGGAGTTTACGAAGTAATCACTTCAGCCACAGGCGAGAAATCCTTCCACATCAATGCGGCAAACTGCGTGCATTGTAAAACATGTGATATTAAAGACCCCGCCCAAAATATTGATTGGCGCACTCCAGAAGGCGGCAACGGACCAAACTATGCCAATATGTAATATGCGATTGTGTGGTTGGTTCTTGTGCGGACAGCTTTTACTGGCTGCACTGGTGAGCGAAGCCGAACCACCTGTGCTTCCCGAATTTACACAGTCATTGCCTGCGGCGTGGATTAACTCTTCTCCACTCACCACCGCTGACCTGAAAAACAAAGTGGTGTTGATGGATATTTGGACTTTTGATTGTTGGAATTGCTACCGCTCGTTTCCTTGGCTGCACAAAGTGGAGGAAAGATTTAGCACCCATAATTTTACGGTGGTTGGGATTCATTCTCCCGAATTTGAACACGAACGCCACCGCAATGCGGTGATCAAAAAAACGCACAAATTCCAATTAAATCATCCGATTATGCTGGATAATGACTTTGCCTATTGGCGGGCATTAGGCAATCGTTATTGGCCTACTTTTTATGTGATTGATAAAAAAGGACATATTCGCGCTACATTTATCGGTGAAACGCACAGCAATACCCCGCGAGCACAAAAAATTGAAAAATTTATTGCGCTGCTGCTTGCCGAGTAGGCGACCTTTTATCCATTGGACGCTTGCCATTCAATCATACGCACGCTGCTCACTCCTTCTACCGCTCGCATGCGTTGTAAGGAAGCGGGGCTAGGAATACCCTCGGTGTCAATTAAGTTACACGCTACTTCTCCATGGCTTTTGTTGACCATATCCACAACATTGATATTTTCATCTGAGAGAATAGCGGTAATTTGATTGATCATATTAGGGATGTTTTGATTACAAACCACTATGCGCCCATCGCCATTGAGTTCAAGGTAGATAGAAGGAAAATTGACCGAATATTTAATTATGCCGTTTTCAATGAAATCCTTCAACAATTCTGCCGCCATCATTGCACAATTTTCTTCGGCTTCTTGAGTGCACGCGCCTAAGTGTGGAAAAAGAATTACTTTATCTTGTCCAATGAGGACGGGATCGGGAAAATCGGTGACATACCCAGCTAATTTTCCTTCATTGAGACTACTGAGAAGATCGGGCACGTGGATAATTTCGGCGCGCGAAAAATTGAGTAGGCGTGCCCCTGTTCTAAAATGATGCAATAGTTTTTTGTTGATAATATGGCGAGTAGATGAATTGAGTGGCATATGCAGGCTCACATAATCCGATTGTGCCACGAGGCTGTGCATGTCTTCCATCCGCTTGATAGAGCCGGGTAAGCGCCACGCCGCTTCAACGGATAGTGCGGGATCGTACCCACACACGTGCATTCCAAAGTGTAATGCCGAATGAGCGACTAAATTGCCGACGGCACCGAGTCCGACTATACCCATTGTTTTTCCGGTCAGTTCTTCTCCTTTGAAGCGTTTTTTGTTGTTTTCTACGAAGTGGGTAAAGGATTCGGTATTCATGGTGTTCTTGGTAATAAAATTAACCCCGCCTAATATGTTGCGACAACTCAACAATAAAGCGGCAACCACCAATTCCCGCACCGCATTGGCGTTTGCTCCTGGAGTGTTAAAGACGGGAATACCCCGTTCGGTGCAGTGAGCGATGGGGATATTATTGACTCCTGATCCAGCGCGCGCAATAGCGACTATGCTTGGCGGAATATCTGCTGGCGTGAGAGGGTAACTGCGCAATAAAATAGCGTGTGCGGGCAGGGCATCATCATACTTTTCCACCACCTGATACTCGGGGTGGGGTAAGCGCGCTAATCCTTTCGGACTAATCGTATTGAAAGAGCGTATATGATACATTTAGCAAAGATTGCGTTATTGTCCAAGTAGAAAAGAATTATATACTCAAAAAACTGCTCTTGGGCACTTTATTTAATTGGCAGCACAGATTCCTTACCCCTACAGCACAGCCATCATTGCGTTTGATGGGAGCGAATGGTCTAAGAATCCACACAAGATCGGATAAACTCTATCGACGCAAACGGGTCATAGGCGCTTTAGTCAAAGCCGTTCAGTTTGTTGAGTGAGTGATCAGGTGGGAAGGACAGCCCTAATATATTATTGGTGATTTTTGTTGCATAACTGATGGCACATCTCTGCTATTTAAGCAGCAATAGAGAGCGACCTATAGCAAGAACGATCATTGCCTTGTATCAACTCCACCGTTATTGCATTACTATCTACAGAGGTGAGTTGAGCAGACGGGCTTTCATGCATTACATGATGAGCCTGATCTTTTTGATGCCAAAGTGTATTGCTATAATCGGTTCCCGATAACATAATGGCAGCGACCTTTACTTTAATTTTTAGGCTCTGTATCAGGGGCATGACCTCATTACCTTGTTCAATTTTTTGTATACTGGCTGCATCAACTTTCAAAAAATCAGCAACCTGTGCCGCCGACCACTCAATTTCTGAACGCAAAAATCGGAGTTCTTTACCGGATAAATTTTCGCGGTGCATTAAAATATCTTTGGCAATGCACCAATGCAGTGCTTGGATGCATGGCACGAGAATCGTTTCCTCACCGTCGTCATCAGCGAAGTTTAACCCATAAACATAAACATTATCCAATCCGCATTCGGTGTAATGGTATCTTGCTTTCTTCATCGTGCTCTGTCTAATAGTCTTCATCGGCCCACATGACGGTGACTATTTTAATGGCTGGTTTATCCATACAGTATCCATACAGGGGATAATCACTGCCTTTATTGTACGACATT
>JAHRAO010000017.1 GCA_020027215.1 Gammaproteobacteria bacterium
CCACGTCGGGAAGTCTCAGCACCGATACGGTGCGTATCAATTTCCAACCAGTGCGCCCACTCACTCAGGTCATTGCCTATGGTGCAACTTCACAAGTCACCGTCCGCTGGACTACTCCGAGTTTCACTGGCTACCAAGGTGCCACTGTCGCTTATGTGCAAGGGAGCACGCCTGCAGCGACCTGTCCTGAAATGAGTGGTGGGGGTGTCTCCGTGATGAGCACAAATGATGCTAACGACGTAGACCTGGTGATTACCGGATTGACGGGGACTCAGACATACAGTTTCCGCGCTTGTGCCGACTATACTAATGGCTTGCAAGCCCCTGGCGTGGTGTTGACACAACAAGCAGGATTGGTGGATGGGACGGTGTTTGATAATGCTACCGATGCTAAGTGGTCAGTGAAAGTAGGGGCTTTTGATCGAGCGATAGGCTTTAATTCCTGTGTGGATGATAATGGCGCCGCATGTCCCTCTGTGAGTTGGCAAATTACCACCACTACCGAGACGACTCGAGGTTATGTCATTCGGGCAGAATATAGTACTTCTGCGATGTTTAACGGGCTTTTTGTGGGGCAAACGCCGAACCCGAATGGGACAAATGGTTTTGGGCATGATTTTACCCACTACATTAACAATAGTTCTACCCTGCAGTTTGACCTACGTATCGTCACGCGGACCCTTACGACAGCTTTCACAGTAAAACTGGACTGTTCGCAAAGAACAGGCACTCAAAATAGTGCTGGTGATTGCCCAACAGACATGGGACAGCGTGAGCAGTCTGTCCCAAATTCTGGTGTGGGGCAATCGGGGTGGATATCGGTGAGTATTCCAATAGGCAACTTTGTCAATGCGAATGGTGGCTCCAGTGCTGGTGGATTACTCTTAGATAGAGTGACAACAGGCTTAGTGATTTGGACCGGTGCGTTTAGTACTCCCGATCCAAGAGCTATCTTTGAAGTAGATAATGTGCGCTGGGTGCCGTAAGAAGGATATAGAAAAATAGTGTTTGTGGCAGGCCGCAATGCGCACCTGCCACACGCACTGCACAAATATCTGATGGTACAGTTCTCTAAGCCCCCCTGCGATTTTATATTCTAGCCGAGTAATAATTGTGCCTAGTGAATACAGAGGGGAGTATTCAAAAAAAGGATGGAAAATACTTCTCTGTGTGCGTTTATTTGCCTACATTTTTTTTGCTACACATCTTTTAGCGGCATGCGGGGGAGAAACGGGTGGCAATTTGCCGGGAAATAGTGCCGCTGGCGTACCGAGAATCACTTCTTTAACCATTGCCTCAAATAATAGCGACAGAAGCATTGCCCATGTCGGCGATATGGTCTCCGTGCGTTTGACTACTAACGAGAGCATATTTGCTCCTGTCGTTATCATTGGAGGCTCTTTAGCGCATACCGTCAATGGAAGTGGTAGTATTTGGTTGGCAAGCCGTCCCGCTTTACTCAGCGATACTTCGGGCAATCTTGCCATTACAGTGCGCTATAGTGATTTTCAAGCGAATATTAATGCGACATCCGCCACTACAGATGGCAGTGCTGTTCGCTATATTCCACCGAGGTGGGAAATGATCTGGGCGGAAGAATTCAATGGCACGGCACTCAATATGGACAATTGGAATATTCAAGCGGGTGATGGTTGCCCGAACTTGTGCGGCTGGGGTAACAGAGAACAACAGTATTATTCTACTGATAATATTTCGGTAGCGAACGGCATGCTGACGATTACCGCTAGAGAAGAAAGCAAGGGAGGCAGATCATTCACTTCTGCGCGGATCAATACCAAGAATAAGTTTGATTTTACCTATGGTCGGGTAGAAGTGCGCGCCCAATTGCCGGCAGGATTAGGCACTTGGCCTGCGGCGTGGATGTTGCCGACTTCTAATACTTATGGAATATGGCCTTTGTCGGGTGAAATAGATATAGTGGAGTCGACTAATTTGGGAGTCAATAATAAAAAAACGATTACGGGAACTTCCCACTATGGGATGTTGTCCCCACTCAATAGTTTCACATCCAATAATCATGAGCCATCAGCAAACCCCCAAGACGCTATGCATACCTACGCGATGGAATGGAGTCGTGACCACATTCGCTACTTTTTTGATGATACGCACTATGCGACACAAACTTCGGCAAATTGGTATACCACCAGAGAAGACGGACGCGGCGGTTACGAGCAAGTGCCGGCAATGGGGGCTATGGTTTCACCGCCTTTTGACCAATCTTTTCACATATTGCTCAATTTAGCGGTTGGGGGCAATCTCACAGGCAACCCTGATGCGAATGCACTCAGTGCCACTTTTGGTGGTAGCGGTCAAACTTATGATGTAGATTATGTGCGCGTTTTTCGTTGTGTGGATAATGACAGAATTGGACACGGAGTCGGTTGCCGCGCTAATGCCAGTTCTTCCGTGCGCGCAATTTCTTCAGCACATTCCCCGACTTTCAAACGCTTGGCTGTGTATCCTGCCAATGGCGGAGGCTTGCATCACCAAGAATTAGTGAGCGGTGCCATTGCCACCAATACTCTCCAAGTGGCGCGGTTTGCGAGTGGAACAGCAACCGTCAGCAATGATGTCCAAGCCACCGACAGCGGCGAAACGGTATGGAATGTGCAAATCAGCGGCAATGTGGGTAATGTCTCTCTGTTATCGGCCACCACCCCTTCGGCAGCATTAAGGCCCAATTTTGATCTATCAGGCACGCAGCATTTAGGGAACCTTGTTTTTAATATGAAAGTGAATGCCATTGGTGATAATACCACCTTGACGGTCAAGTTAGGCAATGGTTTCCCTAACTCAGGGGAAAAGGATCTTGTTGTGGGTACAGTCGGGGAATGGACGACCTATACCATCAAAATAGCCGATCTGACACCTATTCCGGGCGGTACTTTAGATTTAACCAATGTGCGTGATTTATTTGTGATAGAAGCTACCGATACAGTAAATATGTCCAATACGCGCGCCGATGTCAATATTGATAATATTGTTTTGACCGCCGCATGTCGCAGCGCAGATTGCAGGCTTAACGCCATTCCCTTCTTTAACTTAGGTCCCGTTTTTGTGAATAGCACCATTGCGAATACTTGGAGTGAAGGGTTCGCGGGTTTTGATGCCGCTAATAGCTTCACAACCGATTGTATTGACGATGGCGGTGCCGCTTGTCCGAGTCTGATGTGGCAGTTAGTGGATGATGCACAAAGACTGGGACGCAAAGTGATAGAAGTCACCCATCCCAATGCTTCAGCGACAATGTTTAGTGGCTTGACTATAGGACGCAACAGCCTTGGGGTGGATTTTACCGGCTTTGAAATGGGGCAGGTATTATTTGATCTGAAAGTCGTTGAAAATCCTATGAATGCGCAGTTTGTGATGAAAGTAGATTGTGTGGGATGCCCAACCACGGCTGCGGGTGAAAGGGAACAAAATTTAGGGATGATAGCGACTGGTGAATGGACTTCACAAAGTGTCAACATCTCCGCTTTGATTGCTGCTAATGGCGGTTCAACCGCCGGCGGGCTAAAAATTGATAAGGTCCTCAATGGGATGGTTATTTTTCCGGCGAGTGAAGGAAACAAATTTCGTGGGGTACGATATCGCGTTGATAATGTGCGCTGGGTGCGTACTGGCGGAACTACCACCGCACCGACCCCTACACCCGCCCGCCCGCTTGGACAAGCAGGTGTGTTTGCCGATGCCATTCATGCACAATGGAGCGATTCTAGCTTGACTGCTTGGGATGGGGCGATTAACAATATTTGCAGTAGTAGCGCTGCTTGCCCAACTTTGGATTGGGAAATCACCACGGCAACTGCAGAAGCGACCACGCGCAATCAGGTGGTGAGAGTCGTACACAGTGCAGAAGCACCAACGGTTGCCGTTCTTATTATGGGACAAAGAGGAAGCGGGCTTGATTTTACCGCTTTCTCTGCAGGCCAAATTAAGTTTGATGTCTATTACATTACTGCCAATGTGACCACCCAAGTTTTTGTCGTCAAAGCGGATTGTGCGGGGTGTTCATTTGACAATGCCCCACGTGAAATAGATTCAAATGTTGTGATGCCTTCTAATCATTGGCAAGAGATTTCTATACAGGTACAAGATATCATTAACGCCAATGGCGGCCCAGATGAAGGACAAGGGTTAAAGATTGATCGCGTCACTACTGGTATGGTGATTAGAGTGAAAGATTCATCGGGAACTTTCACTTATGAACTGGATAATGTGCGGTGGGAACAATAATCGCGTGAGTGCTTTTCCGTATGATACCACCGCCGCAAAAGGAGATAATCTAATGCATCAATGGGGGAAAATAAGTATATTGGTGATGAGCTGTATTATTTACAGCACTGTGCAGGCACAACCCGATGGTGAAATAGATGCAATAAATGAAGAACAAGTCGCCGCCGATGAAAGCGCAGTGGTGGTAGATAACGATGAGCAGGATGCGGTTGATGAAACGGCTTTAGAAGAAGTTGTTGTGACGGCAACGAAGCGCGAGACATCTTTAATGGAAACCGCTTTGTCGGTGTCGGCATTTTCACAAGACAAATTGGATGAAACGGGCACGGCCAATGCCTTAGATTTAGATGGGTTAGTGCCCAATTTGCAGGTAGGGTTTTCGCCCACCGATTCGGGAGTACAGGTGGCGATTCGCGGAATGACTTCCAATAATTTTACCGAACTCGGTGATCCGACTGTGGCGTTTCATTTTGATGGTCTGTATTCGCCGCGCCCTCAAGGGGGATTGGCATTGATGCACGATGTGCAACGGGTGGAGATCAATCGCGGACCGCAGGGTACCTTGTTTGGGCGCAATAGCACTGCCGGCAGTATTAATGTGATCAGTGCCCGCCCTGATTTTGATGGTTTTGGTGGCAATGTGGCAATTGATTATGGAAGCTTTAATCACCGTACCGTGAAAGGCTGGGCAAATATCCCAGTTACCGATTCTATTGGATTGCGCGTCTCACTATTTGTAGATCAAGGCGAGAGTTGGCTCAACCAAGTGCAGGATCGCTTTGATTTGCAGTGGGATACCAACCGTGATGGCGACTTTGGTGATCCATTTGATGTGCGCGCCGATGGTATTCCCAATGTGGATCAACGGCGCAATCGTCCACTCGGTAAGGATGAATTTTATGGCGCTATCAATCGCTATGGCTTCCGTATCAGTAGTCGTTTCTTGTTAAGCGAAGCGGTGGAGTGGAATATTATTTACGACCACTTTCAAGATAACAGCCCCGGTGCAGTGCAAATAAAAGATTGCGAAAAAGCAAGGGGTACTTTCTTTGCCTGTAGCGGATCGCAGTGGGATGAACCAGTGCCGGTCAATGTCCCCGGTGAATTGGATATGAGCATTGCTACGCTGCGCTCGGTGTTAGCATGGGATATCACCGATTCTATGGTATTAGAGCACCGCATTGCTTTTGCGCAACAAAAAAGAAGCCAAATTAACGATAGTAATGTTTCGTATCCCGATCCGCGTCATCCGGCATATGGGTTGGGCGGCACGGGACCTAATGCACCGCTCACCAATCCAGATATTGTCACTTCATTAGGCTTTGCAGGCAATGTGGTGCCGATTTTTACTGATACATCATTAATCACCAATCATTCCAACTATGATTCTTTAGTCACCGAACTACAATTGAAATCTACGTGGAACCGTCCTTTGCAATATATAGTTGGCCTGACTTACTTAGAAGAAAATAACGACATCCGCTTTGATGTGGACTTCCCGTTTTGCTGTGGAGAAACTCCAAACGGCCCTCATCCGGGGGCACAAACCTTTCTGCAGCCCGATCGTGGCGTGGAATCGGCGGCGATATTTGCGCAGATAGATTACGCTTTTAACGAGCGACTCAATATGACCTTGGGCTATCGTTTTACCACTGACCGCAAGTTTGATGTTGGGGGTAGAAATTTTGCGTGGACGGCACAGGGGGAATATTTTGCTCCAAGTAACGGGGGCAATTATAGTCCTTACTCGTCTATTGGCCGAGTATCATCCGCGACTTTTTATCAAGACGATGACTTGACTAACGACGATGGTCCTCGTGGCAGCAGTTGGCTCGGGCGTATCCGCACCCAAAGTGTCAATACATTTGAGCGTAGTTGGAATCAAGGAACATGGAAGGTGGGTATGGATTATGTCGTTACTTCCAACCTCTTTTTGTACGGGTATGTTGCCACTGGCTTTAAATCAGGCGGATTTCAAGATAGGATCAATTTATGCACTGCAGACAATTGTAATGTGGAGATTTTCCCTACTTATGAACCAGAGCATGTCACTACGCTGGAAGTAGGGCTCAAAGCGAGCCCGCGCGATAACCTCAATATTATCGGTAATTTTTTTATTAATCAATTTGACGATATGCAGCAAACGCTATTTGGCACTTTTGCCACGCCACCATTGGGTAATGAAGGTCCGCGTGTGGTGCCTCCCGATGCAATTGTATCGTCCGGCACGCAACTCATCCCCTGTTTAGACGGCACCATTAACTGCTTTACGGTGGAGCGCACTATTGGGAATTTGGTGACTAATAATGTTGCCGAAGCGCGCATAATGGGTATAGAGATTGAGATTGACTGGAAGCCTTACGCCAATGGACGGGTTACCGGTTGGGCGAGCTGGCTCAATGCCGAAATTACTTCTTTACCGAGTGCGGGTGATGGGGTATTTTGTTTTGAACGCGCCTATTTTGGTTTGCGCAACTGTCCTCCTGAAGACCCTGAGCGCGGTAATAACCGTTTATTTGAAGGTGGCGGCAATACCTTACCCTGGTCCCCTGAATGGTCATTTACAATTAGCTATGATCATAGCTGGTGGATGGCTGATTATCGTTTGAGCCCTTATGTATCAGTACATTGGCAAAGCGAAATGTTTTTTACCAATGCTAATTTTGACCAAGACCCCTTCCACGACGGTCAAGAAGCCTATACGACCGCGGACATCGCACTACGCGTCATCAACGAAGCACAAGGATGGGGAGGCGAAGTATTCATTCGCAATGTGACCAATGAAGTGGTGCGTGAAAATTCAGCCCCGGGACCGGGATACATGCGCTCAACCTTTTATTCGCCGCGCACCTTTGGTCTCAAGTTTAACTATACTTTTGAGTAATTGCGGGCGGAAATCGGCGGCGCATTAATAAGCGCCGCGCACTGTGTTCATCTGCTTTAATCCTATCTTTTACTACCAATATGATAGGGCACGCTATGAACCTTGTTTCTCAATCTTTTGGATGATATACCATTGCTGGGCAATGGAGAGAACATTATTCACTAGCCAATACAGTACTAATCCGGCGGGGAAGAATAAAAAGAAAAAGGTAAACACCAGCGGGAGCCACTGCATCACTTTGGCTTGAATAGGATCGGGTGGCGGTGGGTTAAGTTTTTGTTGCACCCACATGGTGGCGCCCATTAGGATGGGTAAAACAAAGTAGGGATCTAATACCGATAAATCCTTAATCCACAGAAAAAATGGCGCGTGGCGTAGCTCAACTTCCTCTAACAACACCCAATACAAAGCGATAAAAACTGGCATTTGAAGGAGTAAGGGCAGGCATCCTCCTAGCGGATTGACTTTCTCGGTGCGATACAATGCCATCATCTCTTGTGATTGCCGAGCGCGATCCTCCTTGAAGCGTTCGCGAATATCTACCATTTTCGGCTGCACTTTGCGCATTTTCGCCATAGATTTGTAACTGGTGGCGGATAAATGAAAAAAGACCAATTTAATGACGATAGTCAAGCCGATGATTGCCAATCCCCAGTTCAATACATATTTTTGTATTTGGTGCAAAAGCCAGAATAAAGGCTGGGCAATCCACCACAGAAACCCGTAGTCAATAGTGAGATCTAACCCGTTGGCAATGTCGCGCAGGCGGTATTGATCTTTAGGCCCTATATAGAGCGCGCTTCCGACTACGGCGCTCTGTCCCGCAGGAATAATCGTGGTCGGGGCAGTGAAGCCGATAATGTTATCGCCGTTTTGCGTGACACGGGTCGTGTATAGATAAGGGCGGTTGTCCTGTGGTATCCATGCACTGATGAAATAGTGTTGCACCATTGCCAGCCATCCACCGTGCACACTTTTTTTGAAATCCTTTTCCGCCATATCATCAAAGCCAATTTTGTGGTAGTTTTGGTCATCTAATCGCAAAGCAGCCCCTAAATAAGAGGCAAGCCCGAGTCCGGGTCTTTCGGCACTAGGGTCCGAACTACTATCGCGTTTTAATTGGGCAAAAAAGACCCCGCGCCAAGCGGAAGACAATTTATTATCAATGAGGTAATCTACCTGAAGTAAATGATCCCCGCGCGTCAAGGTGAGGCGTTTGACGATATGCACCCCATTGTCAGCAGTATGCGATAAATGGACGACTAATTGATCTTGGCCATCATCTAAGCGGTAGTGTTGTTGTTCTGCGGTAAAAAGAGGGCGCGGGGACTGCGGACGATCAATGCCGTCGCGTCCAATTAACCCGCTTTGAGCGATATAAGTGCGGTGTTCATTTTTTTCCAACAAGGATAAAGGTGTCTTGTTTTCCAGCGAGACCTTGTATTGAGGGAGAGCCGCATGCACAATATCGCCGCCCCTCAAATCGACGTGTAAAAGTAATTTGTCGGTGTAAATATAGATAAGGCGCTGTGCAGGCGCCTCGTTGAGGGAGATGATGTCGTCTTCTACTTGTGGCTCAATGATGATGGTCGGCACATCAGAATTATCTGATGATGGTGCGGGGATATCTACGACATTGGGCGTATCTGGTGGCTGGGATATGTCTAATGATGTGACTGGAGTCCGAATATTGCGCTGCTCAAAGGCAATCCATTCGCTCATCAGCATAAAGCCGAGGAGGACGATGGCGGCAATCAGAGCGGTGCGCGGTAAATCCATCTTAGCGGGGAGGGGGAGGTAACGGGTCGTCTCCGCCCACATGAAATGGGTGACAACGCGCTAAACGGCACATTGCCATCCACGAACCCTTGAACACGCCGTAGTTTTTGAGTGCCTGCTCGGTGTATACCGAACAAGAAGGGTGAAAACGGCAATGGTTACCCAATATGGGAGAAATAAACCAACGATATGCGGTTATCAGCACACACAATCCTTTAATAAAATAAAAATGAACCTTATTGATTATGGACGATATAGGTTTCATGTGCCTCGTGTCTTGTGTATCAAAAGCGTCATTGCGGCGGTGATAGCTTTATGTTGGGCATCTCGTGGTAAAACGGGTGCTGGGCGGCGGGTGATGGCGACTATATCTATATGGGGTAACATATCGTAATGGTCGCGAAAGCTGGAGCGCAACTGGCGTTTTATTCGGTTGCGTAAGGTGGCGTGACGGACGCTCTTGCTACTGATAATAAATCCTAAACGGGCATGTGTATATTGATTGCGCCGCGCAAGGATAATCAATTGTGGGGTATGAACTTTGTAGTGCGGGTCTTGCATTATGGTGTTGTAATCATTTTTATTATGCAATGCATGCATCCGCATACCGAATGTGCGCCGCTGCGGTAGCACTTCGCTCAGCAGGCTAATCGTTTTCTTCCTTTAGCACGCCGCCGATTGAGAATCTGTCGCCCAGATTTAGTGGCCATACGGACACGAAACCCGTGCCGCCGCTTGCGTTTGAGATTACTCGGTTGAAATGTTCTTTTCATTGCTCTGACTCAATATTCTGTAGGATGTCGTATCCAATCTATGTTATTGTATAGGAAGTTGCTATTGTTGCGCTTTTTTCCCGCCAATAGTATCGGCTATTTTAACCTATGCCTCCCCCAACTCGGTAAAAAAACTGGGCGGGCAATTTGATTGCTTTTATGATACATTGGTAAAATTATGAATGTCGCTTTTTCTCCCGATAGCGAGGTCACCCTCGTGCTGACGAGCTGTAATCGTTTTGATTTGCTCCGTCATACTTTACAAAGTTTTTTTGCCCATAACACTTACCCGCTCAAAGAAATAATTTTAATTGAGGATTCCCCACGGAAAGAAGTGGTGGAGTGCATCCCAGAGCATGCGCACACCCATACGCGTATTTTAACCAATGATCCTCCGATAGGGCAAAATGCGGCAATTGATCGGGCGTATCGCTACGTGAGCACCCCTTATATTTTTCATTGCGAAGATGATTGGCTGTTTTATCGCGCCCAATTTATTGAGCAGTCATTGGCAATTTTGCAAGCGAATGCCAAGATTTTGAGCGTTTGGTTGCGCGATTACGCGAATGATCTATACTATCAAACGCAGGGCAAGATGTATCTTGGAGAAAAGCAGACCATTGGCGATAGTGATTTTTTTGAGATTAAACACCATACATCACACAATCATTGCGTCTCATTTAATCCCGGTTTGCGCCGCCGTAGCGATTATCCGCCGGAGGGCTATGTTCATTTGGTGAATCAGCGCTGGTGGTGGCCTCATAGGTCGGTGGAAACTTTTGCCAGCCATTATTATATGCAGCGAGGTTACTATTCGGTCGTCTTGCAAGATCCCGCAGCCATACATATTGGTTGGGATCGCCGTATTCGCACAACGGCGTTTCGCCGCCTCAAAAACCGTGACCGCTGGGCGAGCATAGTCATTATTGTCTTAGTTTTTCTGTTCGGCTATTGGTTGGGAACGCGTTAAAGTATAATAATCCCCAAGGCAAATTAGATAATATTGCGGAAATTGATGAAGCTTATTTTGGCGGTTTTGCGGGGCGCACCCATAGCCGTCAGGCGGACACAATAGAGCAAATGCGGGCGATATTTAGAAATGTGGCAGACCACAAATTACGACACAGTGATTAATCAATTAGGGGAAAAAGTGTTTGAGAAATTATTTGAAAGCCCTTATAAAGAGCGCATAATTAAGGTGTTGCCGACTCTGTTTAATATGGTTGAATTGGAGAATCGGCGGGGAAAAAAACTTGGAATGGAAGTCGGCACGGCGCGGGAGCGGGTGCTTATTGCGCTACTTATGTATGTTTATGGAAGCGATTTGGTTGAATTTCCCGAATCAACTGCCCCCGAATTAGATGTATGGGTCAACCATATTCCTCTATCAATAAAGACAAAAATGAATAGTGTTTTTTCGGGGGTGAAACTTGCTTGGACGGTTGATTGGCACGCTGTGAATAAATTTCACAGCACCTATTCGCCACAAAGCGATATGCTTTTTGTTAGCATTAATTGGGGTACCGATAAGGGCGGTTTTTTTCTATTCCCGAAAAGCACACAACAACAGGTATTCAATGATTTAGGGCGTAGCAGTTATATAAAATTACCGAAACGCGGCACGAATCCTCGCGGGGTAGAATTGTCCGCTGACGCTATGCGAGCATTACAGGCGCATAACGGCTACGCAACACTTACAAATTGATTGGCGTAGAGATAAGAGTTTGTTAGTTGAACGCACACTTTATGGCAGGTGGATTGACTTGTGGAATACGCTATGAGTTTGAATAAAGGAAGCAAAACAAAATCTTTCGGCACGCCAACAAGGCGGGGACACGACTCCTCATCTTTCTATAACCGCAAGATATATAAAGGGGAAGTAGCAAAGAATGGTGGCGATTATTCACACAAAACGCTAACAAAGCCAGATATAATTTATTGCCACGATAGCCGAAATATGAAGCATTTACCTGATAATTCTATTCATCTTATGATAACTTCACCTCCGTATAATGTCGGCAAAGATTATGATGATGATTTGACACTTGCGGAATATAAAGAGTTGTTAGAGAGCGTATTACAAGAAACATATAGGGTATTAGTAGAGGGCGGGCGCGCTTGTGTCAATATAGCGAATGTAGGGCGCAAACCGTATATCCCCTTACACGCTTATTTGATTGAAATAGCAGAAAATATCGGGTTTTTTATGCGGGGCGAAATAATATGGGACAAGCAAACAACCGGCAATTCTTGTGCTTGGGGCAGCTTCCAATCAGCAAGCAATCCTGTTTTGCGCGATATGCACGAATATATCCTTGTATTTTGTAAAGGCACTTTCGCAAGGCGACCAATAAAGCAAAATAGCATAGGGCGAGATGATTTTATTGAAAGCACAAAAAGTATATGGCGTATGGCACCATCGAGCGCAAAAAAAGTGGGGCATCCAGCTCCTTTTCCTATTGTATTACCAAAGCGCTTGATAAACCTTTATTCCTATGTTGGCGATATTGTGTTAGACCCGTTTTTGGGTAGTGGCACGACAGCCCTCGCAGCGAAACAAACGGAGAGACATTATATAGGTTATGACATTAACAGGGATTATGTGAAAATGGCACGCGAAAACTTGAATGAGATAAAAATAAAGCAAGGGTGATGATAGAGGGAATTGATGATACACCACAGAATGTAGGGAAAGCCCTATTTAACTAATAAAAGCGGAAATGAGCGTTATCAAAAACAAACAAAAGAATGTGGTAAATTGTATATAGCCCTCAAATTATTGAATGAAAAATATAAACTTTTACATTTAACCTATTGACTAATATGATAATATTGTTATATAATTGATTTAGAATGTTATCTCTCGCCAAAGCGTTTTTTTTATTGGGTTGTCGCCGTTATTTCACACAACTTGTCGTTGTATTATCATTAGTGTGTCTCAGCGCATCTGTCGGCGCACAAAAGTTATATACGAGCGTTGTCGGTGGGGCGAGTGTTATTAACCCCAATACCTCCCAATCAAGATTTTTTTCTATCTCCAACACACTTTCCTCGGGGGCAAAATTTAATCTGGGCTATCAAGCATTTAACCGTGTGGGGATGGAGTTGTTTTATACCAACTTAGGGGCAGTCACTGTTTCTCCCGATAACTCTCAATTTGCTGCAACCCAAGCGGGAGCCGCACTCACTTATATAATCCCGTTTAGCAATCGCTGGGATCTCACTATGCGCGGCGGCGCAGCGGCGATTGACATTGATTGGGTGCATACCGGAGAGTATGCCGAATACAATTTTATGGGTGGCATTGCACTGCGGCGACGTATGGGTAATTGGGTTATGGCTTTTGAAGCCGAGCAATACGGCACTAGTTTTACTTTTAGTGGCTTAAGTCTCACTAAGCATTGGGGCGGTGGGCGCAAAAGAGTTTTTATTGTGGATGAGTCGGAGATAGTGAACGGACACATACAAGTGGACCCTACCAGCACGCCGCTGAAAACTATTGCCATCGCTCAAACAGAGCAGGCGGAAGAGGCCATGCCCAGTCGTATTGTGGAAACATCAATATCCCCTGCGGTAAAAAGGCAAAAAAGTAGTCCTACCCTCACATCTTCACCCATTGATTTTTCCGACATCAAAACCCAATACGATATCCAATGGGGGCCTTTTTACGACGAAAAAGCGGCTATTATTGCTCAACAGCGGATTATTCGTTCTACCGGACGCACACCAGCTATTGTGAAGCAAGGCGGTTCTTTTGTAATTTCTTTGGTGGTTTATGATAAAACACAAGCACAGGTCATCCGCACTCGCGCGCGGCACAACTTAGCGCGTCGCACTTATGCGCTACATCATCGTTATAATCCACCGAACTGGCTGTCGTATAACCGTCAATGGCGGGTGCAATTAGGCGTGTTTGTTTCGCGCCAACGTGCCGATGCTTTGCGCAAAAAAACTCAAGAAGCGGGCTTTTCTAATGCGGTCGTCAATAAAATACGCCGCTCTGGCAAAGAAATGTATCCGGTGCAAGTGATCGCCTATTCCCCAGATGAGGCACAAAGAATGAAACATCGGGTGGATAGGCGTTTAAAATTGCAGAGCTTCGTTTTATCGCCCCGATAACCAAGGGAATGCCTGTTTTTTCGGCATTTTGTTTGGCTGCCGTTATGCCATTTATAATTGAAGTATGTATCAATATAACCGAGACGACCAAAGTTTGATAGATGCGCGGGTAGAGCAATTTCGCGATCAAACACAGCGCTACCTCGCCGGTCAATTGTCAGAGAGTGAATTCCTGCCCCTGCGTTTGCAAAATGGACTTTATATTCAGCGGTTAGCACCGATGTTACGTATTGCCATCCCCTACGGAATGCTTTCATCCCGCCAACTGCGCAAACTTGCCCACATTATGCGCTATTACGACAAGGGTTACGGACATATCAGCACGCGACAAAATATCCAACTGAATTGGTCGCATTTAGAAGAAGTGCCGGATATTCTCGCCGAACTCGCCGAAGTCCAGATGCACGCCATCCAAACGAGCGGTAATTGTGTGCGCAATATCACCACCGATCAGTTTGCTGGCGTTGCGCGGGATGAGATTGTTGATCCGCGCCCGTGGTGTGAATTAGTGCGCCAGTGGTCTACTTTTCACCCAGAGTTTGCTTTTTTACCGCGCAAATTTAAGATTGCGGTCAGTGCTTCAAAAGAAGACCGCACCGCTGTATATTTACATGATATTGGTTTATTGCTCCGCCATAATGCAGCTGGCGAAATAGGTTTTAAGGTTTTAGTCGGCGGCGGTTTAGGCCGCACTCCGGTGATCGGCAGTGTCGTGCGCGAGTTCCTTCCTTACCCCCATCTGTTGAATTATTTGGATGCTATTTTGCGTGTTTATAACCAGTTTGGTCGGCGCGATAATCGTTACAAGGCGCGGATTAAAATTTTAGTGCGCTCTATGGGCACCGAAAAATTTACCGCCGCGGTGGAAAAAGAATGGCAACACATTAACGCACCGCTTGTCGATGAGGCGACAGTGGCGAAATTGCAAAAGCATTTCCCCCTCCCCGCATATGACCGCTCCCTCTCAGATGATCTGTTGAATAATGATAATACTATCGCCCAAGATAATAGTGCTTTTGCCCAGTGGATGACCCACAATGTCATGCCTCATCGTCAGGCGGGTTATGCGATAGTCAATTTATCACTTAAACGCACCGGCATGGCACCGGGGGATATTACCGATGATCAAATGGATGCCATTGCCGATTTAGCCGATGAATATAGCTATGGCGAAGCGCGCACGACCCACGAACAAAATTTAGTTTTAGCGGATATACGGCAAAGTGACTTGCCCGCCTTGTGGAAACGGCTCACCCAATTGCACTTGGCAACTGCCAACATTGGCACCTTACACGATATTATTTGTTGCCCCGGCGGCGATTTTTGTTCTTTAGCCAATGCCAAATCCATCCCCATTGCCGAATCCATACAGCGCCAGATTGCCGATATGCAGAAATTATATGATTTAGGCGATATTGATCTCAATATATCAGGTTGTATGAACGCTTGTGGGCACCACCACATTGGTCATATCGGCATTCTCGGAGTGGATAAAAAAGGCGCAGAATTTTATCAAGTTTCTTTAGGGGGTAATGCGGGTTTCCCGCCCTCTGTGGGCACTATCCTCGGTCCATCTTTCGCACAAGAACGGGTGCCGCAGGTGATTGAGAGCATTGTGCGTTTGTATGTGGATCAACGTCAAGCGGGCGAACGTTTTATTGAAACCTATCGACGGATAGGAATTGAACCATTTCGCACACACATTTATCCGCAATGACTCAGCGCATTATTAAAGGACGAACCCTCATTCCCGATGAATGGCGGGTCGTGGAAAAGGATAGTGCACTCATTCCGGCAGGTGAACGCATCATTTTACCCCTTGCGCTGTGGAGTACCACAAAATCCCGCGAGCAATACGGCGTATGGTTGGATAGCGAGCAAACAGCGGATGATTTGACCGCTACCCATAGTGCGGATTTGCTCAATGACATTGCGCTTATTGCCATCAATTTTCCCACCCATACGGATGGACGCGGTTTTTCCACTGCCCGCTTGTTGCGCGAACGACACGGTTACAAAGGGGAGTTGCGTGCCATAGGGGCTTTTCTGCGCGATCAGTTATACTATTTAGAACGTTGCGGATTTGACGCTTTTGCGCTCACCGATAAAGGCACTTTAGAGGATGCCTTGCGTTATTTCTCTATTTTTCCCACCCACTATCAAAATACAGCCGACCAACCACTGTTCAAAAGGCAAGGATATTAGACGCTGTCCCGTGCGCAGGCAGCATCTAATGCCGCAGGGGATGGAATAAAATAAAGCCTATGCTTCAACTGCTCACCATCCACAATTTCGTAACCATTGAGAGAGTTGAAATCGCCTTTGCGCAAGGGTTGACCGTATTAACTGGCGAGACGGGAGCGGGTAAATCTATCCTTTTGGATGCTTTAGGTTTAATTATCGGTGGACGAGCAGAAAATCGCTTTATTCGGGCAGGGGCATCCCAAGCAGACATACACGCTGTTTTTAATGTCTCGGCGTGGGAAGAAGTGCAAGCATGGCTCAGTGAACGAGAATGGGGTAACGGTCAAGAGTGTTTAGTGCGCCGAGTATTGCCCGCCGATGCTCCGAGTCGTGCTTACATCAATGGCAATCCATGTATGGTGCACGACCTCAAATCGTTGGGCGCCCTGTTGGTTGATATTTATGGTCAAAACGAACACCAATCGCTATTGCAACGAGAAAAACAATACGCATTTTTGGATGCGGCAATCGGCATCACCGCATTGGCTGAAGAGGTCAAAACTTTGGCGCACAAAGGGCGAGATGTGCAAAAAGAACTCGCTACTTTGTCCGCACAACAAAACGGGAGCACCGCCAACCAAGAGTTAATGCGTTATCAGTTAGAGGAGTTGGAATCTCTTGCATTGGAACAATGCGATATCGCCGCTTTAGAAGATGAGCAAAAGCAATTGGAGCAAGCCGAGTGCTGTATTCAAGCGGCGCAGATGTGTTTGGATGCTCTCGATAACGAAAACGGCGGCGCACAGCAACGTGTGCAGGACGGTATTACCCAGCTGAAAAATGCGGCAAGCCATACTGTGCAGCCCATGCTCGAGTTATTGACCGAAACGAGCGAGCAAATAGAAGAAGCCATCACCAGCATTCGCCGCTATTGTGAACGCTTGTCTCCCGACCCCGAGAGGTTAGAGCAATTAAATCAACGATTAGATACGATTTATCGCGTGGCACATAAACACCGTTTAGCCACCGATGAATTGCCGGCATTGCAAGAGCGTTTAATAAAAGATCTGGATGCATTGCAACAGGTTGATGACAAGGTGAGCGATATGCAGCACCAACTTGACGAACTCAACGCGTTATATGGTCAAAAAGCACAGCAATTATCTACCACCCGCCAAGGACAAGCGCCGGCAATCGCCCAAAAAATTACCGATATTCTCGCCTCTTTATTTATGGCACATTGCACCTTTACCATTGCTTTGTCTGCGCGCAATGATGCAGATACCCTGCCATTACATGGTTTGGAACGCATAGACTACGCGGTGGCGACTGCACCCAATCAACCGCCTCATCCTTTAGCAAAAATTGCCTCTGGCGGCGAATTGTCGCGCATTGGCTTAGCAATACAAATTGTCGGATCGGTTGCCAACTGTCCGACAATTATTTTTGATGAAGTAGACGCCGGCATTGGTGGAGGAGTGGCGGAAATTGTAGGCACCATGCTCCGCACGCTGAGTGAGCACGGACAAGTGTTGTGCGTGACACATTTAGCACAAGTTGCCGGCAAAGCCCACCATCATATCGCAGTCAGCAAGAAAATTACCGATAATGAGGTGAGCACCCACACCACTGCCCTAGATGAAGACCAGCGCATTGAAGAACTTGCCCGTATGTCGGGCGGGGTAGAATTGACTGCGCAAACCCGCGCACACGCCAAAGATTTATTAGGTCTGCCCGCAAAAAAAGGCAAATAGTGGTGGGAAGCTTTTTGTCGGTGCTTTGTGCGCCGGTTTTTATTTTTGTGGCACAAAACCTGCGGCGTGCGCATGGTCTTTTCCCGCAAAAAACTTTTTCATTTCTTGTTGTAAAAATTGACGTGTGTGCGGATCACGGGTATCCAACTTGCGCTCATTGATCAGCATGGTTTGATGGTTTTGCCATTCCCCCCACGCTTGTTGCGAGATATTGTTGTAGATATGCTCGCCTTGCGGTCCGGGAAAGGGCGGTTGAGATAAACCGGGAAGGCGTTTATCGTATTTGTGACAGTGGACAAATCGGGTCATTAATCGATACCGTTGGCAGAGGAGTTATTGTGGTGCGTAAAAGTGTTTTCTTTATAGTAGGCTAATTCCGCAATAGATTCGCGAATATCGCTCAGTGCGCGGTGTGCCAATCTTTTTTTGACGCGATGGACAGTCGGCAGTGACCAATAATAAGCGAGCTGCTTGATGGTGCTCACATCAATCACGCGGTAGTGAAAAAAATCTTCTAATTGTGGCATATACTTGGATAAAAAACGTCTATCTTGCCACACCGTATTACCGCACATAGGGGCAGTATTGCTCTCGACATGTTCGCGCAAAAATGCTAAAGTCATTTTTTCCGCTGCGGCAAGCGAAGTCGTGCTCTTGTTCACTGCATTAAGCAAACCGGATGAGGTGTGTTGCTTGCTATTCCATTCATCCATCCCGTCTAATAATTTTCTAGGCTGAGAGATGACACAATTAGGCCCTTCGGCAATGATATTTAAGGCGTTGTCGGTGATAATCGTGGCAATTTCAATAATTCCTTCCACCTCTGGATTCAACCCCGTCATCTCTAAGTCAATCCATATCAATTTATCACCGACCATAATTTCTCCTCTTAAATGTGTTGCAAGGAGCATTATAGCAAATCTGCCCGACTCGCATTGCTAAAAACTGTGCTTGAAGATAATATCAGATAAAAATACGCAAACTTTTTGCATGATGCTTCACGCTGAAGAATAAACTATGGGCGCGACAAATTAGAAAGTTGTGGTGATAAAACTTTGTTGTTGTAGACCGTAGAAATATTTAATTATCGCGATCCCACCGCATATTCTATATATGTTATATTTAAAATACGCACAGATTCATCAGACTATATTTAATATTAGGAGGAATTGCGGTGCATTATTCAATTGTATTCACTATTAGGCGTTTATGGATAATTTTGGCGGCATCTATGGCCGTCATGTTCACAGTATTACTGTATTTTGGTGGAGAGATATATCAAAAAGCTCCTCCTATTCCCGAAAAAGTAGTTGTTGAAGGAATAGATGGCGCTGAGGGTCTCCCGCAAGTAACTGTTTACGAGCGACAACACATACAGCGTGGTCAAAATATTTGGCAAGTAATAGGCGGCATGCAACGCGGTTCTGTATGGGGGCATGGTAGTTATCTCGCTCCCGATTGGAGTGCGGATTGGTTGCACCGTGAGGCAAAAGCTTTACTCAATATTTACTCGCACAGACAGCATAACAAGGGGTTTGATGACATCTCTCAAACTGAACAAGAGGTGTTGATCGCACAGAAAAAAATGGGAACTATATACTTGGCACCACAAGAAAAACCGTTAAAATATAGGGCATAAACAGAAAAATACTTATATATAGGCAGTTTTACAATGGGTGGCAAGAGAGTAGCAAAGACGCTATCAGCATTTGAATAGTTCCCAATTTTTAGTATGGATGCGTTCGCCAGGCGATGCACTTTTTGCATTCGGCGCACTCACTTTAGTCATTTTTGTCGCAAAACTTTATTGGCCATCCCAGAACAAAACATAAGGTGCAATAACATTGTTACGATTGACACAGGTTTTCTTTTTTATTATGTTGGTTTCTTCTTTGGTTTAGAGAGGTCTTAGTCCGTTAGAGCCATTCAACAACTGGCGGTGAGGGAGGGATTCGAACCCTCGAAGGGGGTTGCCCTTACACACTTTCCAGGCGTGCTCCTTCAACCACTCGGACACCTCACCGCCGCGTCATAATTAATAAATGATACTGTTTTTTACCGCGTTGCAGTAAATGGTAGCACCCGTGCATTGCATTATTGTAGGTAAGAGTGTGTTGCGGGTCGGCAACTTTGGTGCCGTTTACCGTTATCGCGTTGCTGCAAATAAATTTGCGGGCTTGCCCCGCTGTGGCTACGCCGCGCGGAGTCAATGCTAACTGGGTATGCACTAAAGCATCGGCAAGGCTAATCTGCGGTTGCCCCCATTGGCTACTCGGCACACCATCTAGTGCTAACTGTTCCCACTGCTGTGTATCCAAGTCCCCGACTGACCCATCAAATAGAGCAGTGCTGATGGCTTGTGCCGACTGCATTGCCTCTTCACCATGCACTAAACGCGTCACCTCGCGCGCCAAAATGTGTTGCCCTTCACGGCGTGCTGGTGCGTTCAGATCACTGCGCTCTATTTCATCAATTTTATCGCCCGAAAGAAAAGTAAACAAACGCAGATAGCGATAAACATCGGTATCGGGCGTATTAATCCAAAATTGATAAAACCGATAAGGCGATGTGATCCCTGCGTTAAGCCAGACAGTGCCGTATTCTGTTTTGCCAAACTTTGTTCCATCGGTGCGCACCAATAAAGGTGTGGTTAAACCATATGCCGTTCCCTGTTCTAAACGGCGAATGAGATTGATCCCTTCTGTAATATTGCCCCATTGATCGCTCCCGCCAATCTGCACACTACACCCATATTGGCGGTAAAGGTGTAAGAAATCATACGCTTGTAACAACATATAGCTGAATTCGGTAAAAGAGATCCCTTCATCATCGCGTTCAATCCGCCCTCGGACGGATTCTTTATTCACCATTGCCTTGACCGAAAAATGTTTGCCAATATCGCGCAGAAAAGTCAGCAATCTGCTGTCTTCGAGCCAATCTAAATTGTTAATGATTGCGGCACCGTTTTTGTTTGTGGAGTCAAAGTCTAAAAAACGAGTAAATTGCGGGTGCAATGCTTCGCCTAACGCCTGGATTTCTTGCCGAGTGCGCAACGGACGTTCGGTGCTTTTGAGGCTAGGGTCACCAATGAGTCCTGTTCCGCCACCCAAAATAATTAAAGGGCGATGCCCCGCAAGTTGAAAACGCCGCAAAGTCAGTAGCGGAATGAGGCTCCCAACATGCAGGCTATCAGCAGTCGGATCAAAGCCACAATAGAGCGTGCGGTGCCCAATGGTTAGATGGTCGGTGAGATCTTCCCCTGCAATCTGCGCAATTAACTCCCTCCGCTGTAAATCTTTTAATATATCCATTGTGCATTCATTGTATAAGAAAGTAATCGCTTCAGGCAATACACAATATGTTGTTGCGAAACCGGTCGGTAGAGAAAAAAAGCAGCGACAAAAGTGAAAAAATTACTCTATAATGCTCTCCGATGTCTTAATTGCATAATCTAAGGGGGAATAATGCGTAAACATATCAGTTTTCTATATATTGGGGTTCTTCTTTTTGGAAGTACGGTTCTGTGTGCACAAACCGATACAGACACTGTGGACGAAGACGATATTGAAGAGGTTGTCGTTGTCGGGGTTAAAGCCAGTTTACAACAATCGCTAGATCGTAAGCGTGAATCTAACCAAATCATTGAAGTGATTACCGCCGAAGATGTCGGCAAATTGCCTGATCAAAATGTTGCCGAGGCGTTGCAACGAGTGAGCGGAGTAAGCATTACGCGCGGCGAGAATATCAGTGTAGGCGATAGCGATGGTGCTGGCGAAGGTAGTTTAGTGAGCATTCGCGGTACCGCTCCCGCTCAGAGCCGCGCCACTATCAATGGTCAAACCATCGGGAACACTTCCTCGCAAGGCGGTGGAAGAGCGTTTAATTTTAATACCATTTCTCCTGAAATGGTCGAAGCACTGGAAGTATTCAAAACGCCTTCTGCCCATCAAGATGAAGGTTCATTGGGTGGATCGGTCAATTTAGTCACGCGTTCGCCGCTGAAGTTCAAAAAACGCACCGTGACATTGGGGGCAAAACTATCGTCCAATATTTTGGCCGATGACGGCGGTTCGGATTTATCTTTTTTGTATGCCGAACCCCTTTTAGAAGGGCGCCTTGGTTTTTTAGTCAATTACAATTCTTCGGCGCAACCTTTTCGGCGCGATAGTATTGAGTCATTTGGCTGGCAACCGATTGGCTGGAACGAAACAGATAAAACAATCATCAATTCGTCGGCTGTCTTGGCGGGCACGACTACTAATAATCGTGTACACGGGTTTATCCCTAGAGATTTTCGGCAAAACATTCGCCAAGAAGATCGCGACCGTTTTGGACTGAATTTTGTGTTGCAATATCGCCCGTCCGATAATCTAGATCTCAAATTGGATTTCTTTCAGACCGGGTTAGAACGCCATGATCTGTCTTCTAACAATGTGTTCCGTTTCCCCCAAGCTCCCGGAGGCCTTGGCGCCACTCGTATTGAGACACTCGCTTTACAAGGTAATACTTTTGTGCAAGCGGAGGGTGCGCGGGGCGGTGCAACGCATTATCGGAATTTTTGGGCGGTGTTTGACCGCACCTTTAACCGTGAAACGGATGCCTTAACCTTATCGCTGGATTGGCAAATGAATGCGCAGTGGAATTTGGTGGCAAAAGTTGGGCAATCGGAAGGCAAGGGTACACAAGACCCGTCTTTATTTGCCAACTATCGCCTTTATGCAACGACTCAGTTTTATACTGTCTCAGGTGGAGAGGTGACCCGTTTGGGTTCTGGCAATCCAACGGATTATGCTTCCTCAGCGGTGCAAGCAGATGGTCGTTGGTTGAACTCGCTCGCTCGCCCGCATGCTGTATGACCATCGCACCGATCGAGATGAGACGGAGAATGTTGCCGAACTCCCAGAATATAAAACAATTGTTCGCGATCTCCATAAGCGCCTGCGCACGCACATCAATAACATTCAATAATCATCCCTTGTGAATGGTTGCGAGGAACGTCATGCACTCTTTGTCTAAAAAACGGTGCACTACGCCCTTGTTGGTGCGCATTTCATTGATGTTTTTTTGCGCCAATGCAGCGTATTGAGAGTTGAGATGGCGACCGATATATTGCCTGTCTGCTCTGTGTTGCGCCTCGCCTCGCATTCGTCGGTGAATGACTTATTCGCTTCCTATTACTGTATTGATTGGTGTAAAAATTGCGCGCATATTGTGGCGGGTGTAAATATTTACTGAGATTGTTTGTGTTAAAATAAAGAATTCGATCTGTGATTATCAGAACAATCTAAATATAACAAATGGCAACGAATGCACAAACTGCTGGCGACTATATTCGGCACCACTTAGTTAATTTAACTTACGGCAAACTACCGGCTGACTATACACGTGCAGATGGGAGTGTACTTGCTGAAGAGCAATGGGTATTTGCAACATCCGCTCGTGAAGCGAGCGATATGGGGTTTATGGCATTGCATATTGATACACTCGGTTTTTCATTTTTGTTGGGCGTTCTATTTCTCGGCTTCTTTTGGGTGATGGGACGCAGGGCAACCGCTGGGGAGCCGACTCTGATGCAAAATATAGTTGAAGCGACGGTTGAATTTGTGGAAGACAATATCAAAACAACTTTTGCGCACCCCAATGCGCTTATCGCTCCATTGTCATTGACCTTGTTCGTGTGGATTTTATTGATGAATTTAATGGATTTGGTGCCCGTTGATTGGTTGCCATGGACTGCACAGCAATTTGGTGTGCATTACTTAAAAGTGGTGCCCACCACCGACGTGAATAATACACTCGGCTTATCGGTAACCGTTTTTGCCCTCATTATTTATTACAATATGCGTATTAAAGGTACCCGCAAATTTTTTGCCGAACTCGCCTTTCATCCCTTTCCTAAATATTTGTTCCCGGTCAATTTATTTTTAGAGGGAATTAATTTGTTCGCCAAGCCCGTATCATTAGCTTTGCGACTGTTCGGTAATTTATATGCGGGCGAAATGGTGTTTATTTTGATTGCCGCCTTGATTCCTTTTTGGCTGCAATGGACATTATCTTTGCCGTGGGCAATTTTTCATATTTTGATTATTGTCTTGCAGGCGTTTATTTTTATGATTTTGTCTATTGTTTATTTAGGGCAGGCACATAAATAAAAATACTGAATATGATAAATTTTATTGACTATTTTTTGGAGAAGACAAGTGATTGAAACACAAGCAATGATTTATTTAGCAGGTGCTATTTTGATGGGTTTAGGCGCCATTGGCGCTGGCGTAGGGGTTGGCGTTTTAGGCAGTAAATTTATTGAAGGTGCCGCACGGCAACCCGAGTTAATCCCGTTACTGCGCACCCAATTTTTTATCATTATGGGTTTGGTGGATGCAGTGCCGATTATTGCTTTGGCAATTGCCTTGTATTTAATATTTGCTGTATAACCACGCCTAAACAATGAATATTAATTTGACACTGATAGGGCAATCATTTGCCTTCATTCTCTTTGTGTGGTTTTGCATGCGTTTTGTCTGGCCACCGATTATGGGGTCTCTAACCGAACGGCGCGAGAAGATTGCTTCGGGACTCAAGGCTGCTCAGGAAGCCGAGCGACAGTTGGAATTAGCGCGCAAACAGATAAAAAAAATGCTGACCAGCGCACGTGAAGATGCGCGCCAGTTGGCTGAAGAAGCAGATATGCGTGCGGTGCAAATCATTGAAGACGCCAAGAAAAAAGCACACGAAGAATCTGAACGCATGCTCCGCCTTGCCCAAGCTGAAATTGACCTCAACATAGTGCGGGCCCGTGAAGAATTGCGCGATAAATTGGGCGTTATTGTTTTCTCGGGAGTCAAAAAAATCGTTGAGAAAGAAGTTGACCAAAAGACACATCAACAGTTTATTAAAGAACTGACGGCAAAATTATGAGTGGAGCGCTGGATACCATAGCCCGCCCTTACGCCAAAGCGATTTTTGTCTTAGGGCATAAAAATGGCACGCTGGAGCATTGGCGCGATATGCTTGATTTTCTGGGGCACGTGCTTTCGCATAACGAGATCTACCGCCGCATCGTTTCGGCATGGCTGAGCAAACAGCAAAAAATAGATATCATCTTGCAAGTGTGTGGCGATAAATTAGATGACGATGGCAAACGGTTGGTGCATTTATTAGCGCTCAAAAAACGCTTACTACTTCTGCCTCACATTGCTCCTTTATTTCATAAACTCTTCATCATGCACTACAATATAGAGCGAGTGGAGGCATATACGGCTTTCCCACTGACCACAGAAGAAAAAGATGAAATGACCACGGCTCTCGGTGCCTTTTTTTCATCAGAGGTGCAATTATTAGAGCAGAAAGCACCCCAAGCAATCTGTGGGTTGGGTATAAAAAAAGGGAATTGGGTTATCAATCACTCGGTATATCACCACTTGAATAATTTAGCGGAGGCATTAAATATTCCGCATTCGTTACATTGAGTCATTTATGATGACAATAAGTTAAAGAGACTATGGAACAATTAAGCGCAACAGAAATTAGTGATATCATTATGCAACGCATCCAATCATTGGATGTGATGCCCAAAGAACAGCACGAAGGGGTCGTGGTCAATTCCGCAGACGGCATTGTACGTATTCATGGGATTAACCAAGTGATGTCGGGTGAAATGATCGCCTTTGAAAGTGGGCAGTACGGATTAGCGCTGAATTTAGAGCGCGATTCGGTCGGTGCGGTCGTCTTGGGCGATCACCTTGGGGTTCGTGAAGGGCAGGTATGTCATAGCACAGGGCGTATATTAGAAGTCCCAGTCGGATCGGAATTGTTGGGACGAGTGGTGGATGCTTTGGGCAATCCCATAGACGGCAAAGGTCCGATTACGACTACACAAACTTCGCCCATTGAAAAAGTTGCCCCCGGTGTGATTACTCGCCAATCGGTCAGCGAGCCGGTGCATACGGGCTTAAAATCTATTGATTCCATGATCCCTATTGGACGGGGGCAGCGTGAATTGATTATCGGTGATCGCCAATTAGGCAAAACAGCAATTGCCATTGATACGATCATTAACCAGAAAAAAGGTGATCTGGTGTGCATTTATGTTGCCATTGGGCAGAAACTATCTTCAGTGGCGAATGTGGTGCATAAATTAGAAGAGTATGGCGCTATGGATCATACCATTGTGGTGGTGGCAGGAGCATCCGATTCGGCACCTATGCAATATATCGCACCATTTAGCGGGTGCACAATGGGTGAATATTATCGCGACCGCGGTGAAGACGCCCTCATTATCTACGATGATTTAACAAAACAGGCGTGGGCGTATCGTCAGATATCTTTATTGTTACGCCGCCCCCCCGGACGCGAAGCCTATCCCGGCGATGTCTTTTATTTGCATTCACGCCTTTTAGAACGTGCAGCGCGAGTCAATAAAGAATATGTGACGACCATGACCGATGGCGAAGTCACCGATCGCACCGGTTCGCTCACCGCATTACCGATCATCGAAACGCAGGCGGGGGATGTTTCGGCATTTGTTCCGACCAATGTTATTTCCATTACCGATGGACAGATATTTTTAGAGAATAATTTATTTAACTCAGGGGTGCGCCCAGCAATGAATGCCGGATTATCGGTTTCGCGGGTGGGCGGATCGGCGCAAACTTCAATTATTCGGCGCTTGTGTGGGGGTATTCGTCTTGCTTTAGCGCAATACCGTGAACTGGCAGCTTTTGCGCAGTTTGCTTCCGATTTAGATGAAGCCACCCGCGATCAACTCAATCAAGGTGAGCGAGTGACCGAATTGATGAAACAAAGCCAGTATTCACCGATGAATATTGCTGAAATTGCCATTGTGCTCTTTGCCGCCAATGAGGGATTTTTGAAAGATATCGCCGTGCAAGATGTAAAATCGTTTGAAAAGGAGTTGCTTTCTTTTATGGCGGAAAAATATAGCACGACTATGGAAGAAATTAATGCCGATGGCCAATTTGATAAATCCCGCCAAGAAATTTTCCAAGAAGCCTTAGAACAATTTAAGAAAAAACGCACTTGGTAATTATGAGGTAGCAGTGGTGAAAGACGGAATAAATAAAATAAAGTGGATTGCCTTTTTACTCGCCTTCAGCAGCACAACTATAGCAGAAATTGATCCAATGCGTGTCAAGGCGGCTGTCTATACCGGTTGGGGAATAGGTGTAGGGGCTGGCAGTTGGGGTTACACTGTTGAAGCAAACTATGCTTTCTCTTTCGGTTGGCGCGCACGATTCATTTACAGCGGTTTGGATAAATTAGAGTATCAGGATGACCTCTATGAAGCATCAATAGATCATAGTAATGCGGGTGTTTTAATCAATTGGCATCCATTTTGGGGGAGTTTCCATTTTTCGGTTGGTGCGTTGAGTAATCGTACGGATATGCTCGTTTCGGTGAATGGGAGTGCGGCAAACCAATTTCTTGTCGGGGATTCACGTTATGGCGGACGGTTGAGTTTGGCAACCGATTTCCCAGAGTTTGCATCTTATGCCGGTATCGGCTGGAGCACTGCATCGAGACCCGGATTAGGTTATAGCATTGATATAGGCGCTTTGTATCAGGGTGACCCTAATGTGGTGCTGAGTGGAACTATTACTGAGAGCAGAATGGGTATAGAGTGTGCCTACATTGTGAGCAGTGGCAACCCCTTTACTGTTTCTACCGTTGGGAACAATAGTATCTGTACCCAATCATCCAATTTCGCAGAAACTTCTTTGCTAACGGAATATAACCAACGGTTGGACGATTTCAAATTACTGCGTTTTTACCCCGTATTGTCTTTCGCCTTAACCTACCGTTTTTAGTATTGACCTGTAGAGTAGAGAAAATAAGTGCCCTTCAGTACCCAGCCTTTTTTCGCAGATAAACCTTAAAATGGCGGCAAGCAAAGAAATACGCACCCAAATTACGAGCGTCCAGAATACGCACAAAATTACCTGCGCTATGCAAATGGTAGCGGCGAGTAAAATGCGCCAAGCGCATAAACGTATGGAATGCGGTAAATCGTATTCGCAACGTATTCGCACAGTCATTGGACATATCGCCAGTTCACATTCCGAATACCATCATCGCTATATGGTTGATAGACCAGTGAAGCGATTGGGGTGTGTCATTGTTTCTTCGGATCGCGGATTATGCGGCGGGTTGAACATCAATTTATTCAAAGCGGCTTTAGCGTATTGTCAAGGAGAAAAATTACCGAGTACCGAAATTGATTTTTGCTTGTTGGGTGCTAAAGCCATAGATTTCTTTAGGAGTGTTGGCGGTAAAGTGGTTGCGACGCATCGCGATATGGGCGACAACCCCAGTGTCAGTGATTTAATCGGTGCAATTAACATTATGCTGACCGCATTTAACGATGATACGATTGATCGTTTAGTCATTGCCAGCAATGAATTTGTGAGTACAATGCGCCAGTTGCCGCGCATAGAGCAATTATTACCTTTACCGAAACTGCCCGAAGACGAAGCGGATAACTATTGGGATTACATTTATGAACCCGACGATGCGCGCACCCTGTTGGGCGGGTTATTAACCCGTTATATTGAGTCCCAAGTGTATCAATATGTAGTGGAAAATATTGCTTGTGAGCAGGCAGCACGCATGATCGCAATGAAAAATGCGAGCGACAATGCTTTAGAATTAATTGATCAATTAAAGTTGGTGTATAACAAAGAACGCCAAGCTTTGATTACCCAAGAACTATCGGAAATTGCTGCGGGAACGGCAGCAGTGTAGATAAAACCGAAAAGAGAGAGTAACAATGAGTAACGGAAAAATCGTGCAAATCGTTGGAGCAGTAATAGATGTAGAATTTCCTATAGACGCGGTGCCTAAAATTTATGATGCGTTAGTGGTAGATGAAAAAAACATCACCGTGGAAGTGCAACAACAGATCGGTGATGGGGTGGTGCGCACCATTGCACTTGGCGCCTCCGAAGGATTAAGCCGTGGATTGACGGTTACCAACACCGGTAGCCCTATCACTGTGCCGGTCGGTGAAAAAACTTTGGGGCGTATTATGAATGTATTGGGAGAACCAATAGATGGTCAGGGAGATATTGATACTTCCCAACGCAACCCCATTCATTGCAAGCCCCCAACATATATTGACCAATCATTATCCGTTGATATTTTTGAAACAGGCATTAAAGTGATTGACCTCATCATGCCCATCGCTAAAGGCGGGAAAGTTGGCCTCTTTGGTGGTGCAGGAGTCGGGAAAACTGTCACCTTGATGGAACTCATTCGCAATATTGCTCATGAACACGAAGGATTTTCTGTTTTTGCAGGGGTGGGTGAACGCACGCGTGAAGGGAACGATTTTTACCACGAAATGAAAGAATCGGGAGTTTTGAATAAAGTGGCACTGCTCTACGGACAGATGAACGAACCGCCGGGTAATCGTTTGCGTACGGCATTAAGCGCACTCACTATAGCGGAGTATTTTCGTGATGAAAACCGAGATGTTTTGATGTTTATTGATAATATATATCGTTATACTTTAGCCGGCACCGAAGTCTCGGCTTTGTTGGGGCGCTTACCTTCTGCGGTGGGGTATCAGCCAACGCTGGCGGAAGAAATGGGCGTTTTGCAAGAGCGTATTACTTCCACTCAAACGGGCTCGATCACTTCGTTTCAGGCAATTTATGTACCGGCAGATGATTTAACCGATCCGTCTCCTGCCACGACATTCACTCATTTAGAAGCCAATCTTGTCTTGTCGCGACAGGTCGCTGAGCTGGGCATTTATCCCGCGGTGGATCCCTTAGATTCAAATTCACGCTTGCTGGATCCACTGGTGGTTGGTGAAGAACATTACCAAACCGCTCGGGGGGTGCAAGAAGTGCTCCAGCGCAATAAAGATCTGAAAGACATTATTGCAATATTGGGTATGGATGAATTATCCGAAGAAGATAAGCTGACCGTTGCACGGGCGCGAAAAATTCAACGCTTTTTGTCCCAGCCTTTCTTTGTTGCCGAAGCATTTACAGGCGGAGCAGGTAAATATGTTCCTTTGAGCGAAACAATTAGTGGTTTTAAGGGCATATTAGAAGGGACCTACGATCATTTCCCCGAACAAGCCTTTTATATGGTCGGAAACATTTCTGAAGTATCTGACAAAGCGAAGTTATTAGGTGTGGAGGGAGTTGATTGATGCGCTGCGATATTGTTAGTGCTGAAAAAGATATTTTTTCTGGTGAAGCAGAGATGGTGGCTGCGACAGGTGAATTGGGAGAATTGGGCATTTTCCCCGGACATGCGCCGCTTATTTCTGCTCTCGTGCCGGGTACGGTGACCATAAAGATTGACGACAATGAGGAGAAAGTATTTTATATTTCGGGCGGCTACATAGAAGTGCAGCCGAGCTGGGTGACGATTCTTGCCGATGTTGTAATGCGCGCAGAGGATATAGACGAAAAATTGGCTACACAGACGCGCCGAAAAGCGGAAAAATCACTTGCCGAGCAACAAAGTAAATTGGATTATACCCTTGCTGCGTCCCGCCTTGCTGAATCGGCGGCACAGTTGCGCACTTTACGACGTTTACGCAAACGGCTCCCCTAACCCCCATCGTATTGTGGGGGACCTGTGTGCCCACAAATTACTTTTCTTCAGGATGGGTTTTTAGGGTCGGGACACGCATTGATGGGAGGCGGTACGGCAAGTCCAATATTGTGGAGCACCGTATGCAACAGGTCTGGGCGATCGGTCACAATGCCATCGGCTCCTGCGGCAATGAGCTTGACCATATCTTCACGCTGATTGATTGTCCAGTAATGCGCCGCCATTGTGCGTGCGTGTAGTCGCTGCACCACATTGGCATTCCCTAAAGGAATGCCAAAAGATGTCTGTGGTAATTGGAGTGCGCGTGCCGGCGGCGAATCATACAACCATCCTAAATAAAGCATATCCAATAAGACAATAGTGGTTGCTTCAACCATAGGTGCCGAAGTGATCCATTGTGTGCTGTGCCGCCGTACTTGATGGATTGGTTTGCTGTAAAAACTAGCGATCATAACCCTATCGTGTAGAGAAAAATGATCGATCAGCTGAATTAATCTATGCACTGCAACTTCAGCACGCCAAGCGCTATCTTTGATTTCAATCAAAAAGCGTATATCGGTCTCAGCAAATTGCTGCAATACATCGCGTAATTTGGGGATCGCGACAAAGTCATGGGGCGTGCTGGTGAAATGTGCGGCAGCGTTCATAGTGGCTAAGTCTGACGCGTTGTAATCGTAAAATACCCCATCTTTTCCAGTGATGCGCTGGATTTCATTGTCGTGAAAAAGAAAAAGTATATTGTCGGCAGATAAACGCGCATCCATTTCTAATACATCCACTCCTAATGCGGCTGCACCGCACATCGCGACCATTGTATTTTCGGGAAAAAGGTGTGACCCGCCGCGGTGTGCAATGACTAATGGACGCTGATATGCCTCGCGACTCCACCGATTGATCGTGTCTGCCTGCGTATAAAATATCGGGCACAGCGTTATGGCGACGGCGAGAATGTAAAAAAATCTCATCGCCCCGGTGTTTCACCCCATAATTGTTTGTGGAGCGGTAACTGCATGCGGACAGGCAACCGATCGTGCAAAATCCACTCCGCCAGCGCTGTAGGGGAAAGGACTTGGTGGACGGGCGATAATAATATCTCGCTGACCCGCTCGGTTAAATGAAAATGGTGCATTTGTTTTTTTGCCCATTCATAGTCATGCTGATTGGATAAGACAAATTTGATGCGATCATGCTCACGCAACTTTTCAATGTTTTCATAGCAGTTACGGGCACTTTCGCCCGATGCTGGTGTCTTAATATCCATCACAATCACCACGCGCGCGTCAATATTGTCCAATGGTATCGCCCCGCTCGTTTCTAATGAGACGCGGTATTGCGCTTGGCATAACTGCACGAGGAGTAGGCGACAATTGTGTTGTGCTAAGGGTTCGCCCCCAGTGACGGTAACATAACGTGGCGTAAATTGGGCGACTTCGCTGAGAATATCGGCAATGGCCCACTTTGTGCCGCCATAAAAAGCGTAAGCAGTATCACAATAACCACAGCGGAGCGGACAGCCGGTGAGACGAATAAATACTGTGGGTAAGCCGACCCGATCGGTTTCTCCTTGCAGTGAATAAAAAATTTCCGTGAGACGTAAAGAGGGTTGAGTGGCTTTTTTAAGCGGTGCCATTCGCTAAAAGTATTTTTCTAAATAATCTTTGGAGAGTTTGACTGAAGAACTATTACTGTGTGCATATTCTTTGATGATGCTTTGCAATAATAATTTTGCCTCTTCGTTTTTATTCTGTTGGTGTAAAATTTTGGCATTTTTATACATGGCATCGGGCGCTTTGGGGTGGTTGGGAAATTGTGTGCGCACCATATTAAATTCACTCAATGCGCGATCTATATCTTTTGGCGTAACGACCATAAATAACTCGCCTAACCAATAGTGGGCATTGGGCACATATTTTCCATCTGCATACATTGACAGATAATGCTCAAAAGCGTCAATTGCTCGCGTGTATTCGAGATTGTCGAGTAATTTCTTTGCATTGTAATACAACGATTTGTCATTGCTCTCGCTACTTTGTTTTGTGTTATTGGCAATATGGGTGGAGATATCATTCAGCCTGCGGTCAAAATCTTCGCTGTAATTTTGATGACGCCTTTTTAACTGGTCAATTTCGCGTTGTTGGATTTCAATGAGTCCTTGTAAAATGCGTAGTTGCTTTTCGAGTGCTTGTATGCGGCGAAATAACCCTGATACCTGCTTGTTGTTGTTGTATTCAACGTTGGGCTCGGCGATAATGGTGCGCGGAGGAGGCCTTTGTGCCAAGGCTTCACTGCCGATGGTCGCTATCAGCAACGACAATAGGAGGCTCCGCATAAACCTGTTTTTATATACGATTGAGGTGGAACAGCACTCTGTTTGTCCCTTCTTGACAGAGAAGAAGACACAAACAAAGTGCTCATTGGTGGTTTTATTTTATTTCAACGCGGCGGTTTTGTGCCCAAGCGGCCTCGTTGTTGCCGAATGCGACAGGGCTTTCTTCCCCGTAGCTCACTGGTTCAATGCGATCGCGTGGGACGCCATTGAATACAAGATAGTCGGCAACAGACATTGCACGCCGTTCCCCTAAAGCAAGGTTATACTCGCGTGTCCCGCGTGCATCGGCATGCCCTTCAAGGCGGATGACGCGATCACTATCTAACATGACTTGAACGACTGTATCTAAAGTGTTCACGGCTTCGGCAGTTAAATCGGATTTGTCAAAATCGAAATAAACAATAGTGGCATAATCCCCTACTTCTTCGGTTATTTCCTCGACATCGGCGGATAATATTTCGGCTCCAGCAATACCTTCATCTGGATCGGATAAGACATCTTCGTCGGGTAACGCTGCTTCGGATTCATCCGCTATAGATATAGGGTCATCACCCTCATCACTAGGAGGTGGTGCCACATCGGGTGAGCCACAGCCAGCGACAATAGCGAATAAAAAAGCAGTCAAATAAATCATTCTTATATTCATTACTTAATCCTTCATTGTTTTATTGAGTTGATAAAAAATTCCACATAATATTATATGTCAAAAACTGTCATTAGCGGAGAAAAGGCGACCAGCGTGGTTCGCGTACATCACCCTTTAGCGACACGAGCTTCGTGCTTTTACCGCCATTGACGGGTATAGAAACTAGTATACCACGATTTCCACGTTGAGTAGCGTAAAGCAGCATATTGCCGTTGGGGGATATGCTCGGCGATTCATCCATAACCGTATCGGTTAAGACAAGCATATTTTTCGGGCGCCAATTCATCATGGCAATGTGAAAGCGTTTTTGTGCACGATGAACAAATACTATGCCACTATTATCTGGAAAAATTGTTGCCCGCGCGTTATACCGCCCTTTATACGTGAGGCGGGTAATTTTACGGCTGCGTAGGTTGACTCTATATAATTGCGGTGTCCCGCCGCGATCCGAAGTGAATATGATATTTTCGCCGTCTGGCGTCCATGCGGGTTCGGTATCAATGGAAAAATGAGGAGCCACCCGAAGTAATTCACCAGAAACTAAATTCATAATATAAATATCGGGATTGTCCCCTTTGGATAAAACCAACGCCATACGTCGCCCTTCTGGCGACCAAGCAGGGGCACTATTGAGACCGGCAAAAGAAGGCAAACGATGGCGGTTCCCTGTGGCTAACTCTTGAATGTATATCTCTGGTCTTCGTCTTTCAAAAGAAACGTAAGCGACTTTTTTGCCATCGGGCGCCCAGTTGGGAGATACGATCGGCTGAGTTGATTCTAATACGGTTTTGGCGTTGGCGCCATCCACATCGGCGAGCACAAGGCGATAACCCCAATCGGGGCAGCGAGATTTCGCACAGTGCAAAATATATAGTAAATGCGTAGAAAATACGCCCCGATCGCCAGTTAATACTTCATACACATGATCGCTGACCGCGTGCGCCACTTGGCGCATGGCATTGGGGTGGCGAATTTCGCGCCGCCGCTTAAAAAGAGCGCGTTGGTTAGTAATATCGTACAAAATATAGGTGATGTGTGTTTTATCTTTTTTGCGCACTTGACCGACTAACAAATACTCCACGCCGAGCTTGCGCCATTCAAAATACGAAATCTCGCTTTCCACAGTGGGCAAACTGAGCATTTGTGTTGCAGGGTAAACATCAAATTGTCCGCTACGAGTAAGGTCTTTGCGCACTATGTCGCTCAATGGCTCACTACGCGCCAATCCAGCCCATGAAAAAGGCGATACGGCAATGCGTCGCGGCTTATCGGCTCCGCGGGTAATGTCGATGGTCAATTGGGCAGAAGCGGTTGCGGTATAACAAACAGCCCACAAAATTACACAATACCTTATTATCAGTAAGAATGAAATCATATTACCAAAATATATCACTGGGCTTAAACTTAAACCGTAATTGGCGAAAATGTTTATCAAATAGCACCGCATCCATTGATGCTAATCCTACAATTGTACCAGTTTTTTTGACCGCTTGATATGCCGATTGATCAAAGGCGGTATTGCCGCTCCCTTTTTCAATGGTAATTCCAGTAATGGTGCCAGAAGGGCGGATATTGACCAGCAAGGTGACTTCCATCCCCCGCCGAGCGCTATTCGGTCGCCGCCAATGCCGCTGCACCGAACGAGCGATAAGGGCAATATAGCGGTTGATAATATCTTCTTCTTCGTCTTTATCGGCGGAGACCCATACCGATTCATCGGGAAAAGGGATATATTGCCTCGGCTGAGTAATGCTACTAATCCAATCGGGTGGCGATAGCGGGGCAGATGATTCTTCTTGTTCTACAGTGTCGTCTGTGTCAATGCCCTCTGTGGCTTTCGGTGCAAGGGATTCTGTGCCCGCGTTGGGTGAGGCTTTTTGTGCGGGGCGCTTTATGGGCGCTTTTTTAGTCAACGGCATTTGTATTAAATGCGCTTGAATGGTTTTGCGATTATCCATGACGTAATGTCTTTCTTGGTGGAGGATATCGGTTTGGGTCACGAGCAGAACAAAGAGTGCGATATGCAATAACGCACTTACGACCACGGTGTGCCAAAACATTTTCTTGGGGCTTATTTTTACGATATGCGCCAACATTGTGGGTGAGAAAATTTATGAAGAATCTTCTTCCTCGGTGACCAGCCCGACATTGGGCACGCCCGCTTCTTGTAAAACTCCCATCAATTCAACGACCTTGCCGTAAGCCACATTTTTATCTCCCCACACCAATACGGGAATTGTGGGGTCGTTTTCTACTATACGGGCAACCGCTTTTTGTAGTGAGGAAAGAGGCATTGCTTTATCTGGGTCGCTGTGCACATTGAGAAAATATTCCCCGTTCGCTTTTATGGAAGCGATCACCGGCTCTTTGCTTTGCTCATCAATGGCTTGTGCATACGATTCGGGTAAATCTACTTCTACTCCCTGCATCAATAATGGTGCAGCGACCACGAAAACAACTAAAAGCACTAACATCACATCTATGTAGGGGACGACATTGATTTCTGCCATTAACCGCCGCTTAAATGAACTGTTGAACGTGCTCATGTCTTGGTGGAAGACCAGCGGTATAAAATGCTAGAAAATTCATCGGCAAATGTTTGGTAGCGCGTATATAATTCATTTGCACGGGTGGTAAAGCGGTTATAGGCAACCACAGCCGGAATGGCAGCAAAGAGCCCCATTGCCGTGGCGATCAATGCTTCGGATATTCCCGGCGCAACAACCGCAAGGGATGCATGGTGCAAATCCGCCAGCCCGCGAAAAGCGTTCATAATACCCCATACGGTGCCAAATAACCCTAAATAAGGGCTCGTTGAGCCGACAGTGGCAAGAAAATTGAGTGACGAATCGAGTTTTTCACCCTCGCGAGCGAGTGCGATACGCATCCCCCGTTGCACGCTGGCCATCATAGTATCGGCGTCCGCTCCTTTTCTATCGCGCAAGCGCTTAAACTCGCGATACCCCGAGCGAAAAATTAACCCCACCCCTTGCACGGTGTCATCTTCCATTCCAGAATAGAGCGAGTTGAGGTCAATGCCCGACCAAAATTCTTCCTCAAACGATATTAAAACACGGCGCGCACTGCCGTAAAAAATCATGCGTTCTAACATCACCGCCCACGAAATAATGGACAATAAAAACAAAATGATCATCACCGCTTGCACAGTCGGTGTTGCACTGCTGATTAAATTCCAATACGATAGTAAATCACCCATAAATTGACACAATATATTTGTATATTTGTATATTTTGCTATTATATTATGCCTTATTCTTGTAGATGAATTGTAGATGAATTGTAGATGAATAATTGTCGCCCTCACAAAACGATATTAGTCACCGGTGGGGCGGGCTACATTGGTTCCCACTGCTGTGTGGCTCTCGATCAAGCGGGCTATCGCACGGTCATAGTGGATAATTTGACGAATAGCCGTGCCGATGTGTTCAATCGTTTAGCACGCTTGTGTGACACCCCACCCATATTTGTGCAAGGCGATTGCAGAGACACGGGGTTGGTGCAGAAAGCGATAGCGGATCACGGCGTTGATGCGGTCATGCATTTAGCAGGGCTCAAAGCGGTTGCCGAATCGTTGCAACAGCCAGTGGCATACTACGACAATAACCTTTATTCTCTGTTGAGCGTAGTGCAGGCAATGCAACAAGAAGGCGTGGATGATTTGATTTTTTCTTCCACAGCAACCGTTTATTCATCGTCTGCGCCGCACCCATTCAGCGAAGATTCACCGATTGCTCCCGAGCAACCCTATGCGCGGAGTAAATGGATGATGGAACAAATTTTAAGCGACCTCCATCACGCCTCTCCGCAATGGCGCATCGGTATTCTGCGCTACTTTAACCCAGTTGGAAGTCATTCCAGCCATTTAATAGGGGAATATCCGATCGGCATACCCAATAATTTAATGCCGCGTATCTGTTTTGCCGTGACGCAAAAAAATGCCCCCCTCACGCTATTTGGCAACGATTATCCCACCGATGATGGCACTTGTGTGCGTGACTACATCCATATTATGGACTTAGCGGATGGTCATGTCGCAGCGTTACAACACTTACGCACCCAATCGGGGATGATGGCTTTTAATTTAGGGACTGGTCATGGCGTATCAGTTTTGACGCTGGTGAAAACTTTTGCCGCGGTCAATCAATGCCAAGTGCCTTATATTGTGGGAGAAAGGCGTGCGGGAGATATGAGTGCTTTTTGGGCGGATGTGCGCCGCGCACAAGAGGTGCTCAAATGGAGTGCACAACGGGACTTGACGCAAATGTGCCGCGATGCTTGGCAATGGCAACAACAATTGCAATCGGAAGATTAAGCAATTTTTTCAAAACAAAGGTCAAAAATTGTACGTCCCTCCCGTTGAGCGCGTTCCTCAAATGCAGTGAGTGGGCGCCACTGCGGACGCTTTGTGTAAGCACCTTCCCCCGCTGTATTTTGAAAGAGAGGGGAAGCGCTGATCGTTTTCATAATATGCTGCACATAATCGTGCCAATCGCTCGCGATATACAAACGACTCCGTGGCGCTAAAATTTCTGCAATGGTGGCAATAAAATGAGGTTGAATCAGCCGCCGTTTGTGGTGACGCTTTTTGTGCCATGGATCGGGAAAAAAAATCTGCACCGCAAAAATACTTTCTGGGGGAATGGTGCGACTGGCGAGAAGATGGCGAACATCGCCGCGATAAATGCGAATGTTGGGTATTTTTTTGTGGTGGATAGAGTGGAGTAAACGTCCAATGCCCGGTGCATAAATGTCTATTCCGATAAAATTGACTTGCGGTTGAGCGAGGGCTTGTGCTTCAAGCCCTTGCCCATTGCCAAAACCAATATCTAATACCCACGGGAGCGCACGGATCTGTTCATCAAGCAGTCCCCGATCGAAAGTGTAGATGTCGGCGAACGTATGGAGCGCTTTTTTTTGCGCAGCGGTGATGCGCCCTGAGCGCTGCCCATAACTGCGGATAAAAGGGTGTGCTGAATGACGCGCCGCGTCTTGCGAACAATTTTGGTTAATTGGATAGAGAAGCCTGTAATTTTTTGATGGCGTTTTTCTCTAACTGGCGAACTCTTTCGGTTGAAATACCATAAATCACCCCCAAATCATGGAGGGTGCATTTTCCAGTTGTTGCCAACCACCGGCGCTGTAATATATCTTTTGACCGTGCATCCAGTTGGTTAATCGCAACATACATCCGATCACGCATATTGTTTTCCCAGTCGTCATTTTCTGCCAAAACGGCGGGATCGGAATTTTTATCTTCTAAGTAGTTGGCAGGTGCTTTCCAGCTCTCATCTTCATCCATGCTCGGTGCGGTGTCGTATTGAGTATCCCTTGTGCTGATTCGCTGTTCCATTGTGCGCACTTCTTTAGGGGACACCCCGAGATCGGCGGCGACCTGATTGGTTTCTTGATCGTTGAGCCAAGTCAATTTACTTTTGGTTTTCCGTAAATTGAAAAATAACTTGCGTTGCGCTTTAGTGGTGGCAATCTTGACAATGCGCCAATTGCGTAAAATATACTCATGTATTTCGGAACGAATCCAATACACGGCAAAAGAAATGAGCCGCACGCCACGCTGCGGGTCAAATTCTTTGACTGCTTTCATTAAGCCGATATTGCCTTCTTGAATTAAATCATTCAGCGGCAGGCCATAACCGGCGTAACCGCGTGCAATATAAACGACAAAGCGCAAATGCGATAAAATCATTTTTTTAGCCGCTTCTAAATCGTTATTGTCGCGATGGGCTATGGCACACTGCTTTTCTTCTTCAGCAGATAAAATAGGAACAGTGCCTATAGTTGCCATATAACGCGCCAAATTATTTTCTGGGGATAGATCTTTAGCAGTAATATTTGTTAAGGCGGTACTCATCTCCACTTCTCCGCAAGTTAATTCCACAAATTTATCATATTATACGAGTTCAATATCGTATACTCTACTCCCAAGAATGTACCATACTTTCTGCTTAAAGTCAAGAGTATAAGAAGGGGAATGAATAAATTGTGGCTGTATTTACCCATATTTGAGGGTGAAATAACGGAATGTGTATTTTTCCCACACTATTGATCTGCCTTGAACGATAAAATGTTATCTTTTGAGGAAGGTTTATCCTTGTTGGCGTCTGCCAATGTGCGCGGTGAATTAGCACATATTGGTCGGGGAATTGAAAAAGAAGGATTGCGCGTGAGTGCAGACGGACATCTTTCCGCACAGCCTCATCCGTTGGCGTTAGGTTCGGCTTTAACGCATCCGATGATTACCACCGATTTTTCGGAATCTTTGATGGAATTTATTACTGGGGTTCACCAGAGCCCACAGGCGACCCTTTCAGAATTACAGGATATTCAGCAGTTTTGTGCCCGCGAAATTGCAGAAGAGTATATTTGGGCGAGCAGTATGCCCTGTGCTATCCCAGATAGTGCGGCTATTCCTATCGCCCGCTACGGCACTTCCCATCTTGCACAAATGAAGCATAACTATCGTTGCGGTCTCAGCTATCGTTACGGTAGCATGATGCAATGTATCACCGGTATTCATTACAACTTTTCTTTTTCGGATTCATTTTGGGAGCATTACCAACTCTTGTTAGGCGATTCGCTCCCTCGCCAACAGTTTATCACCCAGCACTACTTTAATCTTATCCGCAATTTTCATCGTTGGGTGTGGTTGATTACTTATTTATTCGGAGCCTCACCTGTCGTCGATGCGAGTTTTCTCCGTGCAAGGCAACACAATTTGCACCCCATAGGGCGCGATACTTATGGGCTCCCTGAGGCGACCGCTTTGCGTTTAGGCAGATTAGGTTATCGTAGCCAACACCAAAACGATTTTTATGTTTCCACCAATTGTCTCAGCGAATATATTGATAGCCTCCACAACGCCATACTCACCCCCTTCGCTCCCTACAAAGACATTCCTGTCGGGCGCAACGGACAACTCAACGATGGTCTCTTACAAATTGAGAACGAATTTTACAGCACTATTCGCCCCAAACAAATTGCCCACCCCAGCGAACCATCGCTTTGTGCATTGCAACGGCGGGGTATCGCTTATGTTGAACTGCGCTGCGTGGATATTAATCCGTATCGTCCCTTCGGTATTGATGCTGAACAAATCTATTTTATGGATGCTTTTTTATGTTATTGTTTATTGGCGCCGAGTTCATACAGCACTATAGACGATGAACGCATCAACTTCAATAATTTAGAGCACACCGTGCATTACGGGCGCAAGCCCCATTTATTACTGCAACGCAACGACCAATCCATTACTCTCCCCGAATGGGGAGAAATACTCCTCGGCGAAGTGATGGCGGTTGCCGAGTGTTTAGATGGTGCTATTGGTGGCACTGCCCACCGCGATAGTTGCCGTGCACAGTGCAAAAAAATTGCCCACGCAGCACAGACCCCATCGGCACGAATAGTGGAACAAGCGAGCACTTCTTCTTATGTGGAACTCATAACTGATATATCACAAGGTTATGCACAAACGCAAAGCACACGCACCGCTCATAACGAAGCGATTGCAACGCTGAGCCGCCAGTCACTACGTGACCAACACGCACTGGAAATTGCCGATACCCTCTCTTACGAAGAATATGTGCGCGCTTACTACGATCAATACCATTGTTGCCGTTCGTGACAAAACGAGCATACTCTTCGCCAAAAAAAAGCAATTTTTCTGCGGTTGTTTTTTGATGATGGAAAGCATTTAACCAGGCTTATAATAATTTTATGGTGACCATTCGGTATTTTGGCAAACTACAGGATAATTTTCCCCGTGCGTGTGAAGAAATTGCTTTACCGCGTGCGGTGAAAACGGCTTCCGATTTGCGCCACTTTATC
>JAHRAO010000027.1 GCA_020027215.1 Gammaproteobacteria bacterium
TCCTTTATCTTGGTGTATTATATCTGAAAAGAGCCCGTCCGCTATCTACAATCACGATATGTCACCTTGTCAACCACTCTTCATTATATCTGAAAAGAGCCCGTCCGCTATCTACAATAAGTGAGATTGGATAATTCAGTTAACCATAATTATATCTGAAAAGAGCCCGTCCGCTATCTACAATTATCTACAATACAACATCTACAATGTGCGTTGTAAGGTGGCGTTATTTGTGCAACGAATAATCGGAATATCATTGGTGGTGCCAAAATCCCACACCCGATTAGTGTTAGCAATTTCGTTATTGTCGATGACGTTATTGGCATTCGTATCACAGTATTGGGTATGTTTTTGTATTGTTTCCGACTCAACGCCGGCATCCCAATCAGTATAAGCCAGTATATCGTCGCCTGCACCGCCTTCTAAAGCAGCCATTTGGGTTAAAGTCCGGCTGGATGCAAGCACTTCTATCCCAGCAGTAATGGAACTATTGATAGCGTTGTAATAATTGCGACCAGCCATCCCGGGTACTGCGTTAGCATCAGTATTCGCGCTAGTACTAACAAGAGGCCACCAATTTATGTAACCGATTAAACCGCCAAATCCAACGTTTGTATTACCTGCTCCTCTTAATTCGCTTGCACTCCAAACGTTTTGTACCACCGGTATATTGGGTTTATTAGGAAAACGAATGTATACATAACCAATCAACCCGCCATAGCAGTAATTATCCGCATTGAACGGGCTTTCTACTATTCCCCCAGACCAGCTGTTGTATACGATTGGACTGTCAAATAATCCCCATAAAATACCGATGAGACCGCCATAATTCCCACTATGATGCGCTTTGTTGCGCACATTTACCCGTGACCACGTATTAAGTACTACCCCTTTGTATGTGCTTCCTATAAGACCGCCAACACTACTGACGTCAGTGCTATCGCTTAGAACTATGATTTCACCCATTGACCAGCTGTTGGAGATTTGGCTCTTCCACAAATTACCAATAAGACCTCCAATATCACTAGGGCCGGGTAGGAGGGTACCGCCGCCGCCAACAATAACTGACGCGCTGACAGATGCATGACTAATAACAGAATAAGTTGCGTTGCCGATCAGCCCGCCTACATAGTGATCAGTGCGGTCTGTACCTCCACGAATGGTCAACATGCTGGATGTAAAAGTAATAGTGGAATGATAGAGTTGGCCCACCAAGCCTCCAACATCACGCCCGTGCCCGTGTACTTCGATAGTTGCCGAAGATCCATCACCGATAAGAGTGATTTGCGTGAGGTGGGATCTTGTCGCCCTCCCGGCCAGTGCAGATGTGTAATCCTCTCCACGTACTGTGGGATTTACTAGAGTCAAATTGCTAATGCTCGCTGATGATACGCTAGCAAATAAGCCAACAGGTTTATCTGCGAATGGTGAATATTGAATCCGTAAATTGCTGATTTGATTATTTTTTCCATCAAATTTAGCTGAATAGGGAAACGTGTATCCTTTCATCCTCCCCCATCCTATGGGTTTCCAGTGAGTAAAATTACTAAGATTCACATTATTAGTCAGTTCATACCCGCACAATTTTTGCTGCTGACAATTGGCGGGGATAGTGTTGGATTGTCCAAGCCGATTGCTTGCATAACTATTACCAGATAAATCAAGACGCATGTTATTTATCTGTTGCGCATCGGTCAGTTCTATCATGCCGTTATTGTCGTCATCCACGTCCTGCGCGTCGGGAATTCCATCGTTATCAGCATCACCTGCTGCTACAACGAGGGCGATATTGATGGTAAAAGTAAGAGTGTTATTACCGATACTAGCGGTGAGAAACGCCTGTTGCTCGAGCGGGGTATCGCTGTGCGCCGTATAAGTAAATACAACTTGATGACCAAGACCAATAGGGGTGCTCAGTGTAGCATTGCCAATTGTCGGTGCATCGATAATTGCCCAATGAACAGGTAGACCAGTTTTTTTGCGATCTATCGCCTGAAGGGTAATATACAATGTTGAATCTTGTGCCGCCACTACTTGATGGGTAGTGTTAATAGGCACAATCTGATTGAGTATTATGTAGTCATTGATTAAATTAATTGCGCGCACGGTGACAGTGATGGTTGCTGGTGCTGACTGCACTGCGCCATCGTTGGTGACAAAGACAAAGGTGTCCGCTCCACTATAACTGGCATGTGGGGTGTAAGTGACATTGGGAGCGGTGCCACTTAAAGAGCCGTTGCGTGGTGAGGTGGTGATGACATAAGAGAGCGCATCTCCATCAACATCATCGCCTGAAAGAGTAATATTCACCGCAGTATCTTCGTGAGTGCCTATCGCTGCACTATTTGCGGCGGGTGTATCGTTGGTAGCATCCACAGTGATAGTGATGGTTGCGGGCGCTGACTGCACTGTACCATCGTTGGTGACAAAGGCAAAGGCGTCTGCGCCGTTATAATTGGCATGTGGGGTGTAAGTGACATTGGGAGCGGTGCCACTTAAAGAACCGTTGCGTGGTGGGGTGGTAATGACATAAGAGAGCGCATCTCCATCAATATCACCGCCTGAAAGAGTAATATTCACCGCAGTATCTTCGTGAGTGCCTATCGCTACACTATTTGCGGTGGGTGCATTATTCACTGCAACTACTGTGATGGCAATGTGGACATTCAATGAATAACCTTTACCATTAGTTATGGTAAAGGTAACCGTATCCATACCAAATGCATGAGGATGAGCTACGAACAAAAGAGGAATTTTGCGGTTAACAACCGGACGAACGACGTCTTCCTCCACTACTGTTATTCCCTCTCGGATCACGACTTGAGAGGAGCCTTGCGTCATAGTATAGGAGAGCGTGCCCGTAACATTATTTGCGATTGTAATCACATAATTACTGACGTTACCAGCATTAATAGTCGTCTCGGTGTTGAGGGTCTGCGTGGGGTTATTGTCGTTGCTTCTTAATGTTGCGCAGGAAGCACCCACATCATTAGCACTGCGCGTTAGTGTGTAGCCTGCATTACACTGACTACAATTTTCCATGTCGTGTCTATCAGACATCCCGCCCATAGGCACGCCGTTAGAGCATACATAAGGGTATACAGTTGTTGTTGGGATAGCGGATTGGGGAGTCGATCCTTGACTTTCTGTTCCACCGCAAGCTGTTATACCAAATACCAGCAATAAAAGTATCCATATAATTCGAAATTGGGACGGAAAATAAATATTCACACGAAGCCTCACAAATATTTTAATAATCTTATATACTCACTATAACAAATATAAATATAGTAATAAATTTTTTTTTGGGTAATATTACCTAAAAATTATTATTGAGGAAAAATCAGTATTTTCGGCATTAAAAGGTGTCGTGCGCGTTGTAATGATGAACCTTTCATAACAATGAAAAAATTGATAATATGCTGCATAAAGGTAGATTAATAAATGAAGATTTTTGGATTTGAAAAACCATCACTCATCATACGTATTGTGATTGGGAAAAATATAGGTTTTTTGTTTGGTATTTTAGGTTTTGTTTTTGTTTGGTATTTTGCAAAAGATACTAATTGGATGTTGTGCTGGGGGGTGCTTCTGTGGTACATCACTTTTGGCGCCATAATCAGCTTATTTGGCGTTTTCACTTATCATCCGTTATTAAAACTGCCTATTCCATGGTGGGTGCGCGGCGCTTTTGTTGGTGCTTGGTTGAATTTCATTTTAGTTTTATTCACATTTGATGCCATACGCGATGTAATGGTCTCTTTTATGGGCGAGAGTAACGTGCTCACTTCCCCATTCTGGCTTATTGCCGAAGGCGCATTTATCGGCGGGGTGATAGATTTTTTTGCGACTCGTTATGGTGGCGAAGGAATGGCATTGAAATGATCGGATCGCGCCATAGATCGGTGCATATAAAGCAAAGCATTTTCACCACCATCGTCACATCCCATGGTTTGAATAAAATTATTTTGGATGTAGTGGCTTAGCTTTGGCTGTGCAAGGATTTTCGCCAGTGTATAGGGCTTGGAATGGAAGACAATGGCAGTGGTTTGGCTTTGTGTTAAATCATGCAACAAGCGCTTTGCCACGTTCTGTGTATCATTTACATGAATAACGTAGTGATGAATACTCTTGTTTGTCGGAATTTTTCCCACGATAAATAATGGGATATATCCATTATCGCCAATAAAAGCCACTTTGTTATGGGGTTGGATTCGTTGTGCCGTTGTATTCCAAAATGCCATACAGGATTGCCAATTAATGGTTAGTGGTGTATAAACCATAGAATGTACTTTTGGCGACCCCATTTTATTGGAGGTATAGATAAATACTAACAACACCATGGTGCTTGCGACCAGTACACCACGTGTTATCCATTTATAAATGCGCGTATGGCGCGCTAAATATAAAGCGAACATTAACAAAACCGCAGTGATAAAGTATTGTCGCATACTGTGTTGCCCCCCACCATAATTGACACAAACGGTCAAATATACCAAGCTGATGGTGGCCATTTTTTGTGTAGGATTGAAGCTATGCCAGTTACGGTATAAAAGATAATAAGTTAAATAAATACCAGGGATAGTTGTGATATAAAAGAAAAAAACCCCTCCTTTAACTTGCCCGTCCATCATAAGTCGGATATTGTCCAAAACATATGTCGGATACATACCGTAGGGAAATATTACATCAACCACTAATTGCATATATCGCCACCCGCCTAGCTGAATGGTATATTGCAAGGGTATTGTAAAAGTCCTCTCTAAATAAAATTCTTTGCCATACACTGCATAAGCAAAGAGGAGACTCGTTCCCAGCAACAGAAAATAAGTGGCTACAAAATAGTAATTACGGCGGTTCCAGAAAGCATTGGTTTTTTCGACAATGAATACGGCGAGCCCTAAAGCGATCATACCGAGCATGGCCATGGGTATTTTTGCATGAAAAGCACAGACAAAAATTAAAGCGCTCCACAGCCACCAATGGCGAAGATTTATCAGACGGATATAAATGGCGAAGAGGCACAAGGCAAAGGCAAGATGATTAGAAAAAAGTCCAAAGCTACTAAAGATGAAAGCACCACTCAAAAGTCCAGCCCCAAACGCGTAACGCGTATCGTGCACGAAAATACTCATGATGTGGTAAGCCAAGATTCCGAACAGAACCGCTCCCAGTGCAGTGGCCACAATAAAACCATAAGACGGGCTAAAAAGATAAAAGAAAATAGCCAGTATTTCGCCAGTCAATACGCCAAATGGAAATTGTATTTGTGAGCGATCGGTGAGTGGGTCAATGATAAATAAGGCATTGCGAAAGTCCACTATTTCATCGCTATGTAACCCAGAAATAGTGGATACGCCAGCAAACACTGCAGAAACTACAGCAATAATCAATAAAGGGGTATGTTTGGATAAAGGGGGACTCATTATTTCAGATCAATACTGGCAACAAATATTTACAGTAGGATATACGATATCATAAAAAAGACCTCGGCGCCAGTAAGGTTGTTTATTATATAATATATCGCATGGCTTGTGATTGTTTGTAGGGGGGAGCAAATGTCATTACATTTTTTAGATATTGTCGTTTTGTCTATTTATGTGATCAGTTTAATTACCGTTGCTTATTTAGTATCGCGTGAACGTCCTGGTCATACTAAAAATACCGAAGATTACTTTTTAGCCAGTAAATCTTTGCCGTGGTGGGCAGTCGGAGCATCATTGATTGCTTCTAACATTTCTGCCGAACAAATTATTGGTATGGCTGGGTCTGGCTATGTCGTTGGACTTGCCATTGCTTCATACGAATGGATGGCTGCATTAGCGCTCTTAATTGTCGGAAAATACTTTCTGCCTATTTTTCTCCGTCACAAAATTTATACGATGCCGCAATTCTTAGAACAACGCTACGACTATCGCGTCAAAATGGTTATGGCTATCTTCTGGCTCGGCGTGTATATTTTTGTCAATTTGACTTCCATTCTATGGCTCGGCGCCCTCGCTATCAGAACGATCACTGGAATAGATTTGGTATACGGCATGCTTTTGCTTGGCGGTTTTTCTCTTGCTTATTCGCTCTATGGTGGGTTAAAGGCGGTGGCAATGACCGACATTATTCAAGTTGCCGTATTATTCGTTGGCGGGATCATTTTGAGTGTCGTTGTGTTATTTAATCTTGCCGATAATGGAGGCATTCTTGCTGGAATTTCTACGCTAATGGAACGCGCCCCAGAAAAATTTGACCTCATTCTTTCGCCAAATCATCCAGAGTACATTAACCTACCAGGCATTTCTGTCATTATCGGTGGAATATGGATTATGAATTTATCTTACTGGGGTTGTAATCAATATATCATTCAGCGAACTTTAGCGGCGGGAAGCCTGCGTGAAGGGCAAAAAGGAATTATTTTTGCTGCTTATCTCAAAATAATAATGCCGATTATCGTTGTTCTTCCTGGTATAGCTGCCGCCATAATCTCTCCTGGTTTAGAGCGCTCTGACGAAGCTTATCCTACTATGATGCAGCATATGCCGATAGGCATTAAAGGTTTAGTTTTCGCTGCTTTGGTTGCGGCAATTGTGTCGTCTCTCAGTTCGATGATGAACAGTATTTCTACTATCTTCACTATGGATTTATATGTGCGTTACCGTCCTAATCAAAAAGAAACACATTATGTAACAGTTGGACGACTGGTGAGCTTGACGTGCTTAGTTATAGCGATGCTTTGCGCGCGTCCGCTATTGGGTCACTTCGATCAAGCATTCCAATACATTCAGGAATTCACTGGCTTTTTTACCCCCGGCATTGTCTCGTTATTCCTTTTGGGGTTATTTTGGAAAAAAACAAATGCAAACGGTGCGCTATCAGCAGCAATAGCATCGGCTTTTCTATCGCCTGTCTTTAAGATTTTATTCCCCGCACTGCCTTTTATTGAACGCGTTGGATGGGTTTTTGTTTTGTGTATGGCCATAGGTATGTTGGTATCGCATTGGACTCATAGGGAAGAAGGATCTAAAGCTGTTGAGCTAGACGATATTCAATTTACCACCGATAAAACATATAATATTGGAGCGGTCGGTGTGGTGCTTATTTTGTACGCGATTTATCTCGCTTGGCAATAATAAATAAGCAATATAATATCGGTGCATATCCCCTCGCAAGCATTGTCTCTTGGAAGATAATAGTTGTGTTACAATGGTGGGCTTGTATAATTATTAATATTTCCTTTCGATTGAGGAATAGTTTATGTCGCAAAAAACTTTGCAACTAATAAAAGAACACGATGTGAAATGGATTGATTTACGTTTTACCGATACAGCAGGTAAGGAACAGCATATGACTATTCCAGCACAAGTAGTAGATGAATCATTTTTTGATTCGGGTAAAATGTTTGACGGTTCATCTATTCGTGGGTGGAAAGGCATCAATGAATCAGACATGGTATTAATGCCCGATGATTCTTCAAGTGTGCTCAATCCTTTTACCGATGAAACGACTGCCATCATTTTCTGTTCAGTACACGAACCCTCTACAGGGCAACCCTATTTGCGCGACCCGCGTTCATGTGCGCAGCGCGCTGAAAATTACCTTAAATCTACTGGGATTGGTGATACAGCTTACTTTGGACCCGAACCGGAATTCTTTATTTTTGATGGCGTGAAGTGGGATACGCAGATGCATAACTCCTTCTATTCCATACAATCTGAAGAAGGTGCGTGGTCATCGTCTTTAGATATGGAAGATGGCAATCTCGGTCATCGCCCGCGTGTGAAAGGCGGTTACTTTCCAGTGCCTCCGGTCGACTCGGCTCAAGACTTACGCGGTGCGATGTGTGATGCAATGACCGAAATGGGGCTACAAGTAGAGGTACATCACCACGAAGTCGGGACAGCATGCCAAAACGAAATAGGCACTCGTTTTCAAACCCTTGTCCGCAAAGCAGATGAATTGCAAATATTGAAATTTTGCGTGCATAATGTTGCCGATATGTATGGCAAAACTGCAACTTTTATGCCCAAGCCGTTAGTTGGCGATAATGGCAACGGCATGCATTGTCATCAATCGGTTTCCAAAGACGGTAACAATATCTTCTCCGGCGATCTCTATGCCGGTTTGTCGCAAGAAGCCTTGTATTATATAGGTGGTATCATCCGTCATGCGCAAGCAATCAACGCTTTTTCCAACGCAACGACCAATTCATACTGTCGCTTGGTTCCCGGATATGAAGCACCGGTGCTTTTAGCGTATTCAGCACGCAACCGCTCAGCATCTATCCGCGTTCCATTTGAACGGAGCGCAAAAGGGCGAAGAATTGAAGTGCGATTCCCCGATGCATCGGGGAATTCCTATTTTACTTTTGCCGCCATGTTGATGGCAGGGTTAGACGGGATTCAAAACCAAATTGATCCCGGTGAACCTATAGATAAAGATCTGTATGATTTGCCGCCAGAAGAACGCGACAATATTCCCCATGTTGCAGAAGGTTTGGATATGGCGCTCAAGGAACTGGATACCGATCGGGCATTTCTTTTACAAGGCGGAGTTTTTTCCGATGATTTAATTGATGCCTACATTGAGTTGAAACAACAGGAAGTTGAACGCTTGAAATTATCGGTTAATCCAGTTGAATTTGATATGTATTACAGCGTCTAATGCCACGAGTTAACCAATTAATTCGCAAACCGCGTAAAGTTCGCCCTCGTAAGACCACTGTTCCGGCATTGCAAGGGAGCCCGCAGCGGCGTGGAGTATGCACGCGCGTTTACACGACTACTCCAAAAAAACCGAACTCGGCAATGCGCAAAGTTTGTCGGGTGCGTTTAACGAATGGCTATGAAGTTACTTCTTACATAGGGGGTGAAGGTCATAACTTGCAGGAACATAGTATAGTGCTCATCCGCGGTGGGCGAGTGAAAGACTTACCGGGAGTGCGATACCATACAGTGCGCGGTATACTGGATACAGCTGGGGTGGAAAATCGCTTTCAACGCCGTTCTAAATACGGCGCCAAAAAACCAAAATAACGTAATATGGCAAGAAGACGCATACAAACAAGACGTAAAATTGAACCCGATTCCAAATACGGAGACGAAAAGGTAGCCCAACTCATTAACTATGTGATGCAAAGGGGTAAAAAAGGTTTAGCCGAACGCATTGTTTACGGATCTTTAGATATAACCGAAAAATACTACAAAAAACATCCCCGTGCAATCGTCAAAACGGAAAAGAACTTACAAGATGATCATAAGTTCGGTAAAGCACCCAAAAATGAAGAGTACACAACTCCAACCGAAGAGATTACTGGCTTAAGCATTTTTCACGCATCACTAGCCAATATATCGCCGGTGATGGAGGTCAAATCACGGCGAGTTGGTGGCGCAACTTATCAAATTCCAATGGAAGTCCCTGCCCGCCGCCGCACTGCATTAGCAATGCGTTGGCTCGTATCGGCAGCGAATAGCCGTAATGAAAGTTCCATGCTCTACAGATTGGGGAACGAAATCATTGATGCCTACGCCGATAAAGGTGGGGCAGTCAAAAAACGCAACGATGTTCATCGGATGGCGGAGACAAACCGAGCGTTTTCCCATTATCGTTTTTAGGTGCTCGCCACTACAGGTATTGATTTTATCCCCAGTTGACTAGGTCGGTCAATTTATCGGATCGCACGGAAATACAGGGATAAAATAAATGGAATAATACAAATTTATGATAGACATCTTGGAAATAGAAAGGTAAAAATATGGGGAGAGCCACATCGATTGAACGCTATCGCAATATAGGCATTTGTGCACACGTTGATGCTGGTAAAACGACCGCGACCGAACGAGTATTATTTTATACTGGGCTCTCGCACAAGATAGGAGAAGTGCACGATGGTAATGCGGTGATGGACTGGATGGAGCAAGAGCAAGAACGCGGTATTACGATTACTTCTGCGGCGACAACTTGTTTTTGGTCGGGGATGAATAAGCAGTACGATCAACACCGCATTAACATCATTGATACGCCGGGACACGTTGATTTTACCATTGAAGTGGAGCGCTCATTGCGGGTGTTAGATGGAGCAGTTATTGTGCTCTGCGGAGTTGCGGGAGTGCAACCACAGACCGAGACGGTCTGGCGTCAAGCAAAAAAATATAAAGTGCCGCTGATAGTTTTTGTCAATAAAATGGACCGCACAGGCGCCGATTTCCTTCATGTGGTAGAGCAGATCCCATCCCGCCTCTACACGCCGAGCGTACCAGTCCAATTGCCAGTGGGGGCGGAAGACAATTTTATAGGGGTCGTCGATCTGCTGCACATGAAAGCGATTGTGTGGAACGAAAGTGACAAAGGAATGACTTATGAAGAAAAAGAGATTCCTGAAGATATGTTAGAAGAATGCCGCACTTGGCGACATAAAATGGTAGAAGCCGCCGCCGAGGCCAGTGAAGATTTAATGGAAGCGTATTTGGAGCAGGATGATCTCAGCGTAGAGAATATCCGCACTGGATTGCGCCAACGTTCGTTAGATGGTGAAATTGTGGTGACTTTTTGCGGATCCGCATTTAAGAATAAAGGGGTGCAATCTGTATTGGACGGCGTGATTGATTACTTGCCCTCTCCGGTAGAAGTCCCCGCAATTAAGGGTAGTATGGAGAATAAAGATGAAATCATTGAGCGCCCAGCTTCTGATAATGCTCCATTTTCTGCGCTGGCGTTCAAAATCGTCACCGATCCATTTGTCGGTACTTTGGTTTTTTTCCGTGTTTATTCGGGCATTTTACAATCGGGAGACACCGTCTATAATCCTATTAAAGGTAGTAAAAAACGTATTGGACGCATGGTGCAAATGCATTCCAATGACCGCAAAGAAATTAAAGAGGTACGGGCAGGGGATATTGCTGCGGGCATAGGTTTGAAAGATGTGACCACTGGCGATACTCTCTGTGATGCGAATAAAACAATTATTTTAGAGCGCATGGATTTTCCCGATCCAGTTATTTCGGTTGCCGTTGAACCAAAATCACGCCCTGACCAAGAAAAAATGTCCGAAGCGCTAGGCAAATTAGCCAGAGAAGATCCGTCATTCCAAGTCAGAATAGATGAAGAATCTGGCCAAACCATCATTGCGGGGATGGGAGAGCTCCACCTTGAGATTTTGATTGATCGCATGAAGCGAGAATTCCAAGTGGAAGCCAATATTGGCAAACCCCAAGTCGCTTATCGTGAAACGATCCGCAAGTCGGTGGAAATTGAAGGGAAGTATATTAGGCAAACAGGAGGGCGCGGGCAATATGGGCATGTGTGGTTGCGTCTAGAACCTCTACCGCCTGATGCTGAATACGAATTTTCCAACAAAATTGTCGGCGGTTCTATTCCCCGTGAGTATATTCCTGCGGTGAATAAAGGTGTGCAGGAACAAATGCAAAACGGTGTGCTCGCCGGTTATCCAATGTTGGCGATGCGCGTGACCTTATATGACGGTTCTTTCCACGAGGTTGATTCGAGCGAAATCGCTTTTAAGATTGCAGGATCACAGGCTTTGCGTGATGGCGCTTTGCAAGCCGATGCCGTGTTGTTAGAGCCGGTTATGAAAGTAGAAGTTGTGACTCCAGAGGACTATATGGGCGATGTCGTTGCCGACCTCAATCGTCGCCGTGGCATTATGCAATCAATGGACGATACACAGGCGGGCAAAACTATTAACGCAGAAGTGCCATTAGGCGAAATGTTCGGTTATGCGACCGATTTGCGCTCTGCTACACAAGGACGGGCGGTGTATACGATGGAATTTAGTCGCTATATGGAAGTGCCGAACAGCATTGCCGAAGGAATTATTTCGCAAAACAAACGATAAAGCGCGTGGGGCGATCAACCGCCGCGACTATCTGTATTGACACCGCAAGTAATGCCCAGATAGCTCAGTCGGTAGAGCAGAGGACTGAAAATCCTCGTGTCGGTGGTTCGATTCCACCTCTGGGCACCGCTGCAAACCCCCTTTAAATTTGCAACAATGATTGCATCAAACAAAGTTTACCCCAAACCAGATGACATTTTTGAATGGGTGGGGCACTGTAATGAAACGCCCCATGCAATGGTCTTTATGCGGTATTCAATAAGTGTCCAAACTTGAATCAAGATAGCGTTTCACTTTCCAACCTTTATAGTATTGCCTCAGGTTGTGGAGACTGTACCCCTCTTTCCTGTCGATGGGTGGCAATGCGCAATAATTTCCAGTGGCACCAACTCATTGGGCGAATTGCGTTCTGACCGATAAGAGGAAGTTATCGTTTAAGTCGCCGCTGAAATAATGTTGGAATTCTAGCCCGACAGCGACCCGATCACGCTTGTAAAAACTGAAGCGGGATAACAAATAAGCCCCCGCATTGATATTGATATGACTGTAAGGACAGTTTTGACAATTCGGGATAGAGCGCGAGGAAATAAATATATGTTCTGCGCCGGCTAACAGATCAAAACTGACTCGTTTGCCTAACGGTTGATGATACCCAATAAAAAAATCTGCCGATATAGCCCGGGCAACGCTGTGTAAAGTGGTTACAGCGCTACTCTCGTCTGCAATATCGTGCGAAAATGGCGCACGATCCGAGTAAAGATACAAGTTCACGGCGCCACCATACAAGAATCTGCTGATGTGGGTTTCTGTTCCCGTGCGAAAACGCACCATAGTGGGTTTTATATGCTCGCGTGCGGCTTTGGCATGGTTTATAGAAAGGGAGCCAAATGCCATATAAAGGGAATGTTCTTTTTGCTGTGGCGGGGTATTTGCATTCAATGGATGGGGCCTTGCTGCATAGACATTATGCACAGAGCAGGCAAAAAGTATCGCCAGCCAGAAAAAGATATTCATTCGCATGGATCTATGGCTCAAGAGTCTATTACACTGATGGTGTCGCACATTATTGATACAGCACAATGGCACTCGGCATTGATATGGTGCCGGTGCTTTTGACTTACTATATGCACATTATGGCATTAAAAATGTGCTTTATTCGTATATTATGGGCAACGACTATCGCCAGCCAAATGATATTCATTTTCATGGGGCACGGATTAAATAATATATTACATTGACTGCGTCACACATTGTCTATACAGCAAAATTTCACTCGGCACTGACATTGCATCTTGTGGCATATGTATTCTTATTATGGCATTAAAACATGTTCTTTCCTACCCCCCCACATCACTTAATGTAGAAGGATGTAATTATTAGACCACAGCACGGGCATATCCTTGATTGCGGGAAGCAATCATACCGAAGCGGAGCGCGGCGCAATGTAATAAAGTGCAGGATTGCGCGGACAATTCAAAACACAATGTGCCCGAGATAAGAATGTTATATAATAATACCCATGACCCTGCCATTGTTGATTGAAGCGGATGAATTAGCTACCCTTATTGGCAATAATCATCCGCATATCAAAATTTTTTCACTCACCTCTTTAGAAAGTTATCGGGCTGGGCATATACCGGGGGCATTGCTGCTCCCACCAACTGAATTGCAATGTGGCACGCCTCCAGCGGTGGGCAAATTACCCCCCGCTAAATATTTAAGTGAATTATTTTCGCAATTAGGATTACGCCGTCAAGATCACATTGTGGCTTACGATGACGAAGGCGGTGGCTGGGCGGGCAGATTAGTGTGGACAATGGATGTGCTCAATCAGCCATGCTCAATGCTCAATGGAGGTATTTATGCTTGGAAAGCGAGTGGGCACGCTACAGAGACGAGAATAAACGAACCGGTGATGTCCTATTATGCGGTGCAAATCAATCGCTCGCCGATAATTGATTGTCACGAAGTGATACAGTCGCTCTCCGATAAAAAACAAGTCATTTGGGATGCGCGCTCGCGCGAAGAATATGATGGCAAGCAACTCAATGCCCGTCGTGCCGGACATATACCAGGGGCAGTACACTGTGATTGGAAATATCTCATGGATAAAAAAAATCACTATCGCTTACGCCATAAAGATACCCTCATAAAACAACTCAAAGAGCTTGGTTGTGATAAAGACAAAAATATCATTACTTATTGCCATACCCATCATCGCTCGGGCTTGAGTTACTTTGTGGGAAAATGGCTCGGTTATCGTATCCGCGCTTACGATGGCGGGTGGGCTGAATGGGGAAGCCTTGATGATACACCCATAGAAGTGTAGCTTCTATTTTTTCATATATCCAATCGTGCATCCCGCAACACTTTATTACGCGCCTTGCGGCTAAAATTGCCCACTGCCGTTGGCGTCCACTGAAAAACGCACTCATCCGCGCTTATATCTCTTACTACAAAGTAGATTTAAGCGAAGCGCAAAAAACGGATCCCTCACAATATATTCACTTCAATGATTTTTTTACCCGCGCACTGCGTTACGAGTCCCGCCCGATTGCACAGCAGCGCAACGCCATCATTAGTCCAGCGGATGGCATTATCAGCCAATGTGGGCGAGTGCAGTCGGGGAGCATATTACAAGCAAAGGGGCATGACTATACGCTCACCCAATTATTAAGTGAAGCATCGCCACAGCCTTATCGCACTTTTGCCACGCTCTACCTATCCCCGCGTGATTATCATCGCGTGCATTTACCCATTGACGCGCAATTGTTACAAACGCGCTATATTCCCGGCCGGCTATTCTCGGTCAATCCGAAGAGTACAGAAAATATCCCCCACATTTTTACGCGCAATGAACGGCTTGTCTGTTATTTTCATAGCAATGGATATGACTATATTCTTGTGTTTGTCGCCGCACTCATTGTCGGAGGCATAGAAACAGTATGGGCAAAAGAAACACCGAGACAGGCACACATCACCGATTACCGCAAAAAGAATATACGTTTTTGCGCCGGCGATGAAATTGGACGTTTTCATTTTGGCTCCACCATTATTTTATTGCTACAATATGATACGCAATGGGCTGTCGTGACCGACCGTCCGATTAAAATGGGACAATTACTCGCCACTTACGATAATGACTAAAACAAGTAACCCTTTTTTACTTTCTTGCTTCACCATTCTCATCTGTGTGATGAACGGATGTGAACAACGCAAGACTGCTTCCTCTCCAGATCAACAAAAACTATTTGTTTATTCTTCACGTAAAGCACATTTAATTCAGCCTTTATTTGAGCTTTTTCAACAGCACACGGGCATTCGCGTTGAATTGATTACCGACAAAGCCGGCCCTTTAATTACGCGTTTAGAAAACGAACAACACGCTACTCCTGCAGATATATTCATGACCGTAGATGCCGGTATGCTGTGGTTAGCGACACAAAAACAGCTCTTTTTACCTTTCAAATCACCCGTATTGGCGCACAATATTCCTGCCCATTTGCGCGATCGGCACGGACAATGGTTTGGATTATCCACTCGCGCCCGTGCCCTTGTTTATGCCAAAAATCGTGTCAATTTTCCGGCGGATTTTCGCCTTGCCGATTTAGCCGAGAGCGAATGGCGCAACCGCTTGTGCCTGCGCACGAGCAATTCGGTCTATAACCAATCACTGGTGGCGACAATGATTGCCCGCCACGGAGAAGAACAAGCCGCCAAATTATTATCGGCGTGGGTAGATAATTTAGCCGTAGCACCTTTCGCCAATGACACCCAAGCCATTAAAGCGGTGATGGCTGGACGATGTGATGTGGCATTGGTCAATAGTTACTATTACGGACGCATTCAACGCGATTACGCGGGCGATAATTTCCCCCTCGCTATTTTCTGGCCCGATCAAGCCCAAGGGCAATCGGGAGTGCACATCAATATTTCTGGTGCAGGGATCACGCGTCATGCTAAAAATGTGCACAATGCCCAGAAATTATTGGAGTGGCTTTCTGAACCACCCGCCCAAAAATTATTTGCCGAACTCAATATGGAATTTCCTGTTAATTCTCAAGCCCCTCAGTCTCTCGTCGTTAATTCGTGGGGTAATTTTCGTGCCGATACCACCCATTTAGAAGTGGCAGGTCAATTGCAACCTGCAGCAATTAAAACGATGGATCGAGCGGGCTGGAAGTAACCGCTTCATCAATCAAGCACATTAATTCCTGGGTGGTATTTTCCGGTGCGCGCGCTTGAGTAATGGCACTGATCACTGCAACACCCTTGACCCCGCTGTGGAGCACATCGACAATATTCCCGCTATGGATACCACCTATGGCGACTAAAGGATATGTATCGCCCAATAACTGTACCCAAGTGGTGAGCTGTTTGGTGCCGATGGGATGTGAAGGCATCGTTTTAGAGGTTGTCGGATAGATTGCTCCTAATGCAATGTAACTGGGGTGCACCGTAAGCGCCCGCGATATTTCGCTCCAGCTATGCGTGCTGATACCGACACGCAACCCCGCGTGAGCGATATCTTCCCAATGTGCAGTCAATAAATCATCTTGCCCCAAATGCACACCATACGCACCGAAGCGAATAGCCAGCTTCCATTCGTCATTGATGAATAGGCGCGCCCGATAATGTTTCGCCAATGCAACCGCTCGTTCTATTTGTTTTTCAACCCACGCCCGCGGGCGATCTTTAATGCGTAATTGAATGGTGCGCACGCCTAAAGGTAACAACCTTTCTATCCAATCGGCAGAATGAACCACCGGATAGAGCCCCAATGTGGACGTATCGCAACGAGGCAATTGTATAGAAAAAGGTTTTTTCAATGCCGTCATTGTGAGCGGCATATCTTCGTGTAGCATAGATGTGGCATCATGAACAAAATAGCGGGATGATTGTTTTGCAGCAAGGCGCATCCCTTGCCGCACATACCTTTTTCCGATAACCACTGCATCCAAAACAGATTGTCCCTGCGCAACTGCAGCGGCAATTGCTGCCGATAATACACATCCTGTGCCATGCACCGACAGGGAATCGACTTCCCCGCTCACCAACCATACTGCTGTGTGGTGATCGCAGTAAAAATCACATTTATAGCCCGTTAGAACATCACTATGGCCTCCTTTCAGCAAGATCGCTTTTGCTCCCCATTGTAAAAATTTATTGGCGGCATTTTCTATTGCATGTGCCGTATTCAGCGGTTGGGCGAGTAGTTTTTCTGCTTCCATGCGGTTGGGTGTGATTAAATCTAAATGGGGAAATAATTCTTTCAGCCGCACCAGTGCATCGTCAGCAAGCAATGATACTCCTTCTTCTCCGGTTGCCAATACTGGGTCCCAGACGACAAAGCCGCTATAGGTACAGAGAAACTGTGCAATAACAGAAACATTTGCTGCCGTTGCCACAACGCCAATTTTGATGGCGTGACAAGGGCGATCGGTCGCTACGACGCGCAGTTGTTCTGCAACCATTTTCGCCGGCATCGCCTTCAGTGTCGCCAAGTGCTGGGCGCTTTGTGCGGTGACTGCGGTAATGATACTGGCACCGAGTACCCCGTGATGGTAAAAAGTAGCCAGATCCGCTTGTATGCCCGCACCACCGCTACTGTCAGAGGCGGCAATTGTCCAAACAAGAGGAAAAGACACTATTTATCTTGATGCCAAAAAGGCGTATCCAACACAGGCGTGCTGGCGATTGCAGTCTGCCTTGGCGGGACAGCTCCTGCTAAATAAGCATTGCGCCCCGCAATAACGGCAGAGGCAAATGCATCCGCCATTGTTATTGGATCTACGGCGCCCGCAATAGCGGTATTCAGTAGTACCGCATCGCACCCCAATTCCATTGCGTGAGTGGCATGCGAAGGCAACCCTAATCCGGCATCAACAATGAGCGCAATTTGTGGTAAGCGATGGCGGATACTTTTTAAGGCGTAAGGATTCAGCAGCCCGCGTGCTGTGCCAATGGGGGCGCCCCATGGCATCAACACTTGACAACCTAAATCGACTAAACGCTGACAGAGTACTAAATCATCGGTGCAGTAAGGTAAAACATTAAATCCCGCGGTCACTAATTGCTCGGTTGCACGCAGCAACCCAAAAGGGTCAGGTTGCAGATTGTAATCATCGCCGATGACTTCCAATTTAATCCAATTGGTCTCAAAAAGATCGCGTGCCATTTTTGCCAAAGTGACCGCTTCATCAACGGTATGACAACCAGCGGTGTTGGGAAGTAGGCGACACCCCGTTTTTTGAATGTAATCCCATATATCCTTCCCGCCACTTTTATGAGGGGATTGACGGCGCAAAGCGATGGTGACCATTTCCACCCGTGCGGTGCGAATTGCGTCACACATGACTTCGGGGGAAGGGTATTGTGCCGTGCCCATGATTAAACGGCTTTTGAACTGTGTGCCGTATAGAGTGAGCGGGCTTTTTTCAGTGATAGTCGTCTGGTTCATGGAGGTGATTGTAAATGACTTGGCCCTGGGACATAAATAATGGCAAAAATCATTGCGGTCAAAATGAGTGCACACCCGATAAAGACATTACTGGTTGCCTGCTCTCCGTAAAATAATATCGCAAAAATTAAGGCAAAGACGGTTTCCATTGCTAAAATCAACCCAGCGCGCATAGCAGTCGTGCGCCGCTGGAAATGAGTTTGCACCCAAAAAGCAAAAAAGGTGGCGCCAACAGAGAGTAGCAAGATAGCAAAGACCAGTTGCCAATTCCACTGCCAGTTGTTCTCACCTAAACTCAGCGCCAGTAGAGCGGCGAAGACCGTAACGACAATCATTTGCACCGCAGCGATTTGGCTACTGGATGCTTCCTGTGGCAATTTCGCCAGCATAATTAAATGCCAAGCAGCAAATATGGAACACCCCACAGTCAGCACATCGCCAATATTAATCGCAAGTTGTCCGGGTTTCACTAATACCCACAGACCGATTAAAGCAATCGCTACACTCAACCAAGACTGCCACGCCCGCTCACTCCATACTGCTACCCATACTAAATATAAACCGGTGATAAAAGCCGAATGTGCCGATGAAGTATATACCAACCCCCATGTTTGCAATGCGTAAACGCCAAATAAGAGTACTCCTATGCCACTGCCTTTGCGCCACGCATATTTATTCGGTATACCGGAAAACGGTAATATCAATAGGGTCGATACCGCAAAACGCACTGCGAGCAAAGAGAACACCGGCATGAGGAGCAATGCCTCTTTCATCACTGGAAAAGTCCAGCCCCAAAATAAAGCTGTCATCAACAACATGGCTTCGGCACCATGTTGTTTTTTTACCGTTACACTCAACAGCGCCACAAAAATGGAATGTTCAGCTTAACGGGAGGCAGCTTGTTTAGGCAGAAAAACTCATTTGGTTTTTGCGTTGATAAAAATAAGCCAAAATGAGACCGGCAATAAGACTAGTCACCAAAACATCCAATATTTCAATGATAATAAAGTCAGCGGAAAAACTAAACCAATTCCACCGTGCGATATGAACGCTTAATGCACTGAAACCGCTCACTGCCGTCACTAAACATACCGCCCGAAAATAGCTTAAATGCGAAGTGCAACAGAGCATCAACCAGAGTACGCCAGCCACTACACAGCGCATAATCAGATCAATAGTTAAATTGAGATTTAGATTAGAGGTGTGTTGGTGAACCACATTGATAAAAGCGGCAAACCGATGGGAAGTCGATTCGTTATCCATTTCTCGCGGCAAATAATACACACCATCATTAGGTGCATTTTGTGCCAATATTTGTGCAACTTGATCTTCATCAGTCAATTGATGAATTGTCACATTGTGCCACGGCAGGACAACCCAAGAAATAAACCCCCAAATAAAGAGTGCGACTCCACAGACGATTATAGGTATAATGTGCTGTTTCATTTCTTTCTTCCCCCTTCTACTATGCGATTAGATAATATTGTGTGGTAAAATTGGTTCAATAGACCCATAATTCTCACAGATTATTGTAACAGATACCCAGCCTCATTCACAGACTTATCTATAAACGAGGCAATACAATTAACATGTTAAGTGATTATTTTATACTCCTCATTAGCGCTGTGCTCATCAATAATTTTGTTTTGGTGCAATTTTTAGGACTATGCCCTTTTATGGGCGTGTCCACGAAATTGGAATCAGCAATTGGAATGGCAGCGGCAACTTTTTTTGTGCTCACCCTTGCCTCAATATGCAGTCATTTAGCGTACTACTATTTATTAGTGCCTTTAGGTGTCCCTTATTTGCGCATTATTATTTTCATTCTGATCATCGCTGGCGTGGTGCAGTTTACCGAAATATATGTGCGTAAAGTCAACCCGTTACTATACAAAGTATTGGGGATTTTTTTACCACTGATTACGACCAATTGTGCCGTTTTGGGAGTGGCGCTCATTAGCCTCAATAAGCAACAGACTTTCGTTGAAGCGACCCTCTATGGTATGGGTGCGGCATTAGGGTTTGCGGTGGTGCTCATCCTCTTTACTGCCCTGAGAGAGCGCATTATTGCTGCCGATGTGCCGCGGCCATTCAAAGGTGCGTCAATTAGTATGATCACTGCTGGGTTAGCAGCACTTGCTTTCATGGGTTTTGCTGGGCTCACGCGATGATTGTCATTCAATTTGGTATCAGCCCTATCATTATGGTTGTGGTCTCGACGGCAGGATTGGGGATTTTTTTTGGTGCTTTACTTGGCTACGCAGTGGTCGCTTTCAGAGTAAAAAAAAATCCGTTAGTCGAGCAAATTAACGCTATCTTACCGCAAACACAATGTGGGCAATGTGGTTATCCTGGATGTCGTCCATACGCCGAAGCACTTGCAAACAATGATGAAGCCATTAATAAATGTCCACCAGGAGGCGAAGCAGGCATTCGCGCACTTGCTGCTTTGTTGGATAAAGATGTTGAGACGTTAGACGCAGAGCATGGCGAAGAAAAACCTTTGATGGTGGCATATATTCGTGAAGATGAATGTATTGGTTGTACGAAATGCATTCAAGCCTGTCCAGTAGATGCAATCCTCGGGGCAGCAAAATTGATGCACACGGTCATTAGCGAAGAATGCACTGGCTGTGATTTGTGCGTTGATCCATGCCCAGTGGATTGTATTGAAATGCGCCCCGCCTACAATGAATTAACTGCGTGGCAGTGGAAAACACCGCAATTGCCTGGGCATATTATTGCTACCGATATAGGACAATCGGCGACCACCTCATGATTTGGGGAAGCCAACGCCGCATTAATGGAGTGCCCATCATGGTCACCCCTGGCATTCATCCACCTTTACACAAAGATGAAACTCGTTTGACTCCTATTCGTCCAGCGGGATTGCCGCCACGACTGATATTACCGCTCAATCAATACGATATGACATCTACCGCCTCGCAAGTCACAATCGGGCAAAAAGTTTTGAAATGGGAATATTTAGCCACCCCCAATACAAAGATAGGGCTACCATTATGTTCGCCGACTTCGGGGACAGTCATTGACATTGTCGAACATGCCATTGCCCACCCTTCGGGTCACAGCACACCCTGCATTGTTTTGGAATGCGATGGAGAAGATAGTGCAATAGATCCCACTCCATTGACCGACAGCCAGCAAGACGACCCCCAACGGGTCATAGAACATATACGACAGGCAGGTATTGTCGGGATGGGCGGGGCTGGTTTTCCGACTCCCTTAAAAATGTTGCCGCGCAGAGAGTTGGATTATTTTATTATCAATGGTGCTGAATGCGAACCATACATCACTGCAGATGAAGCATTGATGCGTGAACGTGCACAACAAATCATGGCAGGTATCGCTATCGTTGCGCGTATCTTGCGCCCTCAAAAAATCATTGTGGGTATAGAGGACAATAAACCGCAAGCCATTTCCGCAATGCATGCGGCGAATGATATCAATGTAGAAATTGTGATCCTCCCGACCCAATATCCTGCGGGAAGCGAGCGGCAAATCATATATAGTTTGACCAAGAGGGAAGTTGTTTCTGGAAAATTGCCGATTGATTGTGGCGTACTCTGCCACAGCGTCGCCACTTTAGCGGCTATTCATCGGGCGGTCCAACTAGGAGAACCGCTCACCGAACGGATTGTTACTATTGCTGGCGGCACTGTCGCGCAAGCAGGGAATTACGATGTGCACTACGGCACTCCAGTTGATTATGTGCTGACCGTTGCACAATGTGACCGCAAACGCATCACGCGTTTAATTTCTGGCGGAGCAATGATGGGATTTACCTTACATAATGACCGAGTGCCTATTCTCAAAACGACCAATTGTATTATTGCCGCCGATAAAGCTGAAATGCCGGCACCTCCACCACCCCAACCGTGCATTCGCTGCGGCATATGTGCCGAAGTCTGTCCGGTGCATCTGTCCCCGCAACAGTTATTTTGGTATGCACAAAGTCAAAACGATGAAGAGTTGGAGAGGCATTCTCTATTTGATTGCATTGAGTGCGGTGCCTGTGCCTATGTCTGCCCGAGCAAAATACCATTGGTGCAGTATTACCGCGCCGCTAAAGCGGGAATAAAGCGCAAAAAAAACAATGCACGCAAAGCCGAGCAATCCCGCCGCCGATTTGAATTTCACCAACAACGCATTCAACTACTTACCGAACAGCGGGATAAAGAACGTCAAGAACGCCGACGGAGTCGGATGAAAGAAATCAGTAGCACCGATCAAGATTTATTGACGCAAGCCATACAGCGCACGCAAACAAAAAAAACATCTGCCGAACGCAACGCGCAAGATGAAGTTTGTGATTAATCCATAAATGCTCCCCCGCACAAGCTCTCCTTTTCTCGAATCACAACACAATACGGGTTGGATTATGCGCCAAGTAGTATTGGCTGCTATTCCTGGCACCGCTATGACCATATATTGGGCGGGGTGGGGCGTTTTTGCGAATATTATCATCGCTTCTCTAACCGCGCTTACCCTTGAAGCCATAGTATTTCTTTTACGCCGCCGTTCAGTTTTATTTTATTTAAGCGACTACAGTGCTTTGGTGACCGCCTTGTTATTAGGCGTTGCACTCCCCGGAAGTGCACCCTGGTGGATCGCGGTGAGTGGATCCGCATTTGCCATTATTATTGCTAAACATTTGTATGGCGGATTAGGATACAACCCTTTTAATCCAGCTATGGCAGGTTATGTTTTTCTGTTGATTTCTTTTCCGCTTCCCATGACCCAATGGCCTGAATTAGGGAACGTTGATGGGGTCACCGCTGCCACTCCGCTAGAATTCTTACAGCAAAATACCACCTTGTCTATGGCTGAATTATGGAATGGAGAAATACTCCCATTTGGTCCTCACGATGGATTTGCGTGGATTAACATTGCTTTTTTGCTTGGCGGCATTTATATGCTCGCGCGCAAGATATTTACTTGGCACGCTCCGGTGAGCATGTTGGTCACATTAGGGCTTGCTAGTGCATTCTTCTACGATAATGGAAGTGCAACGAGCCAGGGTTCGCCTCTTTTTCACTGGTTTAACGGCGCCACTATGTTAGGGGCGTTTTTTATCATTACCGAACCGGTGACTTCAGCAACTCATCCGTTAGGACGACTCATTTATGGGACAGCGATCGGACTCGCTGTATTCATTATTCGCGCTTGGGGTACTTACCCTGAAGCAATTGCATTTGCTGTATTGTTGATGAATTTTGCCGCACCCTTGATCGATCGCTACACCCAGTCGCGAGTCTACGGGCATTAACGATGCCGTCTCTACTGCACTCCATTGGAAAAAATAGCGTTCTTTTAGGTTTTGTCGTCGCCTTATCGACTGCCGCAACAGTCATGACTTTTATGTATACGCGCACCACTATTATCGAACAGGAAGAGATCGCCCGCAGTAAAGCGTTGCGTGAAATACTTCCTACGGGCTATGACAATAATTTACTCGCCAGCCAACGCCAAATTGCCCCACACGGTTTATTGGGCGAGACATCCGCAGCGTCTGTATTTACCGCCCTTGCACAGGGAAAACCTGTGGCAGTCATTCTGTCGCTCGCCGCCCCCGATGGCTACACGGGACCCATCCAATTGTTAGTGGGGGTGAACAAAATAGGCAATATTGCTGGGGTACGCGTCACCAGCCACAAGGAAACTCCCGGTTTAGGCGATAAGATAGAATTGACTAAATCGGATTGGATCCTCGTTTTTAACGGACGCTCACTCACGGACCCGCTCCCCCCACAATGGCGGGTGCGCAAGGACGGTGGCGAATTTGATGGGCTCACTGGTGCCACTATTACTCCTCGCGCCATCGTTAAGGCGGTGCGGAATACGTTACAATATGTTGCAGAAAATAGAGTACACCTCTTTGATGAATCCCCCACCGATTAGTTACCGTGAATTGACACACAATGGATTGTGGAAGAATAATCCAGCGCTGGTGCAGCTACTGGGATTATGCCCGTTATTAGGGGTGAGTAATTCTGTAGTCAATGCTTTGGGTTTGGGATTGGCAACTATTGTGGTGTTAGTTTGTTCCAATACCATTATTTCGCTCCTGCGCCATCAAATCCCCACTACGATTCGCTTGCCGGCATATATTATTGTGATCGCTTCTTTGACGACCTGTGTCGAGCTTTTAATGCGTGCTTACACTTACGAACTCTATCAAATTTTGGGTATTTTCATCCCGATTATCGTCACCAATTGTGCTATTTTAGGGCGGGCAGATAGCTTTGCTAGCCGTAATAGTGTCATCCCGTCTTTCTGGGATGGTTTAGTAATGGGGGCTGGTTTTTTGTGGGTGTTAGTTTTGTTGGGAGCGATGCGCGAGATGTTTGGTAGCGGAACCTTGTTTGCCCAAATGTCTCTTATTTTTGGCGAGGTTGTTAATGACTGGCACCTCCGTATTCTCCCGACCGATATTGTGACGCTTGCCATTATTTTGCCACCCGGCGCTTTTATTTGTGCGGGGTTACTCATTGCTCTGAAAAACGAAATTGATTACCGCATTGCGTTGCACAAACAAAGCACTGCCCCAATCCATAGCGGACATAAGCGGGTCAGAGTAACAGGGCATATTTAATAAAGGGCTTTCACTGACCCATAATAGCCATCTGCCCAATAAAAGAAAAATTATATGATTTTTTATTATAAAATAATAATTTACAGCAATAATAAACGCCATCGCCACTAACTGAAAAAATTCATATAACCGGATGCAATAAATGAAATTTATACGCGGCCTATTCTCTATAGATTTATCCATTGATTTGGGAACAGCAAACACACTAATTTACATTCGCGATCAGGGGTTAGTTTTAGACGAACCTTCTGTTGTTGCCATTCGCGAGTATCGCGGACAAAAAGTAATTGAAGCTGTTGGTACGGATGCTAAGCGCATGTTAGGTCGGACTCCGGGAAATGTGACCGCTATACGCCCATTAAAAGACGGAGTGATTGCTGATTTTCATGTGACCGAAAAAATGTTGCAACACTTTATTTCTAAAGTTCATCCGAACAGCTTTATCCGTCCGAGTCCCCGCGTATTGATCTGTGTCCCTTGCAAATCCACGCAGGTGGAACGGCGGGCGATCCGTGAGTCGGCACTGAGTGCTGGAGCGCGTGAAGTCTATTTGATTGAAGAGCCTGTAGCGGCAGCTATCGGTGCTGGATTAAATATCACCGAAGCTCAGGGATCCATGATAGTGGATATAGGCGGTGGAACGACAGAAATAGCGGTTATTTCGCTCAATGGTATAGTGTATGCCGATTCAATTCGGGTCGGCGGCGATCGCTTTAATGAAGCGATTACGGCTTATGTGCGGCGTGAATTTGGTAATGTCATAGGTGAAGCAACGGCGGAAAAAATTAAACACGCCATAGGTTGCGCGTCACCGAGCAATGAATTGCATGAGATAGATGTGCGCGGGCGCAATGTCGCCGAAGGCGTTCCCCATCATTTCACCGTGAATACCGATAATGTATTGGCCGCATTGCAAGAACCCTTATCCATGCTGGTGGTGGCGGTCAAAAAAGCAATTGAACAATCACCACCTGAATTGGTGTCGGATATTGCTGAGAACGGTATTGTGTTGACTGGTGGCGGTGCTTTACTGCGCGATATTGATCGTTTATTTAGCGAAGAAACTATTTTGCCAGCGGTGATTGCCGAAGACCCCATGACGTGCGTTGCCCGTGGCGGCGGTCTCGCAATGGAAATGATGGACAATCATAAGTTAAATGTGTTGTTGTGGGAAGAGTAAATTTTTAATTTATTACACAGAACTTGTTTCTTCCACGTTCACACTCTAATTCTAAACTTATCATCCTGACCATCTTGTCTGTCCTGCTGATATATAACGATCAGCGACAGGGATGGTTAGGGGAAGTGCGTACCGCCATGACTTCAGGCATTGAGATCATCCACAAAATGTCCTATGATGCGCAAAACATCTATACCACCAATTACGCCAAATTGCAAAACAAAGATCAGCTGATTCACCAAAATCTCCAACTCCAAGAGCAAATGACCCTCTTAAAAGGGCGCATCCGACAATTAGAGGCACTTGACACTGAGAATAAACAATTGCGCACCATGCTCAACGCAAATGTCCATATAAATAATGATCTGCGATTGGTCTCCATTTTGGGAAAATGCCGCAAGCAAATGACGCGGTGTATTACTATTGATAAAGGCAAGACGCATGGAGTGTATCGCGGGCAGGTCATTATTATTGCTGAAGGTGTGATTGGACAAATTGCCGAGACCAACAAAACGACAAGTGAAGTCATTTTGATTACCGATCCCCAACACTCTATTCCTGTAATGGTGAAACGCAGCGGCGTGCATCTCACTTTAGATGGTACTGGCGATGAACGCAAATTGATCGCTCAACATATTAAAGCCACCAGTGATATTCGCACTGGCGATGAATTAGTCACTTCTGGATTAGGGCATCGTTTTCCCGCTGGGTATCGTGTCGGCGAAGTTAGCGAAATACACCACCACAAAGATAGCGATACTTTTATCTCAATTAGTGCCGATACTAGTGCGCAAATACAAACCCACTATGCGTTGTTGATCATCCATCCCGATTACAACCACGAACATAGTGAACAGCCATGAGGATAGGCAATGCAGCCTCTACGGATGGAAATCCAGCCTTTTTTATTATCACCGCTTTTGTAGTGGCGATTACCCTGAGTGTGATGATATTGCCAGTATGGCTTATTTTTCGCATTGAATGGGTTTTATTGCTTATCATTTATTGTTCTTTTCGTTTTCCGAATCACTTTGACCTCGGCATTGTGTGGCTTGCCGGTCTTTCTTTGGATGTTATTGAAGGAGCACTTTTAGGGCAACATTCACTCACATTTGTTTTGATCGCTTATTTTCTCCTCCTGCGCACACGCGCACAACATGTTATGCCTTTTCATCAAATGCGTTTTTGGCAACACAGTATCATTGTTTTCATTTTCATCTTCCTCAATGAACTGGTCTATCACGGAATCAATGTTTTGAAAAATCAACCATTTGATATGTGGTTTTTCTTACCCGCTTTCACCAGCGCACTCGCTGCACCGATTATTTTTTATGTGCTCAATTTAATAACTAAAAAGTATATATAACAATTGATCTCACGCATCTTTCGCATATTCGCCATCATAACAACCCTCTTTTTATCTATGGTTTTATTGACGCCACTCCTCACCCATGGCGCAATTAAATTTTTTTCATTTTATTCCCCCGACATAATCCAACGCTTGCAGGACAACATTCCATTTCCATTGAGTGCGGAGTCCATGCACATTGAATGGGGGTTTCCATTTGTTTATCTGAATATGAACGGGGGAAATATAGGCGGAGTGACGGTCAATAAAGCCCGTATCAGTTGGCGTTATTGGCCAGTACAATTGAATGATAATTCGTTGCGCGTTGAACTATCGGGAGTGCATTTCAATGCAATCGCTGATGAAAGCGGACAAGTGAAAGTTGCCTCATTCCCCCCCGTGCAGACAGAGACCACAAAAGGCAATCAAAAGCGTTTATGGCGGCTGATTGATTGCATCATTCTTCACAATACAACGGGATCATTGCAATTGGCATCGGGGAAATCTGTATTGATACGCTTGCCACATATGCGCGCATGTCTGCGCAATGATGAAAACATTCAATTGTTTGCCGAAATAGAAGAGCGCCACAAACGAGGTACCATCATTGCCCACGGACAGCGCACCCCTTATGGCGACTATCATGTACGCGCTCAACTTAAGCAACTCTCACTCCCCGTATGGGAAATAGGTAAGACGACGTTGCCGGTAATAGATGATCTTTCCGCCGAATTGTCCATGCAATGGCGCAATGAGCAGGACTGGGATATGACCATACGGGATGTTGCATTTTCTCACTCCCCGTCGGATCAGTCTGCGCCGCCTCACCCCATACATATCTCGGCAATGCGCTTCAATTTTCGCCCGCACCAATTGGGAATTTATGCCTCCCACTTCAATATTACTTCATTAACCAAAGCGGCGCTTGCCTATCCGAAAATTATTCCACAAGATGCATTTGCGGCAATAAAAAAACTATCGCCGCAAGGGAATCTCAAGCACATCAATATCACTCTCCCACCAGATAAACCACTGCAATTGGTACTCACAGGACGGTTGGATGGTGTCGAAGCCCAGCCGTGGCGCGGCGCACCGGGAGTGAAAAACATCTATGGCTATATTCGTGCAACCGCCTACAGCGGTGTAGTGGAATACGATACGCCCGATGGTCATTTGGTTTTCCCGCTCATCTACCACCATTCATTGGATTTTTACGATCACATATCCGGACGGGTGCATTGGAAAATTTATCCCAATCAACGGGTTATTGTGCGCGGTGAAAGACTGCGTTCCAAGCAAAAAGATGATGCTCACGGTATCGGTAATTTTCGCCTCAATGTGGTGATCGGTAAAAAACGACAAGAAAAATCCTCCTTTGAGTTAATGGTGGGGTTTTCAAATATCGATGGTCTCAAAGCGAAAAGTACTTATATGCCGTATGTGCTACCCCCGATTGTGCAAAAATGGCTCAACGATAATATTCTTGCAGGTCATGTGACGCAAGGCGGTGTTATCTTTCGTGATGAATGGTATCCCGATCACGCGGCACATCTTGCAACTCCATTAGACCGCCACGCGCGTTTTAATACCCAACTTTTTATCAAATTAAAGGATGGTCAGATACGCTATTTGCCGAAAGCACCTATTGCTTTCGCCGATCAATCACAGGTGATGCTGGATAATTATTATCTCCAATTTACGACGCAACACCTCAAATCGACATCGCCTCTGTGGGAACTATCGGGACCCATTCGTGGGACTATTCGTTTTGCGCGTAAAGGAGTCACAGCATCCAATCCTCCCCCGACCACTAAGATACACGTGCATCAAATTGACGCATTTCTTCCATCATTAAAGCAGTCCATCAATAATATGTCCGCCGTCATCACCGGTAAAGGCAATTCGTGGTTGGCATCCGTGTCGCATCCGCGTTTAACAGCATCTCTGCGCATACAGAAAGATTCCCCCCGCCGATTGCGCATCAAAAAACTATACTTGCCTCTTATGCAAGCGAAACAAAATGCTACCCCGAAAAAAAGCGTTATTTTAGATCCCAACAAATGGATGGATATGGATGTTTCCGTTGACCAATTAAAAGTGGGATTAAACGATTATAAAAACCTGTCATTTAGCATACGCACCTATCCCAATGGGATAGGATTCCATCATCTCCAAGCGGATTATATGCACGCCCATTTAGGCGGTATAGGCAAAGGGACTCATTTATCGTGGTATAACACTTCCAACACTCAGTATACGGCAATCAAAAGCGATGTGCTTTTTGGCGATGTGCGGGAATTATTGCAATTAACCGGCTTTAAACCATTTGTTGTCTCAGCCAGTGGGCGCTTATCGTTTGATTTGAGTTGGCAGGGCAATCCATTACAATTTGAGTTAGCACAATCAACAGGAGAAGCCCACTTGGAGATCAGTGAATTGGAAATTTTGAACCCGCCGCCCAGTTTACAAAAGATATTCCATTTTTTCCGCTCGATTAATATTAGAGACAACGTGAGCCGAACATTGAAAGGCGATCCCGAGATATTGCGCTTCACAACCAATACTATTCAGGTTGCTTCACTGAAAAGCAAGTTAGTATTTAAGAATGGCTATATGTCAATGGTTGACCCCGTCCAGCTGCGGAGTGCTTCTGGTGCAATGCGCATGTTAGTAAAGCTTAACCTCGCCAACAATCACATTGATGGATGGTTAGTCAAAGAGGTGCCTATATGGAGAAATTTACCATGGTATGCGCTATTATTGCAGCAAATCCCTATTGCCGTGCAGTTATACTTCATCGCAAAAATTCCCAAAGTAGGGGATTTCTTAAAGCGATTTTCTACAATCAGGTACAATCTCGCTGGGACATTAGAGGATCCCGATTTGAACATTGCGGGAATGACTTCAAAATAGTGCGTTTTTTATAAAGTAATAATTAAATAACAACCAATAGAAAATAAAATAAATATTAATATCCACTGTAATAATTTTTCTGGCAAGGCATGGCTAAAATGGGTGCCTAAAAAAACAGCGGGGATTGATCCCACGAGTAGCGTGACGAGCAATAACCAATCTATATTTGCCAATAAAATGCCGTGTCCTAATCCCGCACATAATGTTAGTGGAACCGCATGCGCTAATTCAGTCCCGATGACTTGAATGGGGAGCAATTTACGACACAATATCATCAAAATAGCGGTGCCAATTACTCCGGCACCGACTGACGATAAAGTCACCATCACGCCTAGCACCATACCGCTGATTATTAAAACAGGTGCGGCGTTCCGCGTGATCGCAATATAGAACCGATTGTGAAACGCTCGCAATCGTTCACGGATCGCCCCGCGCACTAACAGCAGTAACGCTGTGCCGATGAGCGCCCCTCCCAAAGAAACCTGCATCACATTTTGATAATGTTGTGCATCGCCAAAGAAAACGCGCAATACAATAATGGTCGCCAGCGCCATAGGTAAGCTGCCAGCTAATAGGTAGAATACGAAACGCCAGCGAATAGTGCCCAAGCGATAATGCATGATAACGCTCCCCGCTTTTGTGATTGCCGCATAAATTAAATCAGTGCCGATGGCGATCGGTAAAGGTATTCCAGAAAATAACAAAAAAGGAGTCATCAGCGATCCACCGCCGACACCAGTCATACCAATGGCAAAACCGATTAAGGCACCGCCTAAAATATAAAGCGCAATGAGGTCCATAGTCGTAGAAAATTGCTTTCTAAGAAGCGATCAACAAGTAGAGTATTGTATGAGTGCGTTATTTGCTGCTGTCGGCAAGGTGCAATCCACATTCCTTCATAGTTGCTTCTTCCCACCACCAACGTCCTTCACGTTCGTGTTGCCCCGGATGCACTTGCCGCGTACAGGGCGCACAACCTATGCTGATAAAACCCTGACTGTGTAATTCGTTATAAGGAACATCAAAAGCTCGAATATATTCCCACACTTGTTGCGATGTCCAATTAGCTAATGGATTAAACTTGACCAACTGTTCACCGCGACCTTTGAAACGGGGATCCAATTGCACGACTGGGACATCGGTGCGTGTCGGACTTTGATCGCGGCGCTGCCCCGTGACCCACGCATCCACAGTGCTCAATTTGCGTTCGAGTGGTTGCACTTTGCGCACATGACAACACTCGCCATGCCCATCGGTATAAAAACTAAATAAACCTTTTTCCGCCACCAGATGTTCAACCATGTCGTGATCGGGATACATAACATCAATGCGCATATTGTAATGACTGCGCACCTTGTCAATAAATTGCAAAGTTTGTGCGTGGAGTCGCCCCGTATCCAAAGAAAATACTTTAACTTGCGGGTTAATTTTTATCGCCATATCCACCACAACGACATCTTCAGCACCGCTGAATGAGATGGCGATATGCTCCCCGTATTCTTCCATTGCGGCGCGAAGAATATCTTGCGGATGCTTCTCGCCCCATTCTAATGCCGATAATTGTTGAAAAGAAAATTTATCCATCTGTGTGCTAATCAATGAGGCGTAAGCTCTTTATTACAAATCCAATCTTGTATTATAGCAAATATAAAACACGCACTGACTATCGCTCCTTAAAAATTGTCGTGCAATTTTTGGCAAGCTTCCATATTGTGCGGTGCAATGCTGCTTTTTCTAGTTCTTTACTTATTTTATCCTGCGCTATTCTCGGCAAAATTGACCAATGCCCGCTTTATAGTTGTCGTTCTTCTTCGCTGAGTGGTTCTTCACCCGCTATCCGTCTTAGCGCAAGCGACAATGCTGCTTTGCGCAGCGAGACATTGAAACGTTGGGCATCGGCTAGTAGGCGATCCATATTGTTGTGGATACGTGTGCGCGTCATATTTTTGGCACGCAAGATGAGATCGGTTGTGTTTTGGGGAATGTAGTGGGCAATCAATTCCACTGTGGCGGCGATAATGCCGCCGGCATTGGCGATAAAATCAGGCACAACATTAATTTTTTTATCATGCAAAATGGGTATGCTCTCGGCAGCGCACGGATTATTAGCGCCCTCTACTAAATAGCGCGCGTGCACCTGCGGTGCATTTTCGGCAGTAATTGCTTTGTGTTGGGCACAAGGAAAAAGCACATCACATGGCTCGGATAATACTTGGTTAGGGTTGCTCCCGACGAATTGACCCTCCTGACCGAGTAACTCTCTCGCTTCACCGACTTTCTGCATTCCCAAGGCGGTAACCAACTCCTTTGATATTTCTTGGGTAAATCGCCAGCTGCCGCCATATTTTGGATCGCCTATGGCACAAAGGTGGGCTTTTTTCGCCGCAAAATAGCGCAATACTGCAGCACCCATTGCCCCTACGCCGTGCACCGCAAAGCGCAAGGAGGGTACTTTTTCATTGTGCAGCTCAACTAAACGCGCTGCCGCTTCAGCAACTCCTAAACCGGCAATGCCTTCTCGGTCGTAATCCGTGCCGCCCATAGTTACCGGTTTGCCGGTAAAAGAACGATAAGAACCAAGCGTATCGCATGCCCAAATTGCTTGTTCTGGTGCGCCGCCCATGTCAAAACCAAAACCGCCAAAAATGCCGTCATTCTCATAAAGAAATGGTTTGCACATTTCAACAAAGCGGCGATATTTTTTTTCAAATAACTCTGCGCGCGGTTCAGCATTCATCCCTGATTTAGCGCCACCTATGGGCAGTGCGGCGGCGGCATTTTTTAATGCCATAGTGCAGGCTAACATTTTAACTTCTTGTAAAGATAAACCATCACGCAGGCGGGTTCCCCCTTTTGCACAATTAGGCAAAGGACCTGAGCGCGAAATAGCCGTATTCCACACCACCACATATCCCTCCACGCCATATGCGGGATCCCGCACGGTCACCTCTAATTCAGGTGGCGTGGCGTTAAAATGTTCTTGTAATTGATGGAGTCGGCGCTCAAAATCTCTGGCGGATAGCATGGATATTGTTTAATTTTCTATGATAAATTAAATTGAATACCTTGCGCAAGGGGCAATTCAGAGGAATAATTGATTGTGGCTGTTTGACGGCGCATATACATTTTCCATGAGTCAGAACCCGATTCCCTGCCCCCACCGGTTGCTTTTTCTCCGCCAAATGCCCCGCCAATTTCGGCACCGCTTGTCCCAATATTTACATTGGCGATTCCGCAATCACTCCCCACTACGGAAAGAAATGTTTCAGCTTCACGCACATCACCCGTAAAAATGGCTGAAGACAACCCTTGCGGGACACTATTCTGTTGGGCGATAGCCTCATCTAAACTGTGGTGGCGGTAAATAAATAAAATGGGCGCAAATATCTCTTCGCACCCCATAGGAGAGCCTTGTGGCATTTCCACTATGGTGGGGGTGACATAATAGGCGTTGGGGTATGTGTCTTGTTGGATACGCTCACCGCCGATAAACGGTGCTTTACAATCTTTGAGTGCATTGTGCATGCGCTGATAAGCATCTTCATCAATTAAAGGGCCGATATGCGTTTTTTTATCCATCGGGTCACCCACTATAATATTTTGATAGGATTTTTTGAGAGTGCTCACCAGTGAATCGTACACGCTGTCTTGCACCAACAAGCGGCGAGTGGTCGTGCATCGCTGCCCTGCGGTGCCCACCGCTCCGAATAAAATGGCGCGCACCGCCATCGCTAAATCTGCCGATTGGCGGACAATAATTGCGTTATTTCCCCCGAGTTCCAAAATAGACCGTCCAAAGCGGGCGGCAACAGTCGGCGCAATCTTGCGCCCCATTGCCGTGCTCCCTGTCGCACTGATGAGCGGAATGCGCTGATCGCCTACTAACTGCTCCCCAGCTACCCGATCGCCAATGATCACTTGCGATAAATCATCGGGCGCATTGTGCATCGTACCCGCTACACGCTTCAATAAATGTTGGCAAAAAAGTGCGCAGAGCGGCGTTTTCTCCGATGGTTTCCACAGCACGCTATCGCCACAGACTAAAGCAATTGCCGCATTCCACGCCCATACCGCCACCGGAAAATTGAAAGCCGAAATAATGCCGACCGTGCCGAGTGGATGCCATGTTTCTGCCATACGATGATGTGCGCGTTCAGAAGCGATGGTGAGCCCATACAATTGCCGCGATAATCCCACTGCAAAATCACAAATATCAATCATTTCTTGCACTTCGCCGAGTCCTTCTTGATAAATCTTTCCGCATTCCAAGGTGACCAACTGTGCGAGCACTTCTTTATGTGTACGCAATTCTTCACCAAAAAGACGCACCAATTCGCCGCGTTGAGGAGCGGGAATAACTCGCCATTGATAAAAAGCGTGCTGGGCGCGAGCAAACATTGCATCAATTTCATCGGGTGTATGGGTTTGCACCTGTGCAATGATCGATCCATCAATCGGAGTGTGCACCGATAAGTTGCCCCCACTCAATACTTCTGCATTGAATTGCAACGCAGTGGTCATTTGTGATATTAATTTTTCATGTGACATTGCTCGCTACCTGGCTTCGCCTTTTGCATAGTACTGCCCAAAACGATTTCCGATAAAATCATCGTAATTAATGTCCTCTTGAAGCACCAAACCCTGTTGAGGGATTTTTCCCGCGGCAAGTAAATCCACAACGGCACATAGACTGGATGCGGTGGTGATTTGAATTGCCCCGCGCATAGTGCCATGCACTTCTTCGCTATAAATTTTATTGACATAGGTTTCTTGAATCAGCTGCCCGCCTTTCATCCCGCTGACATTGATAAAAATGAGCACCACATCTTGATAAGTCAGTGGCAATGATGCCTCAAAAATGTTTTTGAGCAACGTGCGGCGTTCAATCAGCCGTAAATCCTGCAACAACATTTTCATTATATCTCTATGTCCGGGATAACGAATACTGCGATAATTTAAGTTCACCACTTTTCCGTCTAAAGTATCGCATAGCGACCCGAGCCCTCCAGAAGTATTGAAGGCTTCGTAGTTAATACCATCTATAGAAAAAGTTTCTAATTGCTCTAAAGGCGACACCTTGGCCGATTGCCCTTCCACTATAGCCGTGCAAGGATTACAATACTCATTAATCAGCCCGTCTGTAGACCAGGTGAGATTGTATTTGAGTGCATTGGCTGGATATTTCGGCAAAGCCCCGCAGCGGATATGTACGTTGCGCAGTTCATCAAATTTTTTTGCCAGCGCATGGGCGGCAATAGAGACAAAGCCTGGTGCTAACCCACACTGCGGAATGAGTGCACAATGCGCTTCTTGAGCTAATGAGTGCACAACATTCGTGCATGCAGTATCTTCAGTCAGATCTAAATAATGAACTTTAGATTGCACTGCGGCAGCGGCAACATGTTGAGTAATATGAAAAGGGCAGGCGCTGATTACCGCGTATTTCCCCTTAATAAGCGCACCCAATTGATCTTGGTCGGAGACATCCAGTTGGTGAGTGCGAATATGGGGATGGGAGGGGACGTGTGAAAAGCTTTCTGGATTATTGTCGGTCATCGTCACCGAATAATCGCCGCTTTGTGCCAGCCATTCGGCAATCACTCTTCCTATTTTTCCCGCACCCAGTACGATAATTTCTCGCATGGCTCTATTGTATCACTATATTATTACCAGCAAAATCCGAAAAAATAACTTGACTATTGGGGGGTATTTCCGTATAATATAAACGCTAATTCGCCATGTTGTAAATGCTAAGAATGAAATGAGGGGGCGGCTATGGTGCAAATCAATTGGGGTGCTACAAAGACAAATACGCCGTTAGAAGAAAACAATTTTCTTCCAACCGTCGCTCAAACTTCTACCGATCTGGATAGTTCAAGTTCTCGCGTGCAAGTGGACGACAAATCCATGATTAACTGCCGCGCCGACCTCAATCAGTTGGTGCCCGTGCGTTACGAATGGGCGTGGAAAAAATATCTTGATGCATGCGCCAACCACTGGATGCCGCAAGAAATAAACATGACCGCGGATACGGTCTTGTGGAAAAGTAAGGATGGTCTATCCGATGAAGAGCGGCGGGTTGTTAAAAGAAGCTTGGGGTTCTTCTCTACCGCCGATTCATTAGTCGCCAATAACTTGGTTTTAGCGGTGTACCGCCACATTACGAATCCCGAATGCCGGCAATATCTTTTGCGCCAATCATTCGAAGAAGCGATCCATACACACGCTTATCAATACTGCATTGAGTCGTTGGGAATGGATGAAGGCGAAATGTTTAATATGTATCGTGAAATTCCTACGGTAGCACGCAAAGCCGAGTGGGTTTTGCAGTATACCCGAGAACTATGCGATGAGAATTTTCACACTGGCACAGAGGAAAACGATCGCGAATTATTGCGCAACCTCGTCGCATTCTATGTTGTGTTAGAAGGTATCTTTTTTTATTGCGGTTTTGCTCAGATTTTGTCTATGGGGCGCCGCAACAAAATGACGGGAGTTGCCGAACAATTTCAATATATATTGCGTGATGAATCGATGCATTTGAATTTCGGTATAGATGTTATTAATCAGATTAAACAGGAAAATCCACATTTGTGGGATCACAATACCCAACAGGAATGTATTGACATGATTGTTCAAGGGACGGAGTTAGAAATTGAATATGCCAAAGATACTATGCCACATGGCATTAGTGGAATGAATGCCCGTATCATGACCGAATTCCTTCATTTCATCGCCAACCGCCGGCTTTTGCAACTGAGTTTGCCCGAACAATTTCCCGGCGCACGCAACTCATTCCCGTGGATGAGTGAAATTATGGATTTGCGCAAAGAAAAGAATTTCTTTGAAACCCGCGTCACCGAATACAAAACCGGCGGCGCTCTCAGCTGGGATTAAATTCTTCCTCCCCACAAACGTGCTGTTCCATCTCGCCCGTTAATTCTGCAACGTCCTCATCCACCTATCCACCCGTCCGCACAAAGTCGCGGCGCAGGGACACGCACAAATCTTGCGGCGTAGGGGAACGTCAAGAAAGCAATAATGCCTTGAATGTGAGCACATTTGCCCCCATATCTAAATATGGCGAGAGTATTATGCAAAAAAATAAACCAGAACCATCATTGAATAAGGCATCGAATCCGCGCCCCGCTATGAACAATGGTGCACAGGGTGGCGATGCTTCAGATTCACCAGCACAAACCAATATACAGCAGGATCAGAATGGAGGGGAGACACAAAAATCAAACACCGATCCCCAGCAAATGGAGGGACTAGCACAAACGACAAATGCATCGCTTGATGATATGGCGGCGCAAGAAAAACAAGACACGCAAAAAACACAAGACACACAAAAAACACAAGACACACAAAATGCACAAGACACACAAAATGCACAAGACGCACAAGATGCAGTTGCCTCCGAGATGGAGAAAATGGCACAGGACAATGACCGCCTTCTGCGCGCTTTAGCGCAAAAACAAAATGAGATCAATCATATCCGTCAACGCGGCGAGCGTGAAGCCTCGCAAATCAAGAAATTTGCCTTGCAGGATTTTGTTGCCGAATTATTGCCGGTGATGGATAGTTTAGAGAAAATATTTGAACATTCCGGTGATGAAATAGATGCCCAGCAATTTTCCGCTTTCATTGCTGGAGCACAGCTGACCCATAAGAATTTATTCGCTGCTCTCCATAAGTTTGGTGTGACGCATGTTAATCCTGTTGACGAACAGTTTGACCCTCAATTACACGAGGCGATTTCAACCAACGCCGACAAGAAAGCATCCGCAGGGACTGTATTAAGTGTTGTACAAAAAGGTTACACGCTCAATGGGCGGCTACTCCGTGCTGCTAAAGTTGTAGTGGCGAGCGAAAAATAATAATTCATTTGATCATTTATATTACTGAATAGAGGGTGACATCGTTATGGGAAACATTATTGGTATTGATTTAGGCACCACTAATTCGTGCGTTGCCGTCGTAGAAGGTGGTAAGCCCCGCGTCATAGAGAATTCCGAAGGGGATCGGACGACGCCATCTATAGTGGCTTTCAATAAAGACGATGATGAGATTTTAGTCGGACAATCGGCTAAACGACAGGCGGTCACCAACCCAGAAAATACTTTGTATGCTATTAAGCGCTTGATTGGACGGCGTTACAGCGATGATGTCGTGCAACGCGATATAAAAATGGTTCCTTACAAAATCATCAAAGCCGATAATGATGATGCATGGGTAGAGGTCAAAGGCGATAAAAAAGCGCCACCGCAAATATCCGCACGCATTTTGCAAAAAATGAAGACCACTGCTGAGGAATACTTAGGAAGCCCAGTCAGCGAAGCGGTGATTACCGTTCCTGCTTATTTTAATGACTCCCAGCGCCAAGCGACTAAAGATGCGGGTAAAATTGCCGGCTTAGAAGTGAAACGCATTATCAATGAACCGACCGCTGCCGCCCTTGCTTTTGGTATGGATAAAGAGAGTGACGATCGCATCATTGCCGTATATGATTTAGGCGGAGGCACCTTTGATATTTCTATTATTGAAATTGCCAATGTCGATAACGATTATCAGTTTGAAGTGTTAGCGACGAATGGCGATACTTTTCTCGGCGGCGAAGATTTTGATTCAACACTCATCTCTTATTTAGCGGATGAGTTCAAAAAAAGTGAAGGAACCGATCTCGCCGGAAATCCCTTAGCGATGCAACGATTAAAAGAGGCGGCAGAAAAAGCAAAAATTGAATTGTCATCATCCCAACAAACCGAAATCAATCTGCCCTATATCACTGCGGACGCCAGTGGGCCTAAGCATTTGGTGACTAAATTGACCCGCGCCAAGCTCGAATCGCTGGTTGAGAAATTGATTGATAAAACATTAGATCCCGTCAAAACTGCTTTAGCCGACGCTAAAATGAAGCCTTCTGATATTAAGGATGTCATTTTAGTCGGCGGGCAAACACGCATGCCTTTGGTGCAAGCAAAAGTAGAAAAATTCTTTGGCACTGCGCCGCGCCGCGATATTAACCCCGACGAGGCGGTCGCAGTTGGCGCTGCCGTGCAGGGTGCTGTGCTTTCGGGCGATGTGAAAGACATTTTATTGCTGGATGTGACCCCGCTGACTTTGGGTATTGAAACATTGGGTGGCGTGATGACTTCGTTGGTGGAAAAAAATACAACTATCCCAGTGCAAAAATCGCAAGTATTTTCTACCGCCGATGATAATCAGACAGCGGTCACCATTCAGGTGTATCAGGGTGAGCGGAAAAAAGCAGCGGATAATAAATTGCTCGGACGGTTTGATCTCACCGATATTCCGCCGGCGCCGCGCGGTATGCCACAGGTTGAGGTGAGTTTTGACATTGATGCCAATGGTATCCTGAATGTGTCCGCAAAAGATAAAGCAACGAATAAAGAACAATCGATTCGAATTACCGCTTCCAGCGGCTTATCTGAATCGGAAATTGATAAAATGGTAAAAGATGCCGATGCGCATGCCGATAGTGACCGCAAGTTTGCTGAGCTCGTCACTGTGCGCAATAATGCAGAAGCGCTTGCCCATGCCACTCGGCGGAGTCTGACCGAAGCGGGCGATAAGTTGGATAGTACCACCAAAAGTAAAGTGGAAGAAGCAATTGCCGAAGTTGAAAAATCTGTCGGCAGTGATGATAAAGATGCTATAGAAGCATCGGTAAAAAAATTAACCGATGCGTCAACCAGTATGATGCAAAAAATGCAAGAAGCCAATAAAGGACAAGGTCAACCCGAGCAAAAACCACAAAACGCGGGAGATGAAGGCAAGACGGTGGATGCTGAATTTGAAGAAGTTAAAAATAGCAAAGAGCAAAAATAACTTGCAAGTTGTGCTCTATCATTTAACTGTCCTTGGCAACTAAACGCGATTATTACGAAGTCCTTGGCGTTGATCGCGGGGCATCTAATAAAGAAATCAAGCAATCTTATCGCAAAATTGCGATGAAGAATCACCCCGACCGTTGCCCCAATGATCAAGTCGCTGCTACTCGTTTCAAGGAAGCGAGTGAGGCTTACACCGTGCTGTCAGACGCCGAAAAAAAGCAGGCGTATGATCAGTTTGGCCACGCAGGTATTGATCCCAATATGTATGCCCAAGCTGATTTTACCAAAGGGTTCAGCGATATATTTGGCAATGTATTTGGTGGCGGTGTTTTTGGCGGCGGGTTCGGCGATCTTTTTGGTCAATCACAGCGGGGCAACGATGGAGCCGATCTACAATATGAATTAACGATTACTTTAGAGCAAGCGGCAAATGGTGGCAATGTGGAAATTACGGTACCAATGACGGTGGACTGTGATAGTTGTAAGGGAAGTGGTCTTGACAGTCGCTACGAAGCGGAAACCTGTCCCCAATGCAATGGCGTTGGCGTTATTCGTATGCAGCAAAATTTTTTCTCTATACAACAGACCTGTTCCCATTGCGGCGGCAATGGGAAAATTATTACTCATCCCTGTTCTAGTTGTAATGGTGCGGGTCAGCGCCGGCAAAACCGCACCTTGTCATTAAAGATACAACAAGGGGTCGATGACGGGATGCGCATTCGTTTAGCCAATCAGGGTGAAGCGGGGCATCGTGGTGGGCGGCGTGGCGATTTATACATTTTGATTTCAGTCAAAAAACACCCTATTTTTGTCCGTAAAAATAATGATATCTACTGCACAGTTCAAGTGGATTTAGTAACCGCTATTTTAGGTGATAAAAAAGAAATTCCCACCCTCACTGGGAGCGCGATTGCCAAAATTCCACCCGGCTCTCAATCGGGCGATATTTTGCGCCTGCGTAAAAAAGGGATAAAATCGGTGCAAGGTCATGAAATTGGCGATATGTTATGCCGTATTGAGATTGAAGCACCGATTAATTTATCGTCCAAGCAAAAAAAATTGTTGCGGCAATTTTATGATTCATTGGATAAATCCAATTTGCGCCCTTCACCTCATAAATGACCATTCGCGTTGCGGTCAGCGGCGCAACTGGACGCATGGGACGTTCCCTCATCAATGCACTCGCCAACGAGTACGATATGTCGCTGACCGCTGCCTTAGAGAATCCAAACAGTGAGCATGTCGGCACAGATAGCGGGACAGTCGCGTCAAGTAAACCCAACGGCGTCACTATAGTCAAATCTACCGATATATTACAGTGCCCGTTTGATGTGTTAATTGATTTTAGTGTGCCGACAGCGGCTGCGCACTATGTTGCCGCTTGCCGCACACAAAGCAAAAAACTCGTCAGTGGCACCACCGGATTGGATGAACAACAGCAACAAGAAATAGTTAATGCGACCGCACATATCGCTATCTGTCAATCGTCTAATTTTAGTGTGGGGATCAATTTATGTTTGCAATTGCTCACTCATATTGCGACCACGCTTAAAGACGAGCGCTTGGATACGGAAATAATCGAAACACACCACCGCAACAAAATAGATGCGCCCTCCGGCACCGCACTCACTATGGGAAAAACCATTGCCGATGCTTTAGGTGTATCATTTGAAAGTGCGGTAACATTGACTCGCCACGACAAACGCGCCCGGCGGGCAGAGCATTCTATCGGCATATCAGCGGTGCGTTGTGGAGATGTAGTTGGCAACCATACAGTGCTCTTTGCCATTGAAGGCGAACAAATTGAAGTGACTCACCGCGCGCACAGCCGAATGTCTTTTGTCCGCGGCGCTTTACTTGCGACACGGTTACTCATGCAAAAAGAGAAAGGGCTATTTAGTTTGGAGGGTTTATTGCGCCATAACCGCACATAACCATTACCATATCACCGTGCCACAATTACCCCACCCACAGCGGCGCCTTTCACCGTGGTATTGGATAAGACGGGGGATTATTCTTTTTTTATTGTTCGCGACTTATTCGGTGAGTAGCAACTTGCGTAGTGAGGCTCTTTGCCCACAATCATTGTATCCACCCCTCGCTAGTGGAGGGAGGACGACATGGGAACTCTCTGCAGATGAAATGGAGATGCACGCCAATCAATTCATCCACTTCAATGGAAATGTTTTACTCACAAAAGACGACATGCAATGGCGTGCGGATACGGTGCATTTTGATGTGCCCACCAAACAATTGGACTTGCGCGGAGAAATTACTTACCACTCAACAGCGATTATTGTTATCGCCGATACGGCAACGCATAATATAAAAGAAAAAAAGAGCGTCCTGCACAACGCCAGCTTTACTATGCCACAACACAATGTTCGCGGCAGTATGGCAAAAGTTGCTATTGACTCTGCACAAAAAATCAAAATGGAACAGGTCAAGTATACGACGTGCCCAGTTGACAATGAAACTTGGTCGGTGTCCAGCAAAAAACTCATCATTGAGAGTGGACAGGGTAAATTTTACGGCAATCGTTTTACCGTCGGAGGTATTCCAATCCTCTACCTGCCTTATATTTCCCTTCCTGTGGATGGCAAGCGCCATAGTGGACTTCTCCCGCCCACTTATCGGCACTCTTCACTCAGTGGAAACATATTGCGCCTCCCCGTTTATGTGAATATCGCCCCTCAATTTGACCTCACCCTCATCCCCGCTTATTTTGAAAAACGCGGAGTGGGATTAGCAAGTGAAATCAGGTGGTTAATGCGACAAGGGGAGGGGTCGGTCAATTTTTTTCAGTTGCCTGATGACCGTATTGCCCAACGCGATCGGTGGCATATGCAATGGCGAGGGCGATGGGCACATAATCACTGGCTCGCCGCTGTTCATTACGATAAAATCAGCGACCCCGCTTATATCAATGATTTAGACAGCGATGCTTTTGATCGTTACGCACCTTTCCTACGACAAAATATGGATATTCAATGGGGAAAAGGAGGGGCAAAAGTGCATGTTCTTGTGCATAGCGATCAAGCACTCGTTTCATCGGCAACGCGTGGATATCGCACAGTGCCGCAAATGAACGCAGAGTATTCCACCCGTCGTCAACCTTTTCACTTGGCAGCGGACATCCTAACCCAATACACCGCATTCAGCCATCCCACCACCGAAATTGACGGAGATCGCTTCTATACACAGATGGGAGTTCATTATCCAATGCGTTGGCGAGGTGGATTTCTCACCCCATCTTTACGCTGGAAACACATTACCCACCGTTTAGATCACTCGGCAACCATAAGCACTGATGCACCTTCTCTCATTATTGATGGTGGGTTTTTTATGCATGCCCGCCATCGTTCCTCGCGCGGCGTATGGCACCACGCCATTGAACCGCGCGTGTTTTATATTCGCACCCCGCATCGAACACAGGATAATGCGGTGCCATTGATTGATACAGATCTTTTGCGCGTGGATCCCTTTGCTTTATTTCGTGCGAATGTTTTTGCCGGTTACGATCGCATCAGCGATGATCACCGTCTCTCGCTGGGTATTGTCGGTCGCTTATGGCGAAACCACCATTACGGTAAGCAAATTGTTTGGCGGTTAGGGCAGATATTTTACTTAGACGAGAGGCGGGTATTATTGCCCAATGAACAACCGAACCGCAATGATCGTTCGCCTTTATTAGCCCAAGTAGATTATTCTTTCTCACCCATATGGCGCGCCCGTGCACAGTATCATTCGTCACAAAATAATCAGGAATTCATAGGGATGGAGATACACTACTGGGCGAGTGCGACACGGCGGGTGAATATTGCTTATCGCAGTATCCATAATTCAATAGTTGCTGCCGATCCGAGCGACCAAATCCTGTGGGCAGGAATTTGGCGTATCAATCCGCGTTGGCAGATTGCCGTCCGTGGGCAATATGACTGGGATCACGACAGAACATTGGCTCAACAAATCGGTTTAGCATATAATAGTTGTTGTTGGAAAATACAATTTGCTTATGAAAGAAAATTATTATCGGGCAATCGCGCCGATCAATCGTTCGGAGTGCGTTTTCAACTATGGGGTGCAGCAACGCGCACCGATGTTGTAGATGACCGAGATGATTTTTCCCTCAACAGTTATGCGAACCATTGACTATTTACTCGCCCGCAAGATAAAAAGTATAGCGCTTTGTGTCGTCTGTGCTGTGGCGAGCAGTGGATATGCTGAATTACAAACATTAGATCGCATTGTGTTAATTGTCAATGATAGTGCTATCTTGCAAAATAAATTTAACCATAATGTCCAATCCTTCATACAACGGATCGAAAACAATAATGAGCAACCCCCTCCGCGGCAAATTATTGAAAAAAATGTGCTCAACACCATGATTATTGATAGCATATTACTGCAAATTGCCAAAAAATCTAGCGTCCGCGTGGACGACAAAATGATCAACCGCTCTATGGAAAAAATTGCTGCCGAACGCAATATGACCTTATCCGAATTTCAAGAAGAATTAAATGCCCAAACGAGTAATGGTTATCGCAAAGCGCGCGAAGAACTCACCCAAAGGATGACCATTGAGCAAGTGAAAAGAAGAGCGATTAATAGCCGCATCAATATCACTAAACGGGATATTGATAATTTACTTGACAGTCCTGAGGGAGAAAAATTGCGGCAACGAAGCTATTATTTACTCCATTTAATGATCCCTTTTGCTGACCGCTTATCGACGCGCGCACAAAATGAGCGTATCCGCTATTTAACCGATGTGCGCAAAAAAATCACCAGTGCTCCTCAATTTAGCCAATGGATGGAGCGCTCATTGAAATATCCCACCAAAACGCGTGATATGCAATGGCGCACCAAACAGGATACGCCGCAAATATTTTGGGATGCTTTAACGGGCGCCCAAAAAGATCAGGTGGTTGGTCCCCTTAAAAGTTCTGCTGGCATCCATTTACTTTATATTGTGGATAAGCAGGGCGGAAAAATATATGCCAATCAAACGAAAGTGCAACACATTCTCATGCGTCCGTCACAAGTGCGCACCAATGAGGAAAATATAGACCAACTCACCACTTTGCGCAAAGATATCTTAAATGGAAAAGAGTTTGGCGCGCTGGCGAGAACATACTCCGATGATCATCGCTCGGCGTTAGAAGGCGGTAATCTCGGTTGGGTTATCCCAGAAGAGCTGGACCCTATTTTTGTAGAAGCGATGAACAAAACAGAAATTGGCTCGATCAGCCTCCCATTTGAAAGTCAGTTTGGCGCGCATATCCTTAAAGTGCAAGACCGCCGCCATTGGGATATCACCGACCAAACGCTCCGCAGTAGAGCGCGGGAAGTTCTTTATTTACGACGCTACGATGAAGAATTAGAGACATGGTTTACCGAATTGCGCGTTGATGCATTCATTGACCCCAAAACACCAAAAATTGCCTCCTATCTGGCAGAAAAGCACCCGAGCGAGTAAAAGATGCCACCGAATGACAAGGACGTGCTGCCGATAGGCGAGCACTACGATCACATCGCCATAGAAAATTGGGCGCAACGTGAGTGGGAGCGCACAGGAATCTTCGCCTCTAACGCCGCCCGCGATGGCGAAAAATTCTATTGTTTAGCCATGTTCCCTTATCCGAGCGGACACATTCATATGGGACATGTGCGTAATTACACTATTTCCGATGCTATTGCTCGCCATCAAAGACAGCTGGGTAAATCAGTTTTTCATCCTATGGGATGGGATGCTTTCGGATTACCTGCAGAAAACTCGGCGATTAAAAATAACATTTTGCCGATGAAATGGACAAAAGACAATATCAATACCATGCGACAGCAATTGAAACAACTAGGATTTTCCTACAATTGGGGAAACGAATTGGCGACATGTGATGCACAATACTACCGCTGGGAGCAATGGTTCTTTACCCGCTTGTTTGCCAAAAATTTAGTGTATAAAAAAGAAGCGGAAGTCAATTGGGACCCTGTTGATCAAACGGTTTTAGCTAATGAACAAGTGATTAATGGGTTGGGCTGGCGTTCGGGTGCGCTCGTTGAAAAACGCAAAATTCCACAATGGTTTATCCGCATCACCGCTTATGCGGAAGAGTTATTAGAGGGACTCGAGCAATTGAGTGGGTGGCCTGAAGCGGTCATCACCATGCAGCGCAATTGGATTGGGCGCTCTGTAGGAGTAGAGTTTTCATTTGACTTGCTGAACGGCGAACAACTGGAGGTATTTACTACTCGCCCAGATACCTTGATGGGCTGCACCTATATTGCCATTGCCCCCGATCATCCATTCGCGATAGCGTGGGCGAAAAAAAATAGCCAGCTCGCTAAGTTTTTGACGCTCTGTCAAGCGAAAACCGCTAAACAAAATGTGGCTGATCCGACCGCACTGAAAGAAAAGATTGGTTTCAATACCCAACAAATGGCGCTACATCCATTAACTGGAGCGCACCTGCCCATATGGATTGCCAATTATGTTTTTATGGGTTACGGTTCCGGTGCAATTATGTGCGTGCCCGCCCACGATCAGCGCGATTGGGAATTTGCGACCCAATACGACCTCCCCATAGTGCAAGTTATTGCGTCCAACACAGCGGGCGAAGATGATTCTGTTGCACAAAACGCATTTGTGGGGTATGGTCAATTGATCAATTCGGGAGAATATGATGGGCTCTCTTCCCAAGACGCTTTTACCGCCATTAGCGCTAAATTAAGGGCTTTGCGGTGCGGGAAAGAAACCGTGCAGTATCGCCTGCGCGATTGGTGTGTTTCGCGACAACGCTATTGGGGAACTCCCATTCCCATCATTGAGTGCGCGCAGTGTGGACATGTCGCCGTGCCAGATGAAGATCTGCCTGTGATGCTCCCAGAGGAGGTGACATTTAACGGCACCCATTCACCGCTCAAAGAGATGCAGGATTTTTTTCAAGTCCCTTGCCCGCAGTGCGGTGAGCAAGCACAGCGTGAAACAGATACCTTTGATACTTTTGTCGAATCGTCTTGGTACTACGCCCGCTTTCTTTGCACACACAATAATGCCCGTATGTTAGACGATGGAGTGAACGATTGGCTTCCAGTCCATCAGTATATTGGAGGCGTGGAGCATGCGGTGCTCCACTTACTTTATGCGCGCTTCTTTCATAAGTTGATGCGCGATGAAGGCTTAGTCAATAGCGATGAACCATTCGCCCGCCTACTCACCCAAGGCATGGTTTTGAAGGACGGGCAAAAAATGTCTAAATCAGTCGGCAACACGGTGGATCCGCAAGAGAGCGTTGCCACTTATGGTGCCGATACGATACGCCTTTATATTATGTTTACCGCCCCACCGACCCAATCGTTGGAATGGTCGGAAGATGCGATTGAAGGCGCGCATCGCTTTTTGCATCGCTTGTGGCGATTGGCTATCCACTACGGTCAGAAAGATGTCGGTATATTGGATACGGCGCAATTGAATGCCGCCGAACGAGATTTATGGCGCAAACTGCACGCGACTATCATTAAAGTGGGCGATGATTATCAACGGCGACACGCTTTTAATACCGCCATTGCCGCCATAATGGAGCTATTGAAGCAATTAAGTCAATTCCAACAAAGCGACACGCAGAGTGTACAAAAAGCGGCATTGATCCGCCATGTTTTAGCCATAATTATCGCTCTCATTTCCCCCATCACGCCCCATTTTTGTGAAGTGTTATGGCGATATTTTGGCAACGAAGAATCAGTATGCACCGCACCATGGCCAAAAGCCGATAAAAAGGCATTGATCGCCGAACAAATGAATATTATTGTGCAAGTTAATGGAAAACTGCGCGGCAAAATCACTTTACCCCTCAATGCCTCACAAGAAGAAATAGCCCGCACCGCATTAGCCGATCAAAAAATCACCCCCTTCATTACGGGCAAGGAGGTACACCGCTCAATTATCGTGCCCAACAAATTGATTAACTTTGTGGTTCGCTAGGTTCCTTTAGGCATCTGCTTGAAAGGGATAATATGCTCCTATGCCTAACAATTGGGTGAGATCATCCAATGCCGTGCGGCATTCATCGCAAAAATCAGGGTCGCGCAAGTCGTTTAAGGTGAGCGTATCGCGATAATGCCGCTTCACCCAATTGCGTAAAACATCAAGCGTGTCGTTGTGCACAATAAATGCCGAATTGACCCGTTGCAATTCTGCGCTACTGAGCACCACCCGCAATCGGAGACAAGCGGGACCACCACCATTGTGCATACTTTGCCGCACATTGACAAATTGTATCTGCCGAATAGGTTGGGACGCATCACTCACCAACTCATCTAAATATTGGCGGACATCTGGATCTTCGTCACATTCGCTCGGTGCCACAAGTCGCATTTCTGTCATGTCCCCTTGGGGCGAAGACAATAACTGGCTATTAAATAAATAACTATTCACCGCTTTGGTGACACTTATCCGTTGGGATGGGACACAAATGGGCATAAACGCTAAGCGTTCATGTAATTGCTCAAATACCCGCTGTTGCGATTCGTTAGTAAAAGCCATTTCATGAAAAAATAATACTGGCCCATTACCGCATGCCACCACATCATTATGAAAGGCACCGCTATGAATGACTTCGGGTGATTGGCATAAAAATAAAGCGTGCTCAATACTATGACGGCGAGACACCGCTTGGCTGGCATATAGATCTTGACGGGCGGGAAAGAGCCAATTGCTTGTGTCTGTTTGACGGCTCTGCCCATAAACAAATACATTGACCCCGCGTACACCGTGATGGGTGGCGAGACGAAGATGATTAGCCGCGCCTTCATCGGCAAAAAGCAATTGTGCGGGAAGAGGTGGGTGGATATGAAAAGAGCGCACATCGGAAAATATGGTGCACAGACAGTGGGCTGTTGCCTCACTTTCTATAGTGCGATGATGAGTTTTGATCATATTCGCTGGGGTAAAATGCACCCGACCATCACCGCTATCTGTCGAAGGAGTGACGGTTGCCGCATTGGCTGTCCACATATTCGACGCCGAATACACCAAAGAGAGCAGGTCGCTATGGTGTGCGGCGACCTTGCATAAAATGGTGCGATCGGTGCCCGTGAACCCTAACTGGCGCAGTTGGGCAATGTCTGGACGTTGCTGCGGAGGAAAAAAACCTTGTGTATAACCCCAATCGACTAACATTTGCATTTTATCTAATCCCTGTAATGCTGCTTGTTTGGGATGAGAAGTCTGGTGCATGTGGCGGTGCGATGCTAAATTTCCCGTTCCCAATCCACTGTAATTATGGCTTGGACCTATAAGGCCATCAAAATTGACCTCATAGTGACTCATGGGATGAGACCCGGTATGGGTAGCGGTGTATCCATTTGATCTGTGTAGCTTTGCGCTTGTGGCCATGCGCAATAATCGGCTGCATAATAAGCACTTGGGCGATAATTTCCACTATGTCCTATGCCTCCGAAAGGGAGCGTGCTCGGTGCGCCAGTCGTTGGGCGGTTAATGGCGATAACACCGGCGCGAATGTTGGCCGTGAATTGTTCGTGGTGCTGGACATTATTGCTAATCAAACCCGCGGCTAAACCAAAGCGAGTGTTATTGGCAATGCGCAGAGCGGCGTCAAAATCGCCAGCCGTATTCACTTGCAGCAAAGGTCCAAACCACTCTTCATCGGGCACCGCACAGCCGTCTACTTGGACAATACCCGGACGCAATAAATTGCTCGTATTGTCGGTGCGGCCTTCAGCCATAGATCGCAGAATTGTGCCCCCTAAATTGCGGAGTTTTTTCTCAGCGCGCAATAGTGCCTGTACCGCTTGGTGATGAATTAGAGGTCCCATAAACGGTTCTGGCTGACTATCATATCTGCCGACAATAAGCCGATCCACCGCCGCCGCCAGCGTCTGAAGCAGTTGATCGCTACGGGAAGATCGCACAATAATTAAGCGTCGTGCACAAGTGCAGCGTTGTCCTGCACTCGCATAAGCGCTGAGAATAATCAGGCGCACGACAGCGTCAAGATTAGAAATGTCATCATCCACAATCAGTGCGTTATTGCCGCCCATTTCCAATGCCAGCAGGATTTCTGGTTTTCCAGCAAATTGTCGGTGTAATGTGCGCCCCGTCACCGCTGAACCCGTGAATAATAAGCCATTGATAGGAGTGCGGCTCAACGCAGCACCCACCAAACCTCCGCCTTGTACTAAATTGAGCACACCGGGTGGGAGATCGGCGTTATGCCATAAAGCAACTATTTTTTCGGCAGTATGGGGAACCCATTCGCTCGGTTTGAAAACCACCGTATTGCCCGCCAATAAAGCGGGCATGATATGCCCATTGGGTAAATGTCCGGGAAAATTATATGGGCCATAAACTGCCATTACCCCATGCGGTCTATGGCGCAACCGCACTGCATCCTTATCCCACTGTCCCGCTCGTTCTTTGTGCGCCTCTATGGTGATGTCTGCCTTTCTTATCATGGCATCAATTTCGGCATTGGCTTCCCATATAGGTTTCCCCGTTTCAGAACTTATGGTGGCGACCAACTCGTCGCGGTGGTCATTCAGCAATACTGTGAATTTTTTGATGAGCGCACTGCGCTGAGCACATGTTGTATTGTGCCATGACAATTGCGCTTTGCCTGCGGCACGCACTGCCATTTCAACTTGTGCGGCGCTTGCCGTTTTTTTTTGCCATAGAATTTGGTGATTAAAAGGATCCACCGAACGGAGCATAGCTCCTTTTCCCAGTTTCCACGCCCCGTCAATATACAATCCTTTCATAGAATGGATAAGCATAATACCGAATCGTTCTTTTTCACTTCCAACAATTCAGCACGCGTGCGGTCAATAACAATAGCATCTGCTTTATGCGCAGCGGGGGTATAGATTGCACAAAACCGACTTAAGCGAGCGGAAGCCACTAAAGTGGGAGGTGCGTCAACTTCGGTGCCGATTTGTACTCGCTTTTTTTGGAGATGGCGCACAGTTTTCAAATGACCAGTAGGTGCTCTCAAAATAGGACCTGCATCAAAAATATCCACCATTTGCTCATAAATAAATCCCTCTTTTTGCAATAGTTTTAGGGCACGGTGCGAATAAAAATTGGGTTTTCCGATCACCTGTCGCACACTTTTGGGGATCAAACAACAATAAATGGGGTATTTGGGCATCAATTCGGTAATGAATTGGTTGGTTTCAATGCCACATAAATAGTCGGCTTCTGCAAAATCCATATCAAAAAATTTTTCTCCAATCGCGCGCCAAAAAGGACTGCGGCCTTTTTGGTCGGTGTAGCCTCTAATTTGAGCGATGACAAACGGGGCGAAACGCTTAGCAAATTCACCCATCAACATATAGCGTGACTTGCTGAGCCAGCCGCCATTGCCACGATAATCGGGGTGAATAAATAAAGCACTCACTTCGGAGCAATCGGTATAATCATTGGTTAATTGCAGCAGATCGCTACGGATTTCTTTATTGAGTGAATGCGAGTAGTGTGTAATCGGCACTAAGCGATAGGCATAAAAAGCTTGCGCGGCGCCTGTTTTGGTGTAAATTGCCGCCGTACCGACTATTTTTTGCTTTGCCGTATCTTCCATCACCAATAAAAAGTAATCCGAGGGGTGGGATTTTCGCCGCGCAAATGTCTTTATTGAACAATTGATTTTTTTCAGCAGGGCGGGCTCGTTCGGCGGTAAAGAAGTCAGTCCCTGCCCTGCAATGTGTGCCAATTCTAATATGTCCGCTAAATCGGTGCGTTGAACCGCACGCACACGTAATTGTGGCATCATACGCTTGCCTCGCTGAGTTGCACCATGAACAAAGCCGATAATTGTGCGCGCTCAACAAAGCTCTCCACGCAGGCATATTCTTTGTCGCTATGAATATAGGCGCCGCGTACTCCCAAAGTATCAATATTGGGAACGCCCGCTGCTGCTAAATTATTCCCCTCACAGCATCCGCCGACATCGCGCCAAGTGATTGGGAGATCGAGCCGGGCACCGCACTGCTTGAGGATGGCAAATAATTGGTCTTGCTGTGGCGTCATGGGTTTGGGTGGGCGATGAAAACCGCCGTGAATGTCAATTGTGCATTGATGTTTTTTACTCATTGCGGCGATAATCTCGCGCATTTGGTGATACACACTATCGCCCTGTTCTCGGTGATGGATGCGGATATTGGTATGACATATACACCGATCGGGCACCGTGTTGGACGCACTTCCTCCGTGTATCACCCCGACATTGACCGTTAAGCCATTGGATTGATCGCTGAGCGCTGATAATTGCACTGCCGCATCGGACAGAGCAACAATTGCGTTGCGCCCCGCAAAAAACTCTCTGCCCGCATGGGCGCTCTTCCCTTCCGCCACTAAAGTAAAATTGCCACTCCCCTTGCGTGCGGCAGCAAATGCCCCGTCCGGTAGCGATGGTTCGTATGTTAAACCATAATGTGCATTGGCGGCAAGATCGGTCAATACGGAGACCGAAGCGGGCGACCCCACCTCTTCTTCTGGGGAAATGGCAACCGTAATGCCAATATTCTCACCCATCGCCGATTGCGTCACTGCATATAATGCCTCAAACAAAACAACCAACCCGCCTTTCATGTCTGCTGTCCCGGGACCATGTAAGCGGTTATCTGCTAAGCGGCACTGATTAAAAACACTTTCCACTGGGAAGACGGTATCGCTATGTCCAGTGCACAAGAACTGGATCGGCGCATGCGGATTGAGGCGAAAAATCTGTAGTGGCGGAAAGGTGTGTGGAGCTGATTCACCGCGCTGATCAATCATTTGTATTGGGGGAAGATCTCTTTCCTCATAAGTTGCGTTGAGAGGCGCAAAAAGATCTTTGAGTTCCATCTGCACCGCTCGTATACCTTCGCTGTGATAGCTACCCGAATTGATATTGCATAGATCCATGGTGCGCTTCACCATAATATGCTGTTGCCCTTCGATTTGCCTTAGCATATGGTCAATCTGCTTATTTTTCATCTGCATGCCCCGCTTCCTTATTGTATCAATTTCCGCACCTGTTACGCAATGGCGCACCAGCACGTGTAGTATCCATAGCGTTATAGCCACTATAATTTATACTACCCTGAACCTTATCACAGAAGGACACTTGAAGGCATTTTTGATGTGCCCAAGAGTGAATGGTCGGAAGAGATTATTGCAATTTTTTTAGGAGGTAAAGGCGCTTACGAAGATTGACGCGGATATTTGAACGGGTAAGAAGAGCTATGCCGCAAGAAATAGACATTTGTTTTAATCGGTGTGAACGCCGTATTTTTATTGCCGGCATACCGAACCCGTTGCAACCCACCTGCATCTGCTATCCACTTGATCTCGGAAAAATGACTTGCGCAGAGATCATTTTCCATACGTGCCTATACGGGACGCTGTATTATCTTTTTGTGGGTCTATCGGTGATGCCGATCGCCTCCGGAACCATATCTTGTGGATCGACATAAGGTTGGATGGAGGAAGGCAAACCAAACAATGCATGTATATATGCAATGGGCTTTAAGAACGAACTTGCCGATTTCCATCGTAGCCGACGATGAAAAATGGTGAGCGGTAAAAAAATGATTATGAAGGGCAGGGTCAGTAACATTTTAAAAACTTTCAGATAGAGCGATAATGGAGTGAGTATCTTTAATTGCAAATCAATGTAGGCGTTGCAGACATTATGGATGTATTTTCTACGCGTATATTGCTTAAAAGAATAGCGTTCGGCAGGATATGTATGAAATACTTGCGCTGTCTCTACCCGAATCATCTTCATGTGCATTAATGCGGCGCGCTTAAAAAAATCGGCATCTTCTGAACCGCTGAAATTGTATTGTGTATCAAATCGCATTTTTTTCTCGTCATAAACCCGCCGTCTCATAATATAGTTTGAAGAACTTGCTCCACTAACAGGACGTACCGCTCTCCAGTTTAGTTTTCCCCTTAGTGTGCGCGTAGAAAAGCGGCTCCGTCCAGCAACCACATTGATCTCTAAACCAAAGCATAAATCTGCGGGATAAGTGATTAAATGATGATAAATTTGGCGCAGCCATTCACTGGATGCCACATTGTCGTCATCAATAGAGGCAATATAATCCGCCGATTGCTCTAATCCATAATCAATGATGCGATTGCGCACATTGCTTAATCCCCGCCGTGGTTCATTTGTGTACTGGATACTTGTTTCGTGTTGTTTGTTAAAGTCTGCAACGACCGATCTCGCACTGCATTGAGCATCATTGTCTACCACCGCAAAAGTAATGCGCGCATTCTCTACTGGTTGCATACTGATCAGTGCCGACATTGCACGTTGTAGAAACTTCGGTCGTTGGCAAGTCGGAATGGCGACCAGAATATGTGGGATAGATTGTTGAGCAAGTGTCATGGAACTTTGTGTGCCTATATATCTTTATCAGTGATTATGAACTATGCACCCACTATACGCAATTAAATGTTTGTTGTGCCCGAATGGCAAATCTTCACCCCGACATGCACCGAGCCCAATATCGCACATGACTCATTGATTAAAGGGTGTATTATGACAACGCTACACTTTCTTTTGCCATACAATAAAGGTCAGATTAGGGCGATCATGCCCCCAGTTGCAGCGATAATGGTGCCGGCTAAAGCGATGTTGGTGAGGATAACGCGGTTCATGCAATGGGCAAGTTTTGTTTCCATGCGACTTTCCAACGCGTCCATACGCGTTTCCATATGTGCTTCCAACGCGCTCATACGTGCTTCTATGCGTGCCTCCAACGCACTCATACGAACTTCCATACGTGC
>JAHRAO010000039.1 GCA_020027215.1 Gammaproteobacteria bacterium
ATTTGGGAATTATATACTTAAATCCGCAAATCTTATTATTGCGCTAAATAGCAAACTAATTTTAATACTATTTCGCCTGAAGAATCGGGACGCGGGTATCCCCATTCTGGTGAGGAAATAGAACCGCCTATGCCTTCAACTACATCTCCATTCCCCATTTGACCTGTGTACCGAGTGTAACTCATTGTCATGAATTTAAATGACCCACAATCACCATGGTTGTATGACTTTACAGACATATATTTTTCTGCCCATACTGGTTTTGGATGATTAACCAACACCCAAAAATAAACGAAACCGTTTTTCTTGCTTATTCGTTTAAAGTCCACAAAGACCTCAGCGCCAGAAGTTCTTTCGCCTACCTTTGTCCATTCACTATAAGCGTGTGACGCGAAATCGCAAACTGATTTTAACATTGTTTCGTCTGCAGAATCGGGACGCGGGTATCCCCATCCTGTTGGGGAAATAGAACCGAGTATGCCTCCAACTTTAACTACATGTCCATTCCCCATTTGACCTTTGTAAAAAGTGTCACTCATTATCATGAATCTAAATAACTCACAATCACCACGGCAGTATGTCATTAAAGACCTAATTCCTATCCATGGTATCCATGGTATTCGATATCGATAATTCTGCAACACCCAATAATCAACGAAACCGTTTTTCTTTTTTATTCGTTTAAAGTCCACAAAGACCTCACCGAAAAAACCTTTGCTTACCTTTGTCCATTCACTATAAGCGGGGGGCGGGGGTATGATCATAATATAAAAAGTAGCAGTTTCATAATAAAATCCTGAAATTTTTTATAAATGAGGAAGAATTTTTAATTCCCTTAATTAATATTTAATAGTATACGCCAGCCAGGTCGCAATCTGGGGAAAAATGGCGAGAATAACCAACATACCGAGCTGGATGGCAATAAAAGGGATGATACCGGCATAGAGTGCTTCATTGGTCAATGTAGATTGAGTAACTCCCCGTAAATAGAATAATGCAAAACCAAAAGGTGGGGTGAGGAAAGAAGTTTGTAAATTGATCGCAATCATAATTCCTAACCAAATTGGATCTATTCCCATGGTGAGCAGAATAGGGGCAACAATCGGGACGACTACAAAAGTAATTTCAATAAAATCTAAAATAAAGCCCAATAAAAAAATAATCACCATGACGATCAATAGAGCCCCAAAGATTTCGCCAGGTAATTGGTGAAAAAATTGTTGCACGACTTCGTCTCCACCAAATCCGCGAAACACCAAGGAAAATAAAGTGGCTCCAATTAAAATCAGAAAAATCATACTGGTCACTTTCATCGTAGATTGCATCACTTCTTTCCAGACAGCATAAGATAACTTTTTCTTAAAATAGGCTAGTAATGTAGCACATAAGGCGCCTATGCCTGCCGCTTCTGTAGGAGTGGCTATGCCAAAAATAATTGAACCCAATACCGCGCCGATCAAAGCGAGGGGCGGGAGCACAAATTTCCACTGCACTCTATGTTCGTCAGTTGTTAGCGTTGCTGAAGTTGGTGAAGATGGTGAAGTTGTTGGCGTGGCTGAAGTTGCTAAAGTTGGTGGTGTTGATGGAGTTGGCGAAGGTTTCGGGCCCACAATAAGTAAATATAAAATATAGAGCCCTGCTAAAAGAAGGCCAGGGAATAGGGCACCGACAAATAAATCGCCCACCGACACGGTTTGAGGGCTATAAATCCCCATTTGTAGTTGTGCTTGTTGGTAAGCACCGGATAAAACATCGCCGAGTAAAATTAAGGCAATAGAAGGGGGAATAATTTGCCCCAACGTGCCGGTGGCACAAATGGTGGCACCTGCTAAACGAGGGGTATAGCCGCGCTTAATCAATATAGGATAGGCAGTCAACCCCATAGTCACGACAGTGGCTCCGACAATGCCAGTGCTTGCCGCTAATAAGGCACCCACCAAAACGACCGCAATCCCCAAACTCCCGCGGGTACGAGAAAATAGGTTGCCAAGATTTGCAAGCAATTCTTCGGCAATGGCCGATTTTTCTAAAATCACTCCCATAAATATAAATAAGGGCACAGCAATGAGGGTGATATTGGTCATAATGCCAAAAAGCCGGCTCGGTAAAGCATGCAGAAATGCGCTATCAAAAAAACCGCCGGCAATACCGATACCGGCAAAAACCAACGCAGTTCCTCCCAAAGAAAGAGCGCTAGGGTAACCTAATAAAAGTACCCCACATACAGAAAGAATTAATAAAAGTGGTATCCATTCAAGCATGGGGCGGATACTCCTTTCCACGATAAAAATGACATATATTGTGTATGACGGACGCAATCCCTTGCAAGATTAAAGTGAATGCCATCAAAGGAATAAAGCTTTTGAGGAGGAAAATAGCTGGAATCCCTCCTGCTTCGGTTGACACTTCTCTAATCACCCAAGCGCGCACGACATAATCCCAGCTCCCCAAACCGATTAAAATACAGAGTGGCAACAAAAAAAAGGCATGGCCGGCGCAGTTGATCAATGCGCGGGTTCGTGTCGAGAAACGGCGATAAAATATATCAATACGCACGTGTCGATCACACTGTAAGGTAACCGCAATCCCTAACATAAAAAGAGCACTATGGAGATAAGTGACTGCTTCTTGGAGAGCGATAGCACCGATATTTAACCCGTAACGCAAAAATACGACTATAAAGGTCAATAGAATCATTAAAGGAGCACACCAGCATACTCCATTGCCCATAAGGGTTATTATTCGGTCAATGCGCATCGCTACTTGTTGAGCAATACGCAACGAGTTGGGAGCAGGTTGAGTGGACAAAAGGGTCATTTGAGTTGTTTGGCTATTTTTATTATAATAAAAACAATTAAAGCCTATGGCAAATACAATCATCTACCCTTTAGCGTCCCACTATGGATTAATTCGAGTCTTCGGCGAGGACGCGAGCAAATTTTTACAAAACCAACTCAGCTGCGATGTGATGGAATTGACCCAGCAGTATATGACTATCCCAGGATGTTACTGCACCCCCAAAGGGAGAGTCATCACTAATTTTTATTGTGCATATGAAGGGAAAGAAAGCTATTTATTGCGGTTACCGCGCGATCTTATGGATATAACCATGAATACCTTACAGAAATATATTGTTTTTTCTAAAGCAACTCAACGAGACGTCAGTGAAGACTATCACTTAATGGGCATACAGGGTGCAGGGGGAGGTCAATTAGGAGAACACGCGCACAAGGAAGGCGCCATTGTTTTAGAATTGGGAGAAGGGCGTTATGAGTGTTGGTTGCCACATCTTATGGATGAATTACATGAAAGTTGGATCAATAGTCATCCGGTGGGAAGAGTGAGTGAATGGCGTCGCCTGCAAATCCTATCCGCTGATGCTGAAATCACGAATGACACAACGGGTTTGTTTGTTCCACAAGCATTAGGTTTGGATAAAAATGGAGCGGTGAACTTTAAGAAAGGCTGTTACCCCGGTCAAGAAGTCATCGCCCGTTTACATTATCGTGGAGAGGTTAAACGACAACTTTATTATGGGGTGGCATGTGCCACTAGAGATTTGCCCCTCGGTTCGGCAATTGTGGATAAAAATGGAAAAAAATGCGGTCATTTATTGATGACGGTACCCATCGACAATAAAGTGGATTGCTTGGCTGTACTCACCCATCCAACCGATCAGATGGGAATAAAAGTGCAAGGAGCAGATGATCCTATTGTTTCATTGGATATTATGTCGACCAAACCCTTAGTCGCTGCGGCGATAGTTGGCGAAGGAACGGTTTGATTCGGCTAATTCTTTCAACAAGGGAGCCGGTCGCCATAACGGGTCCTGCTCGCTAAGTTCCTTCATCCCAGCGTATATTTTTTTGATTCCAATTTGGTCGGCATAATACATAGGCCCACCTCTATAGGGAGGGAATCCGTAGCCGTATACATAGACAAGATCAATATCGCTTGAACGTTGGGCAATATTTTCGCCTAAAATATATGCGCCCTCATTGATTAAAGCATAAACTAAACGGCGCTGTATTTCATCATCGTTTATGCTCCGCCTTTTCATACCGTATTTTTCTGATTCAGATTCTATTAAACGGGTCACTTCTGGGTCACTACGGCGCTTGTTTTGGGCATCATACAAATAAAAACCTGCTTGACTTTTGCGACCTAATCGCCCCATAGAAACTAAGTGGTCAGAAAGAGAGAAAATCCGCGCCTCATTTTTCTGTTCAGCCGATAGGCCTTCCCGCATTTTATAGCCAATATCTAACCCAGCAAGATCGCCAACCGCACAAGGACCCATTGCCATGCCCCATTTTTCCATCGCTTGATCAATTTGTTCGGGTAAAGCACCTTCTAATAAGCACAAATGCATTTGTGCAAGATATGGTTCAAACATACGATTGCCGATAAAACCAAAACACACTTGGGCAACAACTGGGATTTTCTTAATTTTTTTGGCTATTGTCATAATGGTAGCCAAGATATCGGGTGCTGTTTCCTTACCTTGCACCACTTCTAATAATTGCATAATATGTGCGGGACTAAAAAAGTGCATGCCTAATACATCTTGTGGGCGGCGAGTCGCCGCGGCAATCTGATCAATATTTTGATACGAAGTATTTGAAGCGAGAATAGCGTCGGGTTTACATAATGCATCTAAGCGCGTAAATACTTTTTTCTTGATATCGAGGTTCTCGAATACGGCTTCAATGATTAGGTCGCATTCTGCTAAGTGTGCGTAATCGGTGGTGGTAATCAAGCGTTGCATGCACTCTTTTTTATGTGCTTCGGTCACTTTACCTTTCGCAATGCCGCGTTCGTAATTAGTTTGAATGGTGCGCACTCCACGTGCCAGTATATCCTGCTCTAATTCCAGCAAAGTGACTGGGAAGCCTGCGCTGAGAAAACATGTGCTGATCCCACTGCCCATAGTCCCACCGCCTATAATGCCCACGGAGGTAATACTGCGGGGGGTGGGGGGTGGTGATAATAGGTGGGATATTTTCCTCGCGTGCCGTTGCGCAAAAAACAGGTGCCTCAATGCACCTGATTGGGGAGACACAACGCACTGCATAAAACGCTTCCGTTCATTTTTAATCCCTTCGGCAAAAGAAAGTGTACATGCATCTTCTACACAATCAATAATTTTGCTCGGTGAAAAATAACCCTGTGTTTGTCGCGCTATCTTTTTTCTGTAAGTAGTGAAAAATGAAGTGCTGGGACTGTGCATTTCAATATTGTGCACTAATCGTAGTGGTTGGCAGTGGTCGAGTAATTCTTGGGTATAAGCAAGAGCGGCTTGGGGTAAATCTTCCTTAACGATCCGATCGATGAGATTATGCTGCATTGCTTGTGCGGCGGTGATGGTATGGCCTTTGAGCATCATATCTAATGCCATTTGCACTCCCACCAATCGCGGGAGACGTTGGGTACCGCCTGCTCCTGGCAATAAACCTAATTTGACTTCGGGGAAGCCCATTTTACTTGCGGGTTGGGCGCACCGATAGTGACAACACAAGGCGAGTTCTAGCCCTCCACCCAATGCAGTCCCATGCATTGCGGCAACAATGATTTTTTTGCTGTGAATAATGCCGGCGAATAAAGTACGGAGAGTCGGCTCGACAGGCTCACTATCAAATTCATTAATATCTGCACCAGCGATAAAAGTTTTTCCTGTGCAGTATAGGACTAACGCCGCACTATTATCATGCTGGGCAGCGTTAATCGTATCTAATAATTGCTTGCGCACAACATGAGCTAAGACATTGAGTGGAGGATGATCAATAGCAATAACGCCAATTTTACCGATACACTTATAATTGATGACACGCACGGGGATCACCAGTTGTGTTGATTGATCTGTATTATTTTTTTAACCCAGCAACGGAGTCGTTGAGAGAACACTACTGGTATCATGGTATAAATTTTCTGAGAAAATACCGATACAATGGTAATTCATCACACATTAAAAAGGCGGATGTCATTCTTTGAGTTGAAATAGCATATTTTT
>JAHRAO010000028.1 GCA_020027215.1 Gammaproteobacteria bacterium
TAATAACGGCGACACTTGTATCACTTCTTCGGCAACAAATCCAAAATCCTCACTACCGTCTCCTATCCAACGATAACGCCGCGGTTGTAAGCGCAATACTTCCGCTAAACCCATATCTAAATCCACAGCATGCGTCTTTAATGCTCCCAAGGAGGCACACTTCACAACGACACCGCCCTCGCTACATAAAGTCACACTATTGGCATCCGCAGCGCGGGATTTTACTTGCATATCCCCAGCAATAGTGAGTTGCTCTAAAGTACCCACTTGAGTCATACGCGTAAAAGCTTCGCCGTCACGCAAATCATCATTGGTGATTGATCCATCGCTGATATGCTGACCAGTAATCACACCATCGCCAATATGCTGTGTTTGCACGACCCCAGAACGTAGCTCATCAGCACCGATTGACTGTGCCGCCACAGGAAAGCGTGCGCTAGGGTCAAGATGTCCTTGCGCTAATACAGTTGCACTAATATCTTCACGCATAATGCTTTGATTGACTATTTTGAAATTATTAACAGAATTAGGTGCAAAATCTTCTCCATCTACCGTCAAATCAAGTATCTTCACGCTGTTCACCGCGTTATCCGCTAATTTAATGGTAGTCACAACTCCGGTTGAAAAGTCATCGGCAGAATCCACACGCAAACCGCTGAAAACTCCCGCGGCGAAATCTGCTGTAGTCAATGTATCGGTAGCAAAATTGGATATCCCAATAGATCCATCCTGTATTTTATCAAGTGAGATAGTCCCTCCCAGCTCACCTTGTAGGAGTGCATTCAATGCGCTCCCCGAAATTTTATTGAGGGGAATACTATTATTAGCAAATTTTGCTCCCGTAATTGTAGCAGTCGCCACCTCAATTGAATTAATAGATTCGGCAAAATGATCGGAATCAACCCGAAGTCCCGTCACAAATTTGTTTAATGTCAAGGCCTCATCATCCAACATTTGCGTTGTGATAATATTCGCCTGGTTTTGTAACACGGCGTTCCCCGTTACTATTGGTAATGTTATCATCACATTCGTTGATGGTAAAGATACCGCCAAGGTCAACACATTACTTGAAGGATCGGCGAACATTAATGGGGTGGCTCCTTGGATAACACCATTCACCGTAATGCCGGTTGCCGTAGAACCGAGCACAATATTGGCATTCAGAGCGGCATCATTACGAACAACCAGCCTATTATAAAACGCATTGCCATTTCCCGTCATATCACGCACATTGAGGTCATGATGTGCGGTGACTAATGGGCTCGTTGCTGCTGATATCGAAAGAGCTAATTGGTTTCCAGCAATTAAATGCAAATCATGTGCATCGGTAGTCCCTACACGCAGGGTCAATCCCGGAGTTGATCCCGTATTGCCGCCAAATACCATTGCCGGCAATGTATTGATTAAATCGCGCCATTGGCCGTGACGATAAATTGATAACGAGCCATTATCCACATTGACAACTAAATCTCCCGCCTCTGGCACCGACACACTTTGTGTTGTCCCTTCATAAAAGGTAAAAGCATTGGCGGCTAATTTTCCCGATAGCAATCCCCCACTATTAGGGCGGGTAAGGGTCAGTGGGACATTCCCCCCGCTATCGACAAACATGGTCTGGGCAGTTAATTTGGCATAAGTGCTCGGTTCTGTTACTGTGAGGAGATCGCCAGCAACTGAAAGGGTACCGGTAACATTGGTTGCACTCGTATCAAATGCAGTCACCAAGAGAGTTCCCGATGTCATTGGGAAATCGAGTGCAACATCGGTCGTAACATCTGCACTGCGTAAAGTAGTTATTTTGTTGGTACCACTTGAATTAAATCGTATATCTCCCTGTAAAACAGCATTCATGGTGACCGAATCATTGGGCGTTAAGCCTATATTCACTTGGCCTGATAATACCGTCCGACCGGATAATGTCAATTGATCAACGGATATGTTTTCTGCTGCCATGTTCTCTACGTTCACACGATCGACGATCCATTCCATTCGAGAGCTCGCCATCAAACGTATAGTATTACTTGCTGTTAAGCGCAATTCATTAGGCGCGAAAGAATATATTGACTCTCCCCCAGGTGTGGTAGCAGTACTACTGATAAAATGTGCGCGGTTATTGCCCATGAAAGTTAGGCCTTGTGAAGTATCAACAGTGAATGCAAGGACACTATTAGTAATGAATCTAATATCGCTATTATCGAGCGTTCCCAACTCAGCGCGCTTGTTGAGAGCATTCCCCCCACTCAAAAACACAGAAGTTGAGCGGGCATCGGTAGTATTTCCTGTACGAAGTATTGCACTGCGCCATTCATTTTGCTCGCGAACATGAATGCGGCCTATAGCATCCAAAGCAAATGAACCCGTTGGAGCGGTCGCCAAAGAACCTAGATTTAAGTCATTGCTGTCGCGCACATAGAACATTCTGGGAGCAATATTACCCGCTCCTTCAAACTGAGCTAATACGCCTGCACCATTACGTTCAAGATACAAAGAAGGTGGGGCAGTGTTACCACCCGGTGCCGCAGAAGTCACCGACAATAAACTGCCACTGCCGTGATTACCCGATATGGTGACTAAATTGGAGCTACTCAGTGTGTTTGGTGCGGACACATTCAATAATCCAATACTATTTGTAGAACCAATAGTCACTGCACCGTTTAATTGTGCAGAAGCATTTGCGGTGAACAATCTCCCTTGCACACCCAAAGTACTACTGCCGCCAATTGATAAACGCCCATTGGTGTCGACATCGCCCATGACTCCATTGACATGAAAACTCGTCGGAGCAGAATTCCCCACCGAAAATGTAGATGATGAAGTTGCGCCGACAGAAAATCCTCCATTATCATTAAAAACTGCCCGAGTTGTTTCGTTAATATTCAATAAAATCCCATCACTACGCGCACTGATCACTAAATCATTAGGGTTTTTTACTCCGGTCACCGTCACTTGGGACATATGGCTGCCATCGCCGGTAATAATAAAAGGGCTACTACCCTGGCTGACCGTACTGGTCGCAAATGAATTAGCCAATATGATTCCGTTAATAAATAATGTGGCAGAAGCCGATTGTGGCGCATCTACAGCAACACTCGGATTACCATTTACATCGAGACCAACCGTCATAAATTGTCTATCAGAAGAAGCAAAATTGAATTGGCGCGCACGGAGATTAAAACTGTTTGCTTCTATGGTTAAATTGGATTGTCCCACTGTAGAAAGAGACAGGTTATTACTCGTGGATAATTGGAAATAATCGTCTGTATCGTTATTGGCTTGCAAGAGCAAGGGACGACGACTATGGCGAATCGAGCGGCTATCCATCAACAAAGTACCGCTACCGGCCACAAATTGCTGACCAACAAAAACATTACCACGCACTCCAGTAGCACCCGGAACAAAGTAATTATCATCTCTATCGCCTCTAAAAGCGGCATTACTCAATGTTTCTTCGATACCGCCCAATTGTTTAATTGAACCAGTTAATCGCAAATTCCCGCCAACTCTTAATTCCCCGTCCACGTTAAACTGTCCGCCCACCGAGGTCGCACCATCGGTCATTGCACTACCGCCCACCGCAAAGAGGTCATTAGACACGATCGTATTAAATTCTGGGTTTGGGGCAGCATTCATAATCACAGTCCCCACTTGCACATTACCCACCAATTCAATATTATTGCCCTGATTAATTTGGGTGACGGCAAAACTATCGAGCTGTCCGCGAGTCACTGGTGCGCTACCATTGAGCACTTCTATGTCTGCTTCTTGGATATTGGCTTGTTCGATTTGAGTATCACTCATGCGTAGATCCAGCAAGCGCGATAAGTTAGAGGGTAACAATACTCTACTCTCATCATTCACATCATATATGCGCTGCGCTTGAATACGATTAGCGACCGATTCCCCTGTCAAATCCATATAATAACGGATATCACTGTCATCATACAGGGAGAATGCTTCTACGCCTGTATCAAAACCGATATCTCTCGAGAATAAGAACCCTAATCGGTCGGTATGAAAATGAACTTCCGATTGAGTCGGAGACAAAATGCGCAACACGCCAATTGCGTCCCGCCCAATATCTCTACGCCGCAAAACCGCCTGCAAGTATTCTACATCACGAGTCACAGTTAATTGCGATGCCGCTTTATTCCAAATGTAAAAAGGGCGTTCAGCCACCTCGTACGCAATACGCGCTTCTTCTTCAGCAGCTGTTTCTATAACATCCTCTTCTACAACGACTTGTATTACAGGTGGAGCATGCAACGACGACGGCGGCGGGAAAACAAAAGACCCTTCTTCAACACGCTTAAGAATATCCTGAGTGGGTGGCAATTGAAATGCAACATCAAACAAATCGTCATCAGGCAAAAGCACAAAGTTGCCGCCATACTGCGTAATGAAGGAAAAATTTGGTGGTAAATAACCACCACTGACTAATTGGTCAAGTCTTGTCGGCCAAGTCGCATTATTCTCGTCAAAATATTTCGTGGCGGCGACTTTAATCAGCAATACTTCGCCAGCAGATCTATTGACCAATATTTCTTGTGCTTGGCGAACCTGTATATGAATGGGCACCTCTTGTTCTTGCGCTAAAGAAGGCAAGACGAACACTATGCCCAATATGTATACACCGAGAGAGTATTGTGCGCTCTTCAACACTATGCACTTCCTCCATAAAAAGGCAACTAGTGCATGTCCGATCACAAGTGATCGGCCGCAAGAGCGGAGAGTGAAGTTACAAACCAACCGTTACTTCCGCTACAAACATATAATTTATTTGTACGCTCATGTAATTGCATTGTTCCGGCATCTTTTGCTGAAGAACACGCTATGTTATTGGGTGTTTTATCAGATGTTTCAACGCGCGAATGGAAATCAGATCCCCATTTATCTATTTCAGCAATATAAACATCTTTTGCCGATAAGTAACCCGATGCGTCTTTATCTCCCTTACGATTCGCACTCACACTCATTAAATTCGTTAACGCTTTAGAACGTTTCACTGCAAAA
>JAHRAO010000009.1 GCA_020027215.1 Gammaproteobacteria bacterium
CCCGATTGTTTGACTATAAGAAGCGCGGAGTATGAGTTCGTCAGTGAGACCTAAACGTATATCCATACTCGGCAGGAGATAGTCGTATGATCCAGTTAAACGCGTGAAGTTGTTCCCTTCAAAAGTAACGGGTAACTCATTTGCCGATACCCATTGAATTTGGGTTGCTGTTGGCACTAACGCTCGAGATGTAACATCGGTCGTTTCATTACGGAAACCCGCAACGAAATTGAGTGGCATACCATTGACTTCCCACTCCGCATTAAATTGCAAAAAGTAGCTCAATGATTCTTCTTCGGTGCGCCTATCGGTTGAAAATTGATTGGGTGCACATAGACGTTGTCCACCACAAGGGTATTGTGCACTGACATTATTATCGCCGCTAATTGTAGAATTCAGATTAGCAGTTGCGCCAATATGATTGGCGATTGCGGCAAAGTCCCAACGTAAGAAATGGTGAAACATATTAGGATGGTTGATACCCGAAAATTCAGTAATATAATTACGCATGGAATCTAAAGTCCACAAACCATCCGGATAATCTGCAGGTGCGCCGACACCATTCCAAGTATTGCGTTGGACATTCCCATATGCTGAACGATTGTTCATTGTTGTTTGCGTCAAACCAAAATCCAAACTGTAGTTGCCACTGAGTTCAAAATTACCACTTAATTTTAATTGGTCAATTTCGTTGATCGTAGTCCCGTTATGGAAAACACTGCCTGAGGTATTTGCCCGTGAACTTTGGAGGAGATTATTGGCGTTGGGATTGAGCCCTAAAGTGAGTACTGGAATATCATTGGTGTAATTGACGACTGTAATGGCGCGATCAAAAACAGTACTGGCCATAGAACCTGTGTTGCCGTATATACCATCGGGGCGAGATTCGGCGCTCGATGTATGGTAATCTAGCGCGAAACCTAAACGGTCATTCATTTGCCAATCGACATTTAATCCTAAAGAAGTATTTTCATTTTTACTGGCATTAATTGCCCCCGCCATCGCGATATCGGCAATATGACCCCCACTAGCGTGATCTTCAGAAAAAACTAATGCACTTGCAATGGATCCCTCGGAAAATCTTGATGCCCCACCATTTCCGGTAACATTAGGTCCATAGTTGAACCAGGCACCGAGTTCGTTAAGCTGTGTATTAATGGAGAACTCGGAAACGGTATAGTCTAATGTCGCAGTAAGATTATCCAGTGGCTTGTACTGTAATATCAACTGCCCATTCATGCGTTCCCGTTCTTGATCTTCAATGCCGTAACGCACATTTTGCGGGACTGAATAGACATCGCCTGCTTGCGGCGGGTTGGTGATATTGTCCAATCCTGTCCCAGATTGCGGCAAAGTGCCCCAACCGCTATCGCCCCCTCTTTGGAAAGATCGCCATCCGTTATTGACTCCCGCTCGAGCGGCACCAAAATCGCGTTGTTGCATAATGACATTAACGCCGACGCCAATAGTGTCATCAGCAAACTTTTGGCTATAAATCACTGACAATTCAGGAGTATAAGAAGAACCCCTATTGTTAAACGATTCGTCATTAACCAATTTTCCCCCGATATTGAGCAATAGATCAGGGCTATCTAGAGGCTTGGCAGTTTTAATATTGACAGTGGCACCGAGACCTCCGGTGGGGATAGCCGCACGGCTCGTTTTATAGACTTCCACAGAGCGTACCGACTCGGAAGCGAGGTTGGCAAAATCAAAAGAGCGCGAACTAGAAGCACTAGCGCCATTTTGTGATACAGGCATTTGTCGCCCGTTGAGGAGGACAAGGTTGTAGTCAGGACCAATGCCGCGCACCGTCACCCGCGAACCTTCACCATTCTGCCGATCAATAGAAACACCAGTTAAACGTTGCATTGATTCGGCTAAGTTGGTGTCGGGGAATTTACCGATATCCTCGGAGGTAATGGCATCCACTATGCCATGCGAGTCACGCTTGACATTCAACGATTGCAAAAGACTACCGCGAATCCCTTTGACCAGTACTTCCTCAATTTCGCTGGTGGCATTTTCTTGTGCCTGTACCACACCTGCTAAACTGAGGGCTACAGCAATGCTCACACACCATTGTTTGATTGTTCGTGAGATGAGTTGTAATTGGGACGATTCCCGTTCATCTCCAAGTGCAACACTCCCACATGCGCCTTGGTAAAATAATTTGGATGAGTTTTGCTTAATGCTATAGTTCATTATTCCCCCTTGCGATAATGAATATCCCAATATTGTTTCGGATGCATACTACCATAAATTTATGAGGATTATATTATTTTTTAATGATAGATGTCAAGAAAACGAGTATTTATTGATTGCTTTGTAATTCTTCACACCATTGTGTGGCACGGGAGCGAATATTGGCGTCCCATTGCTGCCTTCTGGTGTGTCCGCCAGTGAGGGCAGCAGTGCGTGCTATTGATAGTGTGGGGTGGTGGCGTAGTGCCTCTATGGCTTGCTCGACTCCTTGGCGGTTGTTGCACATTAATAATTGTTCACACCCTGCATTGAGTGCCGCTGTGGCGCGTTCGGCATAATTGCCGTATTGTTCGGTTGCCGCCATACTGAGATCGTCACTAAAAATGGTCCCTTGAAAATAACACTGCCCGCGCAAAACATTCTTTAACCAATGGAGCGAAAAACCAATCGGATGATCATCAATTGCTGGACAAAGAATATGCGCTGGCATCACCCCTATGCAACGATTAACCAAAGCGTAAAACGGTAGCATATCGTGGCTGTCAATTTCCCCCCAGCTGCGGGGATCTATTGGTAATTGCTTATGGCTATCTTCGACTACAGCCCCATGTCCTGGAAAATGTTTGGCGACTGCTCCCATGCCAGCGGTGTTCATCCCATCAATGTACTGTACCGCCAGAGATATCACTGTACCCGCTTGTGCGCCAAACGAACGATCCCCGATCACCTGACTGCGCCCATCATCTAAATCAAGAACGGGTGCAAAACTGAGATCTATACCGACTTCTAATAATTCCACCGCCATGAGCCATCCGATATGCCAAGCAACGACTCCCGCTTCTTCTCTTCCATGCTGTTCAGCATAGCGTCCAATTTTTTGTAGCGCCGGCAGGCGAGTAAATCCATCCTTGAAACGTTGCACACGCCCCCCTTCTTGATCGACAGTGAGGAGAAGGTTTGGACGAATATTGCGTATTTCGGCGATGAGGTGGCTTATTTGTTGGCGGTCAATAAAATTGCGCGCAAAAAAAATGACCCCACTGACTAACGGATCTGCTAATAAATTGCGCTCGCTGGACGATAATGTGGTGCCTTCTAAGTCCATAATAATGGTGGGATTCACTATTCAACCTCCCCCCACGCGTGCAAGCGCTTTATTGCCGCGCAAAAGCCTATTGTGCAATTGATCTGTTGGCGAGATAAAGATAACATAATAGCCTGCCCTCTCTATCGTATTTTTCTCGTCAAATTGCATAAATACTTTTTGTCCTTTTTTTGTGCCTCATAAACGACACCGCATGGCGCCCTTTGTGCGACAGAGGTTTTATTCCTATCAAATTCACGACCGCACCATTTTTGTGTAAGGTTTGTTCCATGTACCAGTATTATAAACTGTGTCTCTCTACCCATTGTGCCGACGATATAGAGTGTGTGCAATGAGATGTGTATTACATAGTATAATAGCGGCGTCGCCACGAACGCGTATAGAAGCCTGTAATGCCTGAACAGAATACCACCCCCGTTGAGCAAGTGCGCGAGCATTTTAGCCGTGCACAAGCACTGTCCCTCCCGTTTACTGCTTATACTGAACCCGATATCTATGCGTTGGAACGAGAGCGCATTTTCCATCGTAACTGGGTGCAGGTGTGTGCAGCACAGCAAGTATCCTCTCCGGGTGATTACTGTGCTTTTCATTTGGCGGGCGAAGCAGTTGTCATTATTCGCGGGAAAGACCACACCTTGCGCGCCATGTCTAATAATTGCCGCCACCGCGGCACTTTACTTTTGGATGATGGCTTTGGCACTGCGTCACGTATTGTCTGCCCCTACCATGCATGGTCGTACGATGATCAAGGCAGATTTATGCGTGCACCTTACACGCAAGAACATGAGATTGCCCAAGATCAACACCATTTACCGCAGTTTGCCGTTGAGGAATGGCATGGATTGGTTTTTGTCAATTTAGATCATAATGCCGATCCTTTATCACCTACTTTGGAAGGTATTGTTCCTTATCTACAATTATTTGAAGTGGATAAATTGAAGCTGATTCCTGATACAACCCAAGAGTATTGGCACGCCAATTGGAAATTGGCAATGGAGAATGCTATGGAAAGCTACCATCTATTCAAAGTCCATCGTGAGACATTGGAAAAGTATACCCCAACCAAGGATGCGTTTTATATTGAAGGAAATGCGAATTGGACAGTGACCGCTGGAAAAATGCAGGATGACCGCGGTGCCCTGCGCAAGTGGATGGAAGGCGACAATGGGATTTACCAATACTATATCTTAATTTCAATACCACCTTCTTTTGTTGGTATCCTCTACTATGGCTCACTGGCGTGGATTAACATTCTCCCCGTCCGTGTTGGCGAATGTGTGATCAATGCGGCTGAATTGGCTTCACCTGAAGGGGCGGCTATTAGTGATGGTTCACAAGATTTTGTCGCCGCTTTTTTTGCCGAAGATAAAACAATCTGTGAACGGGTGTATAAAGGTATGACTTCACGCTACGGAAAGGGAGGCACGCTTACCGAAAAGGAGTGGGTTGTCAGTGATTTCCATCAATATTTAGCGAATCGCCTATTTGATAGACCGTTATCACCCCATCAACGCAGCGAAGCGGCAGATTTATTTGCTGTGCAGTAAATATATCTTTGGAGCGGGTGAGGGGAATCGAACCCCCATCGTCAGCGTGGGAGGCTGACATTCTACCATTGAACTACACCCGCAAAGAAGGGCACAATACCTTATTGTGTGCGTATCGGCGCAATAAGAGTCACGCGATATATCTTACGCTGTCCGTTACGGATCGTTTGCACTTTTACCAGATCACCGGGTTGGTAATTTTCTAAAATAGTCAAGAGATCATCTTCGTTGTGCACTGGTTTGTCATCAATACTTTGAATGATATCGCCTAAAACTAAATGCCCACGCTGATCGTAACTTAATCCACGCATCCCCGCCCGCTCTGCGGGTAACCCCCGATACACTTGGCTAATAATGACGCCACGTTGCTTGGAACCGACAATGCGATTTTTCCATTGCAGAGGAGCAATTTCCATTCCGATGATGGGGCGATAAATATGCCCATGCTCGATGAGTCGCGGGACAATGTTTTTGACCGTGTTCACTGGAATAGCAAAACCTATGCCCGCGTTAGCACCGCTCGGGCTGTAAATTGCCGTATTCACACCGACTAATTTTCCATTGGAATCTATGAGTGGACCGCCTGAATTGCCGGGATTGATCGCCGCATCGGTTTGAATGAGATCGCGTATTTTTCTACCCCCGCGCGTGCCAATTTCTCTCCCCAGTGCGCTAATAATGCCAGTAGTGAGAGTGGTATCTAAACCAAAGGGGTTGCCGATCGCCATCACTTTGCGCCCGACCATCAATCGGTCGGAGTCGCCTAATGGTAAGGAAGCAAGCCCTTTTCCTTCAATCTTGAGCACCGCTAAATCTTTTTCGGGTGCCACGCCAATGACAGTTGCATCTAAGCTCTGCCCATTTTGTAAACGGACGATTAAACGGTCGGCAGATTGAATCACATGAAAATTAGTGACGATATGCCCAGCGTTATCCCAAATAAATCCAGACCCCGATCCGCTGGGAATTTCATAGACATTAAAAGAAAAATAATCGCGCCGCAACGCCGTGCTGGTGATATAGACCACCGAGCGACTGGCGCGTTGAAATACCGAAATGGTGTTTTCTTCCTCTTGCGTCAACTTTTGCGCATGTGTAGTCGTAGTGAGGAGCCCGCCCAATATGGCAAAAAGTGCGACAAAGAAAATCCGTTGCATGGTTACAATCAATAGCGGTAAAGAAAAGCTCTTATCTATAGACTTAAAAATGTACATGCAATTATAATGCACATTGCAATTATTTTTGCGCTATAGCACGACATGTGGAGGCAGTCATGCCTCCACAAAATGACAATGAATACGTCTTATCGGTGGTGGTGTGTTCTAAAATAACGGCGCAAGAGACCGATAATGATTGGGAGTAAGATCAACCCTGGTAAATAAGGAGATCCATTGATGGCAACAGTACAGCCATTATCGGTGCGATCAATGCTTCCTATAACGCCAACAGGGATATCGGTGACTAAAATAATGGCACTTCCTTTCTCCGAGACAGATGTCCCATCGGATACCCAATATTCAAAGAAATCCGATCCAACAAAACCGCTCGCTGGTGCATAAGTGGCAGTGGTTCCTGCTAAAGTCACTGTCCCGCTCATCGCTCTACTCACAGTGTAAGTGAGCGTGTCGTTGTTGGCATCTGTTCCTGCAATGGAGAATGTGAGGGGTACACCCGCTCCCTGTGCAGTGACACCTGATTGGCGAGTGATATTTAAAGTGGGACGAGGGTTATACAATAAAGTGCTCGCGTGCGAGACAGCCATACTATCTCCCGTAAATGCCCCATTAGCATTTGTTGCCATTGCCCAAGTATTCAGGCTGAGTTCGCCGTTCCCTTGCGTATGTGTTGGGGGTGTCCAATCGACTTCCCATTCCACGACTCTCCTACTATTTGTTGTGACTGATGCTCGGGGAGTGGAATGCGTCAATTCATGAATCATGGCGTTGAGCGCTGCAGATTGTACTGTCGGGGTTGTCTCTCTAGTCAGCACATTGCTACTAAACCGGGTGCCACCTCCACTAAATGTTCCTATATCGGTATTGCCGCCAACGCCTGCACGCAAATTAAAACCGCCCGTTGGTGTTGTCCCAAAGTCAGTACCGTATGTGAGGCGAATGTTCATTCTGACCGGCGAAGTGATCGCTACATTTATGGTCGGAGTGATGTTAGCTGGTCCTGCAATCAAAGTTGCCGAACTGGCGACGATGGATATAGGGCTACTACTCATTGTGTTGATTGATGCGAAACATTGTGGTTATTGATGCGAAAGATGGCTGCGCACTTTTTATGTGGAATTATCAGGAATCAACAGGAAGTTGATGCAATCAACAAGAATTTATGGGTGAAAATTGCGTTAGGATTTGATGTTTTTGGTGGCTTTTCGGATTTGGTCGCGGAGAAGGTCTTGGATTTCTTTTTTGTGGTTTTCGCTTAAACCAAAGAAAGGTCGTGCGGGAATATTGCCCCAAGGAACGGGGGGCGATGAACGGAATTGTCCTTTTTTAGCGCCGAATTGCTGGATGGCGGCGTAAATAACATTGGTGCCAGTTTGGGCATAGTCTTTGCCATGTGATGCAGTGATGGAATTGACTAATCTGCCTGTGTCTTGAAGCGGTTTTGCACTATTACTGCCGCGGCGGCGTGCTAAAGTGACGGGCGATAGTGGAGCCCATTTTTTACCATCGGGGGATTGAGTGCGTTCAAAGGCTTCATCGGCTACCGCCCGCAAATGTTCGGATACTACCCGCATAGCAGAGGATAAATCTTTACCAGAATCAATCAAGCGGCGAATAAGTCTACGAACTTGCTTGTCGTCAATTTCAAAGTCGATTTTCATACATCTAGTGGTGGAATTTCTTTATCTGGATCCAATCCTTCACGGATCATTTCTTCACGCCATTCTTCGTAAGCGGTGGTGCCTTTAAGAGTTTTTGATATTACATTAGTATCGTAATCTTCTCCTTTCCACAAATAGACTATGCCAGCTATATCTTGCTCATCCAAGATTTTCGGTAATTTATATTGTCGGCCGAATTGAGATGATTCAAAAAATCCATGTTTTTCTGAATGATTCTTCGCTTCACGAATAAATTCTTCAATAAGATCTTTATCGCGGCCGCTAACTTCTTGCGTGGCATAATTAAATGAAAACTCTATTGTATTTCCTTTACTCCATTTAGTAATGCCTGGCAGAATATAATCTTTCTTCACTGCGGTCTCCAATAAAACAATAACCCTAGTGCTAATTCTACCATTTCAGGATCTTTTTCCAATAGATTGCGTAGATCCTTAACTTTATATTGTTTATCCTCTGAGAGCGAGGCATCAATATCTCCTAGCAACGGCTGATAGGCCATAGTCATTACTTCTGGCACAGGGGCATTTGGACTATCGCTGTACTCCCGTCCTTGATATTCATTATAATAATTATCTTTGCGACCTACCCCACCCCCGTTTAATCTAATCAACCGATCTCCTCTAGTACGGCGGCGATGTACATTTTGAAAAAACTCATCTAATTCAGGCATCACCGCTTGCAAGCGATGGGTAAATTCATGTTCTGCCGTAGCTGATGTATCAGTGCGAATGGCACCATCTCCAATATCTCTATGTTTTATCCAAACGTGTTTGTAAGTACCAATTTTATCTGCTTCAAAATACATACCTCTAGTTTTGGAATATTGTACAGACAAATAACCACGTGCATCGGATTGTCTTGTCCAACTGTCTGGAAAGCGCGTTGATGCGCGGCGTATTGCTTCAAATGCCTTACCTCGCGTCTGAACAGTCTTGGCTGGGGTGCTAATATTGCGAGCAATACTCAATTTAGCAAGCAATTCTGTTTGAAAAAGTTTCAATGCTTCAATCACATCAGTACTTAAATTTGATTCTTTCACCCATTCGGCAATAGGTTTATTTTTATATTTCACCGCCATCAATTCGCTACGGATTGGTTTTCCAAGCGCCTTGGCTTGCTCGTTGGTTTTTGGTTGTATGCGTTCTTTAATATGTATACCGGATTGGCGTAACTTCTGCCGTTTCTCTTTGAGAAAACCGGGAGGCAAGAGAGTGGTGGGAGAGCCACCGCGGGTACTTGCTCCAGGGTTATAAGACCATCCAGGGTCAGGGGTCATAGCCACCCGTTTACCAGTGGGACCTGGACCGCGATATGTAACGCCTTCTCTATGTATGACTTCGCCAGTCCGTTTATTTACTCCTGCAACTTGGTTTATTTTTTGCAGATGATCCTTACCTTGTGATACTGGTAAATTGCGCCGTTTAATGTCGCGTTCAGAAAGCGCACGAATACGACATCGGCAATTCCAGCCATTCGGGGGTGCATGTGAATCCCAGAATGGATCATCGTGACGAAATACTAAACCATGTAAGGCAGCATGACTGGGCCGCGTACGCGCATCCTGGATGGATATATACTGAAGGTATGGCCTATCGCTGATATTCTCCTGAAATTGTTTCCATCGCCCCGCGGCGTAGGCGGTTTGAGTACTAACCCGAAATATTGTTTTTAAGCGATGCGGACTCCCCAGTTGCACCCTCTCCACTCCATTCGGGCCTGCCACAAATTGCCTACCCCACCATCCCGCTTTTTTTAGTTCTGGCGCCAAAGTTTTGGCAAACTCTTGCGGGGTAATACCATTGGCAATGGCGTTATCTACTGCACCTCGAATAGTCGTCAATACATCCATACGCATGGCTTTGGCAACGGTAAAAGCAGTGCTATGCGCTTGCTGCCATGTTTCCCACCAATCGAAAGAAATAATATAACCTTTATTGCGAAAATATTTTATTGCGGCGTGAGGTGGTAACTTAAATGCGTAGTTTAAGTCAGTTTTTTCTGGCATCACCCTGTCCTGTAACTTCTGCCACAAATAAAATCTGTGCCAGATAATTTTCTAACATATCACTCTCTAAATCGGGATATATCTGACCAATATGCTTCATCAATTGCCGCGGATTACTTTTGGCTAAATCCAATATCGGTTGTACCATTGGAGTGGACAACATATCCCACTCGCCCGCGTTGATGGCCTCAATTGTTTTTTCCAACGAACTTAGAGGTTCAAATCCAGGTCCGCCAACGCTTCCATTAGTGGACTGATTGGTAGCCAAGGCTGCTAAAGCATGGGTACTGGCTGCCATGGGCGCAGGGTTTAAGGTTTGTGGTGGTGCGAGTACTTGTTCATCGCCAGCGGCATCAGGGATACCCAGTTTTTCTCTTATCCATACTTTAGGTATTTTAACCCCCACTTGCACGAGTTTGGGAATGGCATTGGCGAAGGTGGTGAGATCGGCACGCTTTGTGACATCAAAAGCCATGCGCGGCAGGCGGCGTTGGTCAATATCAGGCACATTTAGAGCCAGCAAAGGATAAATAAGGTCACGGGTTAATGTACTAGCGATTTGTCTAGCATCCGAAATAACTAAATCACGCATCACTTCCATGTGTACTTCTCCGAGTGCATAGGCACCGCTTCCGCTATCGGTCTGGCTGGTGAGGGTCGCACCGACAATCGCTTTAGATTCCGAACGTTCGCACCATTCAATCATCACTTGAAAAGGACCTTTGTTGATGTTACCCTGCATAGACATAAATTCAATTATCATGTCTTCGGGAATCACAGCGGTATTGGAGTGGCGAATATTTAACATACCACGCAACAAAGAAGCCTTTTCCTCTTTAGTAGCATCCTTGGGGTATTTACCTACCTTTATGGGTAGCCCGTAGATTTCCAGTAATTGAAGCAAATCTTTAAGCGCATAGTTTTTAAACAGGTAAGGCCAAGCGAGGGTGCGATGTAAGCCCGCGCGGATCACATAGCCAGAACGCGCTTTATGAATGTGTCTTATCCACCCGAAGGGTTGCAACTCAGCACCATCACCGCTACCATCGCGCAGCGTGATATGGTCATAACGATTGACGGGCGTTTGAAACCAGCGCGGTGGGCGGTGGTGGATGGCAGCAGGTAACCACAGGTGCTCTACGCGGTGCCATTCAATTTCAAGACATGAATAACCCATGCCAATAGCATCTGTCATATCAAACAAGATATCCTCAAAATCTGGGATAGATTTAATCCAATCGGTCAACATCAATGCTTGTTTTTTCTCTTGATGAGTGGAATCAGGCGTGGTCATTATTGACCAGTCCAATCCTAAAATCGCCCGCCGGCGTTTTGACATCTCGGCGAATATATGTGCGTCTTTTTCTTCCATGTCCTGAAAAAGATCGGTTTGACAAGTGAGATCACCACGTTCAGCATTTTCTAATATTTGCGCCAATCGTTCTGGCGTGAGATTGCGGCTGGGATGAAGATTAATTTGGGTATTAAGCCACTTCACCTCGTTGGTTTGAAAACGGCGCAAGCCTAATTTGCTGGCCGTCTTTTTGAAAATATTTAATGCTTTCACCAAATTCCACCTTGGTTCGCCACACCCAAATCATCGTATAAGTCGTAGTATGGATCGTTACGAGATACTATGCCGTGCTTGGGTGGACCAGTGATGATCTCTATTTTAGATCTCTGTTTTTGAGTGGCAGCGGTTACCGCCAACGCTAAAGACCAAAATCTATCGGCATGACTTCCGCTGTCTCTATTAGCGACTAATCGCGGTATACCGGTGGGGCCAGATACGCGCTGCACACTGTGTAAATCATCGCGCAGTTCAGGCAGGGGAGGTATGCGCAGGCGCCAATCTAAATCAGATGGCCAGTTATCGCTGAACCACTGAAGAGCACGGTGAACTCTACGATTAGTTATACTCCTACCGTTGTGCAAGCGTACAATCGTCATGCCACTACCCGTTGATAGTCTAGATATTGTAGATAGACTGCGTTTTGTGTAGTCAGCATGTATTTCGGCAAGGCTTAGAAAACTTAATGTGTCATTCATAACACGCATTGTGTCATAAATAACACAAAATGTCAAGC
>JAHRAO010000010.1 GCA_020027215.1 Gammaproteobacteria bacterium
GCTTGACATCCGCAGTCGCCCTTGTCTTTTAATTGGGCGACATGGTAATGGTGCAACTAAATTAAAATGGTTGCAGCAGGCGGGGGCTCAAGTGACACATTGCGCAACCTACGATGGCGTCCACCAACTCCAGCAACAAGTGCTGGTTGTAGTTGCCGGTGGCGATGAAAAAATGCTCCGCCAAGTTGCGCATGATGCGCACGCACGCAATATTCCCATTAATGTTGTCGATCGCCCTGATTTGTCCACGGTTATTTTTCCAGCAATAGTAGATCGTGATCCCATTCTCATTGCGCTGAGCAGTGCGGGCACAGCACCTTCATTGATGAGCGATCTACGGGGACAAATAGAATCACTTATTCCCGCAGATTACGGAGATCTCGCCATATTGCTCCACGAATATCGCTCCTCCATACAAAACATATTCCCCAACACACAAGCTCGCCGGCATTTTATGCAACAAGTATTAAACTCTTCGGTCAGCGAATACATGCTCGGCGGTAACAAGAAAGCAGCGCGCCAACAATTGGAAACTTTATTAGCACATCCCGACACGTCTCCAATTGGGGAGGTTTATTTAGTCGGTGCAGGTCCTGGACACCCCGATCTTCTAACGTTACGGGCATTACGCCTGTTGCAACGCGCCGATATTATTTTCTACGATCGCTTAGCAAAACCCGTGCTCGATTGGGCTCGTCGCGATGCGCACAAAATTCATGTCGGCAAAAAAGCAGGCACCCAACAAGTGCCGCAATCACAAATTAGCCAGTTATTAGTTCACCACGCCAAGAATGGCGAGCGGGTTGTACGACTTAAAGGGGGTGACCCATTAATATTTGGGCGCGGCGGGGAGGAAATTGAAACACTTGCCACACATCACATTCCTTTCCAAATTGTGCCCGGCATCACCGCAGCTAATGCTTGCGCGAGCTACGCCGGCATCCCACTAACGCATCGCGACTACGCGCAGTCGGTGCGCTTTTTAACTGGCCACAGTACCCATGGGCAAGTCCATTTGCCCTGGGAAACATTATTACGCGAAGATGAAACGCTGGTATTTTATATGCCGTTAAGCGGCTTAAAAATAATCTGTCAGCAGTTGATCACACATGGGCGCGACCCAGCCACGCCTGCGGCGCTCATCACTCACGGCACATTACCGGAACAGCAAACCATCATTGGAACGCTGAGCAATTTACCCACACGCGTTACAACAGTATCGCCACCGACACTATTGATTATCGGTAAAGTCGTGCACGTCCACCAATCGCTTCATTGGCGCTAGTCTCAGTTTTATAACAACAGCTATGATAAAATGCACAACAATGCAAGAACGGGTCTGTAGCTCAGTTGGTTAGAGCGCACCCCTGATAAGGGTGAGGGCGGAAGTTCAAGTCTTCCCAGACCCACCAACTACAACAATCCAATATATGAGACCGTTGCAAACTGTGCCCGATTTTTTCTCATGCACAATCACCGGCAAAAGATAGCGATACTCGCCAGATTTCAACGCCGCTTGAGCTCGTTCCATCCACTCAATATCTTTTCCCACCAACCCACGCCCAGGTTCCGCTTATCTAATCCCTCCTGTAGCCGAATTGATCTCTGCCACCATGCCAAAAAAAACATTACCGATATCATCACGACCACTTCCGCCGAGCGACAAAAAACATCGCAATCTAACCAATTTTTTTCCTTAAATTCGTGTTGATACCGTCAACTCTCCGTTGATTCCTGATAATCCCGCATTATTTCTGCACAACCATCTTTCGCATTATTCAACACGGCGCCCGCACTTCATACAATCGCCTTTATACTCAATTGACAAGGCGACTTCAAATCTGTGATAAAAAATAAGGTTGGATAGTAAGGGGGTGGTAATATAATATCCGTGCATATTTTAATCATAGGTTACGGAGATTTAGGTAGTCGCCTAGCCCGTCTCTTATTAGCCGAAGGACACAGTGTGCACGGGTTAAAACGGCGCGCCCTCTCTACTGCCCCTCTACCTATTCACATATGCGATGTCACCGAATATCAGCAGCTCAAATCCATCATAGGGCGCACAAAATATGACTACATATTTTTCATGCCGACTCCGGATACGCGCACGCCAGACGCTTACCGACATATTTATCATCACGGTATGACAGCCCTCATTAATGCCTGTCGTCCCACGCCACCACAACTGATTATTATGGCTTCCAGCATTTCTGTATATCACCACAATAATAGCGAGTGGGTTGACGAGGAGAGCGAGGCACATACGACTTCGTTTAACGGGCAAGCGGTGCGTATGGGCGAAAAAATTCTCCAAGCGAGTGGGTTAAACCATTGCATTGTGCGTATTGCGGGGATTTATGGACCACAACGGCATCGCCTCATTGCGCGCGTGCGCAACGGATATTACACCGCCAATGCCGATCAACGCTACACCAACCGCATACATATAGACGACTGTGCTGCGCTCATGGCACACTTAATCAATTTATCCACAAATGGCACGGCATTAGAAAAAATATATCTCGCGTGCGATGACGCCCCAGTCACATTGGGCGAAGTAGAAAAGTGGTTAGCAGCACACATGAATGTCCATCTCACAGCTCGGCAAGAAAGACACTCAGCGACCGCGGGCAGTAAAAAATGTCGCAATCAACGCATCAAAAAAACAGGATACCGCTTTATTTACCCCGATTACCGTGCAGGTTACTCCGCATTGTTAGAGCGTGAATGATGGATAACGAAGCCATTTTAGGAGCCTGCGCCCAGCATGCGTTAATCAGCGCACGGCAATTAGGCATTGCCAGCAATAATCGCGGGAAAATTGCCGAATTACAGCAATACTTCAATGCTTTAGACATTGAGGTCATCGCGCAACAAAAGTGGGGCATTCCGCCAGCAATTGAATCGGGGAGGAGTTTTGTTGAAAACGCGCTCATTAAAGCGCGCCATTTAGCAGTGACGAGTCAATGCCCAACTTTAGCGGATGATTCGGGGCTTATCGTCGATAGCCTCAACGGGCACCCCGGCATTCGCTCCGCACGTTTTGCGGGGGAAGGAGCATCCGATGAAGACAATAACAAACATTTGCTCGCCGCAATGGCACAATTTACAGGAGATAAAAGACGCGCACGCTTTCACTGTGCAATCGTATTATTGACTCATGAATACGACCCCACACCTCTCATTGCACAAGCCGATTGGCAGGGAAGTATACTTCATTCTCCGCAAGGAGAAAATGGTTTTGGCTACGACTCAGTATTTTGGGTGCCGACCCATAAAAAGAGCGCCGCCCAATTAGATAGTGCAGAAAAGAACCACCTGAGCCACCGCGGGCAAGCGATGCAAATGCTCCTACGCCAACTCGGCATTTGATTTAGCGGCAGATATTTCCTCATTTATGAGCTGATTGCGGTCGCCAATAGAAACCACGCGGTTACGCAGAGGGCATATCCTTAATTTCTGCCACTTCTAATCGCCCACCTATATCTAAAAATGGACATTGTTGAGCAATAGCAACCGCGGCATCTATGTTCTCTGCCTTTATTACCGTATACCCTTTCAATGCGTCATTTTTATCGCATTCGGTGACACTATCAGTAGTGACCGACAGAGAAGCGCCGAGTGGGACCGCGGGATTGACCACCGCATCACCCAAATCGCTCAGCCATTTTTTATATTGTTCCATATGCGCCATACCTTCTTCGGGTGTTGAAGGCTCGCTACCGCCATAATACGCAATAATGTATTCTGTCATGAGATACTCCCTCTTTTATTAATGTAATACTTGAAGATAATTGTCTCTCGCGATGAATATGACCTATTCCATTAAATGTGGGATGGTAACCTGCACATCCACATCAGCATCGTAGTCGACACCATCCCATGCAAATCCAAACAATTGCAAAAATTCGCGTTGATAGCTAGCAAAATCAGTCACTTCCATTACATTATGCGTAGTGACCTGTTGCCACTCTTTCTCTATAGCCCGTTGCACTTCTGGTGCCAGTTCATGCCCATCCATACGCCAACGACCTTCGTTATCCATGTCGGGTGGCGAAGAATTATAAACACAATCGCGAAATAAACCATCAATTTGCTCTATACATCCTTGATGAGTTCCTTGCTGCTTCATTACACGGAATAATAAAGATAAATAGAGTGGCATAATCGGAATTGCTGAACTCGCTTGGGTGACCACTGCTTTGAGCACCGCAATACGCGCGTTTCCCCTCCCCGCTAATCGTTCACGCAATTTTACCGCGGTCTCATCTAAATCTTTCTTTGCCGCTCCTATAGTCGCATGTCCGTAAATAGGCCAAGTTACTTTATCGCCGATATAAGTGTAAGCAATGGTCTTAAAATTTGTAGCAATTAAACCAGCATCGTCTAATGCTTGTACCCACATGTGCCAATCGTCACCACCCATCACTGCAATAGTATCGGCAATTTCTTCATCGCTTGCCGGGTCAATAGTCACTTCGCCAACTTCGCATTTATCAGTGTCCAAGCTCCGTTCGGTTACGGCGTTGCCAATCGGCTTAATCACTGATTTATGGACTTTACCGGTAATCGGATGCTGCCGCCGCGGGGATGCCAAACTATAAACCAGTAAATCTACCCTCCCCCAATCGCGCTGGATTTTTTCCAGTACTCGCCGCTTACTTTCATCGGCAAAAGCATCGCCATTGAAATTCTCGGCATAGAGATCGTGTGCGTGCGCCAGAGTGGTTGTCGCCGCAGAATTATACCACCCCGGCGTTGCGGTGCGCGCTTGATCACCCGGTCGTTCATAAAATACGCCAAAAGTGGACGCACCGCTACCAAATGCAGCGGTCAAGCGGGATGATAATCCATAACCTGTAGAGGCGCCAATAATCAGAACACGTTGAGCGCCAGTGTATGGATTCTGTGCGCGTACCCGTTCCACTTGAGATTCTACATGGCGTGCACAGCCAATCGGATGGGCGGTGGTACACATAAAACCTCTTATTTTAGGATGAATAATCATGACATTTTATTTTATCATCAATCTTATGCACCTGTCGGCCTATTCGCAATGACCCATGAAGCCATCATCGCAATATGATCGGGGTGTGCGTTGAGTGCGGGGATATAACGGAACTCACTTCCGCCCGCATTGATGAATATTGTGCGTCCTTGCAAAGCAATTTCTTCTAAAGTCTCTAAACAATCAGCAGAGAAACCCGGACACACCACATCCACCGAGAAGTTTTGCTGCCCCCAATCGGTTAATACATCATTGGTATAGGGTTGTAACCATTTCGCCGGACCAAAGCGCGATTGAAAGCTCACCATCCATTGATCGGCAGGCAACTGTAGTTTTTGAGCTAATAATTCAGCGGTGCGCACACACTGGCCTTGATACGGGTCACCGCGGTCAATATTGCGTTGCGGAATACCATGAAAAGAAATCAGTAAGCGGTCGGCACGAGCATTATCGCACCAAAAGCGCTGAATGCTTTTGGTAAGGGCATCTATATAAAGTGGATGTTGATGATAATTATTGACGACACGACAATCTTGTATAGTACGTTGGCGTAATACAATACGCGCCCATTGGTCGTAAACGGCACCCGTGGTTGTCGCTGAAAACTGCGGATATAAAGGAAGCACAGTTATATGCGATATATTATCGCGAGCGCACTCACTCAATACTGAGCGGAGGGAAGGCTCACCATAAGTTAGCGCATACGATACGCGTATTTCATCGCCGCAATGGGCTTGCAGAGCATCTCGCTGTTGGCGTACAATGGACAATAAGGGCATACCGTCTTGCCATATTGCCTTATAGTTGCGACTTGTCTTATATGGGCGAAAAGGCAAAATTAAACCATACAAAATAGGCAACCACAGGATACGCGGGATTTCTACTACCCGCGCGTCACTTAAAAAAAGACGCAAAAACCGCCGAATATCGCGTGGGGTTGGGGATGCAGGCGAACCTAAATTGACTAAAACGAGCGCGCGTGTTGCGGTGCTCACTCGGTTACACAGCGAAGAATAGCCTCATGCACCTGCATAATATCCTGTCCCCCATCCACTTGATGATATTGAGGGCCATTTTGGTTGGATAAGTTGCGATAAAAATTCACCAAAACTGCCGTTTCTTTGTAGTAAGTTTGCAGACGGGCGGTCAAGGCATCGGGTTGATCATCGTCGCGAATAGCCAATTCCTCTCCAGTATCGTTATCGTATCCCACACGTTGTGGGGGAGCGGTGTCAATGTGATATATCCGCCCAGAAGGAATATGGACGCGCCTGCCACTTAAACGTTGGATAATTTCTTCATCATCAATGACAATTTCAACGATCGTTGATACTGTAATTCCCCGACTAATAATTTCCTGCGCTTGATTGTGCGTGCGCGGAAAGCCATCAAAAATAAATCCGCTTGCACAATCCGCTTTCTGCAGGCGCTGCCATACAATTTCCACAATCACCTCATCACTCACCAATTTACCCGAACGCATGACCGCCTTAACTTCTTGTCCTAAGGGATCATCGCTACAACTAATTTGGCGCAACAAATCACCCGTAGATATGTGTGGTAGCGCATAGTGTTTGGCGAGTAATTGCGCTTGCGTACCCTTCCCCGCTCCCGGAGGACCTAAAAGAATGATCTTCATTTAGCGAGTTTGGTATACTCTTTATTGAGTTCAATAGTGACTTTTGCCGTAATGTCGTAATAGTTATCGGCATAAAAAACGTATGGCAATTGTGCTAAATCACGCAAGAGCAGTCCGATTTCTTGCTCATCGATGATTTCTTGAATAATATCTTCTAAAAGTGGCCCCATTTCATCGCGCAATCCTTCTAAAACTTCTAGCTGGAGCTGTTTTAATTTTTTTCCCTCGTGTTCAATATCTTCACGCAAGATAGATATTTGTTTGACGATATCGCGTCGCTCATCTGAGCCGAGCACGTCCTCATCCTTACGCAGATTTTCGGACAATTTGCGCCCTTCTTTTTGTAAAGATTCCACTTTTCTTTTTTGTCTTTTATATGAAGTGCGCGCGTTGAGTTTTTTGAGGCGCTCTTTCGCTTCGTCCGTAGAAAAAACTGCGCGTTCTAAATTGATCACCGCAATTTTACCCGCAGTCTTTTTATTACTTTGCGCCAATGCCGGTAATACACTCACCGATAATAAAATGATCGCACAATAACTGATTAATTTATTCATAACTTACCTCTTATTTACCAATATTGTTCGTTAATTAAATCCTGACCCAATAGAAAACTGAAATTGTTCAGTAATGTCAAATTGATCTGTGTTCTGTGGGAAAGCGTAGCTAAATGTTAAAGCACCCAATGCGGTGAGCCACGTCCAACTCATACCATAAGAATAGCGCAAGGCATCGGAGCTTGGCGGAATGCAATGCGTGCGATAAGTTGCACATGCCGTATCAAATACATTGCCAAAATCAAAAAATAATGCTGCGCGCACCGAGCGTCGATCATCAAGAAATGGTAGTGGTATTAATAATTCTATATTCCCTTGCACAAGAAAGTTGCCGCCAAATGGTTGAACACCAGTCAATGATTGCGTGCGTAATCGGTACGGTGGGCCACCAGGCAGGGCTTCATAATATTGTTCCGCACTCGACAAAGTTGTTAGTTGCGTCCCAGAAGTAGTATAACCGATGACCGCAGTACGGGGGACATATCTAATCGCCGGCGTACTGCGTGAACCCAAAGTATTCGCACGAAAACCGCGAATAGAGTTGATGCCGCCTAAGAAGTAGTTTTCAAAAAAGGGTAAGGATGTATTACCACTATATCCATCGCCATACCCTAAACGAGTATGCAATCTTAAAGTAAATTCACTACCCATAATAGGCCAAAAATATTGTCCCGTATAATTCAATTTATAAAACTGTAAGCCTCCTGTCGGCAAGGCGATTTGAACACCAACATTTTGTGAATAACCGCGCGTGGCGAGCTGACCACGATTGAGGCGTGATTGCGTCCATGCCAAATTGATAGTAGACATATTAAAACTATTGCCATGTTGTTCTATAAAGCCCGTATTTCGCTCTAAAGTGACTTGATTGGGGTCGCGCACATCCAATGCGGGCATATCTGGCGACACATCGACAACAGGCATACTGAATGAATAGCGCGGGACAAATGCATGGCTCAAAAAGGCAGCCGATTCATTGACTCCGGCTATTTCGCGCACCGCAAATGCTCCAGTTTCAATATCCGTATTCGTCAAGGAGACGCCAAACGATATCCGTGAAGTTTCATTAATCGGGTAGCCGAAATTAATCCCTCCCCCCAATTGATTGGTTGCATAGCTGGTGATATTTAATTCGTCAAAATCTAACTCGCGATAAAAGAAAGAGATACCGCGACTAATGCCGATCTGCGAATAGTATGGATTAAGGAGATTAATATTGTAATTTTGTTGGAACTGGCTTCTATCTAAATTGAGCTGTAATGTGCGCCCAGTCCCACGAAAATTAGCCTGTTGGATATTAAAGCCAAATAATAAGCCAATACTTTGCGAATAGCCAATAGTAGCGCCGATACTGCCCGATGGTTGCTCTTCAATAACATAGTTGACATCCAGTTGGTCGGTTTCTCCGGGGACTAATTGGGTTTCCACATCTACCGACTTAAAGAACCCCAGCCGTTCTAAACGCAGTTTGGATCGATCAATCTTAATTAAAGAAGCGGGAGCGCTTTCCATCTGCCGTAATTCACGGCGCAATACCTCATCGTTGGTGCCATCATTACCGACAAATTCAATGCGCCGCACATACATACGTTTTCCGGGATTAATAAAGAAGTTTAAATCCACCATAAAGTCATCATCATTCACTTCGGTCAAGGTATTCACTTCGGCGTAGTTATACCCTGAATTATTTAACAAATTCGTCAACCCTTCTTCAATTTGCGTCAATATCAATTGTGAGAAAATTTGTCCTTCTTGGGCGCGCACAATGGGTAAGAGCATTTTCTCATCTAATACAATATCGCCAACTAAATTAGCCTTGCCCACTGTATAGCGTTTGCCTTCGTTTATGCTAATGGTGATATAAACCGATTTGTAGTCTGGACTCAATGATACTTGGACAGCATCAATATTAAAACGCAAGAAACCGCGATCTAAATACCATGATTCCAAAGTGTCTAAATCGGCTTGTAATTGATCGCGCGAGTATTTACGTTTGCGCGAGAAAAAGAACAGAATTTTCCGCGGGCGCAATTCAAATAAACCGAGTAATGTATCGACTCCATACTCTTTATTCCCAATAATATTAATGTGGTCAATGCGTGAAGGCGATCCCTCATCCACATTAATACGAATGGACACTCGGTTACGCGACAATTTCTTCACCTGCGCAACAATTTTAGAGTCGTAGCGCCCTTGAGAGGTGTATTGACGCTGTAATTCTGAACGAATACCCTCCATAGTTGCCCGTTTGAATACCTCACCCTCCGACAAGCCCGCATCTTTTAGCCCTTTTAACAAGTCTTCTTCCTTAATGGCTTTGCTTCCCTTAATACTCATATGTGCAATAAGTGGTCTTTCCTGCACTTTGATTACCAAAAAATGACCATCGCGATAAATTTGTACATCATCAAAATAACCAGTCGCAAAGAGGGACTGAATAATATCGTGGATCAATTCTGCATCTACTTTTTGCCCCACATTGACCCGAATATAACGAAAGATATTTGCCGAAGACAAGCGTTGGAGCCCTTCCACGCGTACATCTTCGGCGAGAAAAGGTTCCATTTCATCGGTACCCGATTGGGCAAAAACCAATGTCCCGCCAAAAAGCAGCAATAAACCACACAAGAGTGTGATAACCCTAACCATGCAAAATATCGTTGTATACCGTAAATAACAATAAAGTAAATAACAACGCCATTCCCATTTGAGTTGCAAATGCGCGCACACGCAAAGATAATGGCGACCCCTTCATCCCTTCAATGAGTAAAAACACTAAATGGCCTCCATCCAATACGGGGATAGGCAATAAATTGATCACCCCTAAACTTAAGCTTAAAAATGCCATGAAATTAATAAAAATTAAAAACCCAGCAGCAAAAGTATCTCCTGCCAATTTAGCAATCATCACCGGTCCGCTGATGTTGCTCAACGCGACATCTCCGACAATCATTTTGCCAAGTATATTGATAGTCATATACAAGAGATCAATACATTTTTGCAATGCAGCAACGAATGCGGAAAAAATATTATAGTGCTGAGTGCGCTGCATGGAGGGCGGATAAGTAGGGGACGCAACAGTCACACCGACTCTGCCAAAAGTAGCTCCGTTTTGATGAACAGCGGCGGGTGTCACTTGTAGCGTATGCGGTGCACGCAATTTTTCATGGCTATTCTGTCGCATAGGGATGGTCGCAGAATCCACTGCTCTCAACACGATCACATCCATCGTTTCATTAGGGTGGGCACGCACATATTTCACCCAATCCTGCCAAGAAGGAAGCTCCTCTCCATTAACTGATTGCAGGTAATCGCCCAGCACTAAACCGGCAATATCCGCGGGACTTCCCGATTCAACTGCCGCAATGATGGGCGGTACTGGCGGTATATAACGGCGAAGGCCCAATTCATGTATAGGATTCGGTGCGCGCGCAGCGGATAAAAATTGATAAACGGGGATCTGTGTTCTGCGCATCACCGACCCACCATGGGGCATCACCTGCACATGAATTTCACCACTACTCCCAATATAATTGGCTAATTGGATAGAGACTGCTCGCCAAGTCGGGGTGCGCTTATCATCAATGGCAATAATCTCGTCGCCAGATTTTATGCCGGCGATTGCCGCAGGTGAGCGGTCAATCACTTCTCCAATAACCGGAGCAATCCCTCGCTCGCCAAAAAGCATACTCACCCATAACAAAAAGATCGCCAAAATAAAATTAGCAACGGGACCCGCTAACACGACCGCTATACGCTGCCATAGTGGCTTACGGTTGTACTCGTATTTTTCCATTTCTGGCGGCACCTCATCGGCAGCAGAATCTAAAAAGCGTACATAACCCCCTAAGGGTATGAAGGCAATGACATATTCCGTTTTCCTGCGATCCACCCATTTATACAACGCGGGGCCAAAACCAATTGAAAAGCGCAACACATGAATCCCGCAGCGCCGGCCCACCCAAAAATGACCAAATTCATGCACCGTAATGAGAATTCCCAATGCGACAATGGTGCCCAATATTATTTCTACAACATACATTGGCGGGTTAAAAATATTTTTTGCGCGGCTGGGTTAACATAGTATGCGCAATCTGGCGCGCTTCTTGATCAATAGCAAGAATCTCTGCCATTTGAGTCGGTTGATCGGGCAAAAATGTATTCATAGTCTGTTCAATAATCAATGCAATATCCGTAAAACGAATTTTTTGCGATAGAAATGCATCCACCGCGATCTCATTAGCCGCATTGAGCACAATCGGCGACCCGCGCCCATGCCGCAACGTATCCAATGCTAATTGCAGGCACGGGTATTGTGAGTCATCCACTGGAGAAAATTTGATTTCTGCAAGTGATGTCATATCCAACGGCGGTGCGCCGGAGGATATGCGCCCTGGCCATGCGAGTGCCTGCGCAATGGAAACACGCATATCTGATACCCCCATATGCGCTAACCAAGAACCATCCGTATATTCTACCATTGCATGCACCGTACTGGTCTTTTCTATTAAAATATTGATGCTTGGGGGCGGTAGATCAAATAACCACCGCGCTTCTATGCATTCTAAACCTTTATTCATCATCGTTGCAGAATCGACTGAAATTTTCATTCCCATATCCCAATTGGGGTGGTTACACGCCTGTTGCGGTGAAACCTTGTGCAATGAATCGTATGGACGATTATAGAAAGGGCCTCCCGAAGCGGTGAGGATCACTTGACGCAGATCGCGTGTTGGGTCGTCACATCCTTGCATACACTGTAAAGCCGCGTTGTGTTCGCTATCAACGGGTAACAATACCGCACCCGATTCCTCAACTGCGGTCATAAATATCTGACCGCCAATAACCAATGACTCTTTATTAGCCAACAACACTCGTTTGCCGGCATAAACGGCTTGTAGTGTCGCATTAAGTCCTGCGGCACCCACAATTGCTGCGACCACTATATCACTCTGCTGATGCGCGGCAACTTCCAGCAATCCTTGTTGTCCCACCAAGACCTGGGTATTTATTTTTTGTGTCTTCAATAAATGGCACAATTCTTTAGCCGCTTTTTCGTCTATCACCGCTGCATACTGCGGGCGAAAAGTCAATATTTGCTGATAAAGTTTATCCACCACACTGTATGCGCTTAACGCAAATACCGAAAAAGAACGGGGATGGCGGCTGATGACATCCAATGTATTGCAACCGATGGAGCCCGTAGAACCAAGAATCGTTACCGCTTTCATACGGTATGCCACCACAGAAAAGTAAACAAAGGCAATGCAAGGGTAAGGCTATCTATGCGGTCTAATACCCCGCCGTGTCCCGGTAAGATACGACTGCTATCTTTAATGTTTTGCTGGCGTTTCGCAGCGCTTTCCACTAAATCCCCGTACAGCGAAAAGGATGCCACAACAATACTAATCCACAATATATGCATTGATAGAAAAGGAAACAACCACAAAGCACTTACCGCAAACCCACTTGCCAAAGCCATACCGCTATACAATCCGACCCACGTTTTGCCTGGGCTCATACGCGGGGCAAGCGGTTTTCTGCCCCAAGTGCGCCCAAAAATATAAGCGCCAACATCCATGCATGCAATTAACAACACCGTATACAATACCAACCATTCCCCGTACTCCATAGTGCGCAACATAGCGATCGCCCACCAAGCGGGTACCAATAATATGAATCCCATCAATGAGCGCACCAACCGTGAATTCCACAACCATTGACTCGCTGGGGTATGGAGCATAAAAAAAATGATCAATGTCCATCCGATGAGAGCCGCCCCCAATACTTCCATGCCCATAGAGCGCCATCCATCAATGACCCATGCGGGGTGCATCATGATGATCATCAACAGGGCGGTAAAGCACAGGCAATAAGCCATTTGAAAGGCAATATTGTCTCGCCAGCACAATTGTGCCCACTCCCATGCCCCTATAATCACCACCGCACTTATGATATACATCAATATCGGCGGCGGCATTTTCCATAGGCAGATTAAAAAAACAGCGGCAATGATCAATGCCGTAATCGTGCGCACTAACATGGAATGCGCCCGCCAAAATATCGCGTGCGCTCGTAATAACACGATACGGCATTATCCAGAGCAGATTCATCAAAATCAGGCCATAAAATATCGGTGAAGTACAATTCGGTATAAGCAAACTGCCACAACATAAAATTACTTAACCGTCTTTCTCCAGCTGTGCGAATACATAAATCGGGCATAGGCACATCGGGCAAACTTAAGTATGAAGAAAACATCTGTTCGTCTATATTATTCTGTTGCACCGCACCTTCTGCAAGCGCAATGGATACTTGTTTTGCCGCTTGCACAATATCCCATTGACCACCGTAATCCGCTGCCAATATTAAATTTCGCTTTTGATTATCTGCCGTGCGCTCTTCTATTCTGCCCATTTTACGGCACAAGGCAGGTGGAAAACGGTCGCGGCTACCGATAAAGCGAACGCGCACATTTTCTTGATGTAAATGATTGATTTTTTTATCAATATATTCGGAAAATAAAGATACCAATACGCTCACTTCACTTTGCGGGCGGCGCCAATTTTCGCTACTAAAAACAAACAAAGTGATCACTTCTATCTCGTGGGTTTTACTGTGGTTAAGGATTTTTTCTGCGGCATTGATACCCGCAGTATAACCCGCTCGGTAAGAAACCTTATTTGCCTCAGCCCAACGGCGATTACCGTCCATGATAATTGCCAAATGACGCAATTTCATTTTACTTGTAGCGAGATGGTTACGATTATGCATCGGGTCGGTGCACAATCAAATTTCCATTAAATCCGCTTCTTTTTTCTCCGCCATTTGCCCAATCTCAGCAATTTTTTCATCCGTCAATTTTTGAATAGCGGTTTGTAATCTCCGTTCTATATCTTCACTGATTTCTTTATTTTTCACCCCAGATTTTAATGATTGATTAGCATCACGGCGCAAATTACGCACTGCAACGCGCGCGGCTTCGGCCTCACGCGCGACTCGGCGAGCATGTTCGCGCCGTGTTTGCTCAGATAAAGGAGGAACAGGGACGCGAATTAAATCTGCTTGTGTAGTCGGATTGAATCCTTGATCCGAATTGCGCAGTGCTTTTTCTATCTCGGGAATCATGTTTTTTTCCCACGGAGAGACCACCAGGTTCAAACCATCGGTAATCGCAATGCTCGCCAGTTGGTTTAATGGGGTCAATTGACCGTAATACTCTACTTTTATTGAGTCTAATATGCCGGGGTGTGGGCGTCCTGCACGAATTTTATTGAGCACATTCTGAAAAATTTCTACTCGTTGATGCATTTTTTGCGCTAAATCTTTTTCTATATTTTCTACGGACATTATTTAACCTCTCGGTGACTAATTAACGACCCTTCATTTTCGCCATTGATAATGCGTTGGAGAGTACCTTTTTTCTCTAATGAAGCAACGCGTATGGGCAAACGATTATCGCGGCACAAAGCGAGCGCCATCATATCCATGACATGCAATTGCTTGACAATAGCATCGTCATAGCTGATTTGTGCATAGTGCTGGGCGGTCGTATCTTTCATCGGATCGGCAGAATAGATGCCATTGACTTTGGTCGCTTTAATCATCAGTTGGGCATTCATCTCTAAAGCACGCAAACTTGCCGCCGAATCAGTGGTCAAAAAAGGATGCCCTGTGCCGCCGGCAAAAATGACCACATAACCACTCTGCAAATGGGTGAGTGCTTCTGTGCGACTATAACCAATCAAGATGCCTTCTACCGCTTTTGCCGATAAAATAATCGCCTTTGTTCCCGCCTGCTGTAGTACGTCACACAATGCCAAAGCATTGATCATGGTCGCCAACATCCCCATTTGATCTCCGGTGACGCGTGAAAATGTGCTGGCTGCACCGCGAATAAAGTTTCCCGCTCCAACGACTATCCCCAGTCGAACCCCTTGTTGATTTAGTGACGAGATATCAGTCGCAAGATAATCCAAACTATTGCGATGGATGGTGGTGTGATCTTGACTTAAAAACTCACCACTGAATTTAATAAGGACGCGATCATATTGCCGCATAGTGCTGATTCACGGCGAGAAAAGATTAATTAACAGCGCCTCCGACTTCGTAGCGCACAAAATGTTCCACTTGTGCACCAGTCGCATTGAGTAACGCTTGTATCGTTTGATCGTTATCCTTCACAAAAGGTTGGCATTGCAGGCTGTGTTCGTTGATAAATTTCTTGAGTTTACCCTCAATAATTTTTTCAGCAATATGGGGTGGTTTATCTTTTAAGTCGTCCGAGCGGCGGTAAATCTCGCGCTCTTGTGCTATTAAAGATTCAGGCATATCGCTGGCATTATTGACCAATGGATTAAAGGCGGCTATATGCATTGCCACATCGTGCATTAAAGTCGCATCACATCCTTGAGCAGCTAACAAAACGCCAATGCGTTGGTTATTGTGCACATAGTAACCCACGCTGCCTTCACTGTGCACTATGGCACAACGGCGCACATGGACATTTTCACCGATCTGATGGACCAACGCCAAGCGCTGTTCTTCCAATTCATCACGCAACAACACGTGACTATCGTCCACTTTTTGCTGCCACGCATGATCCACAACTGCTTGCGCAAACAATTGTAAATGTTTATTGCGCGCCGAAAAGTCAGTCTCGCAATTCACTTCTACCATTGCCCCATGCCCGTCCACTTTTACCATCACTATTCCTTCACTGGTGGCACGGCTCTTTTTAGCCATCGCTTTGAGTGCGCCGGATTGGCGCAAAAGCGCAATTGCTTTTTCGCTATCGCCGGCGGCCTTGACTAAAGCCTTCTTGCATTCCATGATCCCAATACCCGTGCGTTGGCGCAATTCACCGACCGCACGCGCAGTAACATTCACCATACTATTCTGTTCCATTGGCACGATCAACACCATCCACTGCAGGATCGGCCTCTGCGGGCGCGGATTCTGCGGACTCGGCCTCTGCGGGCTCGGCCTCTGCGGACACATCCGTTTCTTCTACAGCTTGGGCAGAGACCTCTTCTGACGGGGGCACTGTGCTGGAGGAGTTCTCAGCCATAGGAAAATTGACTAAATACTCCTCCACCGACATCCCTTGGGCGCGCGCTTTACCGGCTATGCAGGCGTCTATTACGGTGCGCAAATACAAATCAATAGCGCGGAACGAATCATCATTGCCGGGAATCGGTATAGATACCGATGAAGGATCGCCATTAGTATCCACAATCGCCACCACGGGGATATTCAAACTATGCGCCTCGCGGATAGCGATCTGTTCGTAATCCACATCCAACACAAAAAGAATATCTGGCAGACCTTGCATATCTTTGACGCCTCCCAAGTTATATTCCAATTTATTGTACGCGCGCAATAAAACGATTGCTTCACGCTTAGGGAGCGAGCGATAGTATTCACTATTGATCTGTTCTTCCATAGTCCGCAAGCGGCGAATTGAACTGCTGATCGTTTTGTAATTGGTCAGCGCTCCGCCCAGCCAACGGTGGCACACATAAGGCATGCCGATCGATTCGGCATACTTCTTCACCAATTTGCTCGCCGATTGCTTGGTGCCAACAAATAATATGGTATCGCCGCTCGCAATGCGCTCCTCTAACCACTCTAATGCCTGTTTCAGCAGGCGCATGGTGTGTTCTAAATCAATAATATGCAACTTATTACGCGCACAATAGATATACGGAGCCATTTTAGGATGCCAATAGCGAGTCTGATGACCAAAATGTGTTCCCGCTTTAAGCATTTCCTGTATTGTCGGCAATTGAACCATTATTATTCCTAGATAGTTATTTATTATGTCGTCAATCGATTATTTTACCTGCAAGGGTACAATTTCTTACAGATGCCACATATTGTATCCGCTTTGCAGTGTATTGGCAATAATTTTTGCCCATTTTTGCAATATGGGGGGTGTTGTTTTCAGTAGCATAGCGCCATTAGGCGCTGGCGAAATAACCTTACCTATTATAACGCATAGTCTCCCAAATTTATTTACGGTGACGAGATGCTGGAAGCGGTGGATGTTCATGAGTCACGGCATAATTTTGCGCGCGATGACGTAAAAGATGATCGGTGAGCACTATAGCCAACATCGCCTCCACAATAGGCACTGCACGCAGCCCTACACATGGATCGTGGCGCCCCAAAGTGACCACTTCGGTTGGACGGTAATCTGTATCAATACTACGCCCCGGTATGCGGATACTAGAAGCTGCTTTGAAAGCAACACGCACAACGATATCTTGCCCGCTACTAATTCCGCCCAATACGCCTCCCGCATGGTTAGAATAAAATCCCTGTGCACTCATTTCATCGCGATGTTTGCTACCGCGTTGGGCAACGGCAGCAAATCCCGCTCCTATTTCCACCCCTTTCACCGCATTGATGCCCATCATCGCTTGGGCAATATCCGCATCTAAACGGGCAAAAACAGGTTCGCCAAGTCCGGGGGGCACGCCCTCGGCCATGACCAAGAGAGCGCTACCGATCGAATCACCTTCTTGCCGTAGGGTATTAATTAAATTTTCCAATTGGGGTATTTTTTCTGGAATGGGGCAAAAAAACATGTTTTGTTCCACCGTTTGCCAATCAAATTCGTCTTGGCGATCGAGCCAGTTGAGTTCACCCACCTGACTCAAACACCCGCGAATACGAATAGCACAATGCTCGGCGAGATATTTTTTGGCAACCGCCCCAGCCGCCACGCGCATCATGGTTTCGCGTGCCGATGCCCTACCGCCACCGCGATAGTCGCGCAGACCGTATTTACGCAGGTAAGTATAATCGGCATGCCCCGGACGCAATTTGTTCTGAATGTTCTTGTAATCTTTACTACGGCTATCGTGATTTTCAATAAATAGACCGATCGGGGTGCCTGTGGTCACCCCTTCAAATACACCGGATACAATGCGCACCCGATCTGTTTCGCGTCTTTGCGAAGTATAGCGCGACCTTCCGGGTTTGCGCCTATCCAAATCACTCTGAATATCGCTCTCGCTCAGTGCCATGCCGGGCGGGCAGCCGTCAATAATGCAACCATAAGCCGAACCGTGACTTTCACCACAAGTCGTCACACAAAATAACTGTCCAATCGTATTACCTGACATAGTGATACTTTATAATACACCCACTATGAACCAAGAAAAAATAGCACAGGCATATCGTTCAATACTGGAAGGAATTGGTGAAGACCCGCAACGCCGCGGATTGCAAGCCACTCCGCAACGCACGGCTAAAGCCTTGGCATACTTGGTCAAAGGCTATCATGAAGATGTAGGAAAGATCATTAACAATGCGCTATTTTCTTCGCAAGCAGAAGAAATTGTCTTAGTCCAAAATATTGAATTATTTTCATTGTGCGAACATCATTTATTACCCTTTTTCGGAAAATGCCACGTTGCGTATTTACCGAATGGATGGGTATTGGGATTATCTAAAATTGCCCGCATCGTTGATGTATACGCACGCCGATTACAAATCCAAGAAGAACTCACTGCACAAATTGCAACCAAAATAATGACGGTTACCCAAGCGAAAGGAGTTGCCGTGACGATAGAAGCACGTCATTTATGTATGATGATGCGCGGAGTAGAGAAACAAAACTCCATTATGAAAACTTCTTCTCTTTTAGGCGCATTTCGCAACAGCCCTGCAACTCGCGCCGAATATTTCTCGCTACTCAACGAACACCACTAATTTATTACACGCTCTATTAGTAATAGGCGTGTGTGCGATCGCTATGATCAGTAATATCGCCCACCGATTTCAAGCCGGGCACTTTTTCCAATAAGGTTTTCTCTACCCCATCTTTCAAAGTGACATCCACCATGCCACAACCTTGGCACCCGCCACCAAATTGCAAGATCGCATGCGTGCCATTCACTACTTCCATTAAGCGCACTTCTCCCCCATGTGCGGCAAGGGCTGGATTAATTTCATTGGATAGTACATAGTGAATATGATCTTCTACCGAGCTGTCCTCATGAATTTGTGGCACTTTAGAATTGGGTGCCTTAATAGTGAGCTGACCACCAAATTGATCTTCGGCATAATTGATCTCGGCGTCGTGTAGAAAAGGCGCGCTTTTCCCATCCACATACATGGTGAGTTGATCCAATTGCATTTTGATAGTATCGGGCTGAATATCGCTTTGACGGCAATAAGCGATACATGTTTCCGCACGAGGGGTGCCGGCATCGTTAATATACATTCGCACACCCACGACAGAATCGTCGTCTTGTTTACCAAGCAAGTCAATTAAATACTGGCGTGCTTGGGGGGAAACGGTAATGGTCTCAATAGTCATGATGTTCTTCTCTCTATTCCTTTATTATACAAAATTCTATTGACTCATATCGGGGGAGGTGCATTGATGTTGTCAGTGCATTTGCACCCGCGACACAGTTTTAGGACGGATGGGAACGATAAACGGGAAAAGATCGACACAAATCCAACACTTGGCTACGCGTAGATTGAATCAAGTCCGTTGCGTGGATATTATGCAAGATTTCACACATCCATTGCGCAACCTGCACGGCTTCGGTAGTGCCCAAACCACGAGTGGTGATCGCAGGAGTACCGCATCGCAAACCGCTCGTGATCATAGCCGACAATGGGTCATTGACAACGGCATTTTTATTGGTAATAATATGCGCTTCTTCCAAGCGTGTTTGCGCTTCTTTACCGGTAATATCTTTGCCGGTCAATTTGACCAAAAATAAATGATTATCCGTATCACCGGAAATAATATGAAATCCATTATCTGTTAAACAGTGTGCCATCGCGCGAGCGTTATCAAGCACCCGTTGTTGATAAAGGCGAAAATCATCCTGCAATGCTTCAAGAAAGCAGACGGCTTTAGCCGCGATAGTGTGCATAAAAGGACCTCCTTGCCCGCCGGGAAATACGGCTGAATTCAGTTTCTTCGTTATTTCTTCACCACTACATGAAAGGATCAATCCGCCCCGAGGACCGCGTAAAGTTTTATGGGTGGTTGTGGTGACAACATGTGCATGCGGCACGGGTGATGGATAAATATCGGCAGCAACTAATCCAGCAATGTGCGCCATATCAACGACCAAATACGCATCCACCGCATCGGCAATCTCGCGAAAACGCTTCCAATCCAACACTCGAGAATAGGCAGAAAAACCAGCGACAATCACTTTCGGTCGGTGCGTGTGGGCTAAATCTGCCACTTGGTCATAATCCACTAATTCGGTCTCTGGATTGATTCCATATTGCACTGCGCGATACAACTTACCGGAAAAACTCACTCGTGCACCGTGCGTTAAATGCCCTCCTGCATCCAATGACATACCAAGTATCGTATCTCCCGGTTGGAGCAACGCCATATAAGCTGCTGCGTTCGCTTGCGAGCCCGAATGGGGTTGCACATTTGCATAAGTTGCATTGAATAATTTTTTGGCGCGCTCAATGGCGATGCGTTCCACTTCGTCTACATGTACGCAACCACCGTAGTAGCGGTTGCCAGGGTAGCCTTCGGCGTATTTATTGGTTAATATGCTCCCCTGCGTATTCAGCACGGCTGCACTCACATAATTTTCCGAAGCAATCAGATTAAGGTAATTTTCCTGCCGTTCATATTCCAACCCTATGATAGTAGCGATATCTGGGTCACCCTGTGTGACGCTTTCAGCAATAGGAGACATTATTGATCATGCAAAGAAGGGTTGGGGGGAGAAAATTGTGTTGTGTATACGTGTATACAAGGAATACCTCGTGCATGTGCTGCGTCATTTCATTTTGCTTTCTTCGTATAGGACATGTTTGCGCACGACTGGATCGTATTTTTTCAGCGCCAATTTCTCCGTTTTATTGGCTTTGGCTTTATCAGTCGTATAAAAATGCCCAGTACGAGCGGATGAAATAAGGCGAATTTTTTCACGCATTATCTGGCTCTCTATACTTTATATTTTTTTTGGACGCATGAATAGTTGCCAATACGGCATCTATTCCTTTTTTATCAATAATACGCATTCCTTTACTGGAAACGCGCAATTTGACAAAGCGGTTTTCTTTTGCCACCCAAAAACGATGTGTATGCAAATTGGGCATAAAACGGCGCCTAGTTTTATTATGCGCGTGTGACACGCAATTACCAGCCAGCGGTCTTTTCCCCGTTACTTGACAGATTCGGCTCATAAACTATATCTCGTATATGCCTCAATGGAACTCTTCACTGTGTGATTATGCTTAGTTTACCACAAAACCAACATATCCATAAACATGGCGACAATAAAAAAACGCATTATACCATAATGCGCAATGCCCATGCGCCCCGAATAGCACAACAATAGACCATGCATATAGTAAAATAAGTGCAATGTTTAAACCTCTGCCGAGCGATTATTTAGTATGCCCCGTCAGTAAGCACGCACTGCATTACGATGCCGAGCGCCAAGCCCTCGTGTGCGATAAAAGTGGGCTTATTTACCCCATTCGCAATAGCATTCCAGTACTATTAGCGGATGAAGCACAGCAGATCAATACAGCACACGAAAAATAATGAGCGTATTTGAAAAGATCATTAACGGTGAATTGCCGGCAAAAAAATTGTATGAGGATGACCAATGTATCGTTATTGCCGATGCTCACCCCCAAATGCCCGTTCATTTATTGATCATTCCGCGCAAAAAGATCACCATGCTGAGCACAATTGATGCGGGTGATGCTCCATTACTCGGACATTTGCTCCATGTGGCGACAAAAATGGCGCAGCAAATGGATATAGGCGATGCCTTTCGTATTGTCATCAATAATGGTGAAAATGCGGGGCAAACCGTATTTCATCTCCATCTACACCTTTTAGGCGGCAAGCGTTTTAGAGAAAACACTCTCGCGGGATGAATAGCTCCGATATTCGCCGCGCTTTTATTGATTTCTTTGTTGCGCGCGGGCATACCGAAATAGAGAGTGCCCCGCTCATTCCACCGGACGACCCTTCTTTGCTTTTTATCAATGCAGGCATGGCGCCGTTCAAGGAATACTTTATTCAACCGACCACAAGGCCTCACCCGCGAGTAGTATCTGCCCAACGCTGCATGCGCGCCGGCGGCAAACACAATGATTTAGATAATGTCGGCTATACGGCTCGGCACCACACTTTTTTTGAAATGTTGGGCAATTTTAGTTTTGGTGATTATTTTAAGCGCGAAGCGATCGGCTACGCATGGGAATTTTTGACCAAAACGCTCGGTATTGCGCCAGAAAAATTATGGATCACCATACATACCTCTGACGATGAGGCAGCCCGTATCTGGACTGAAGAAATTGGCATCAAACAAAATAAATTATCGCGCTTGGAGGAAGATAACTTTTGGCAAATGGGCAATACGGGACCCTGTGGATCCTGCAGTGAAATCTATTACGACCACGGCAAACAATACGCTGGAGATCCACCAGGGACGGCTACTGGTGAACAAGAACGCTATGTGGAAATATGGAACTTAGTCTTTATGCAGTATGAACGCAAGGCGGATGGAACAATAATAGATTTGCCGCGCGCCTCAGTCGATACGGGAATGGGGCTAGAGCGCATTGCGGCAGTGATGCAAAATGTTCACGACAATTACTCCACAGATGCGTTCCGCTATCTTATCGCCGCCGCCGCCGAATTAACCCACTGCACAGATCACTGTGCACCTGTACTGCGGGTATTAGCCGACCACATTCGCGCCGCCACATTTCTCATTGCCGACGGCGTCAATCCACACCACGATGGGCGTGGTTATGTATTGCGGCGCATTATTCGCCGCGCACTACGCCACGGCTATGATTTAGGGATGGAGAAACCCTTCTTTTATCAGCTCGTTGCGCCCTTGGTGGATAATGCGCGTCACAATTGGCCATCCTTAGCTCACGATCAAACCCGCATCACATCGCTGATCCAACAAGAAGAAGAACAATTTATGCGCTCGCTTAAAAACGGGATGCACCACTTAGAACAGCTCCTTGCCACACTCAAATCTACTATCATTCCAGGCAAGGAGGCATTTATACTTTACGATACCTACGGATTTCCATTGGATATGACCGAAACGATCGCCCGCGAACGTGGATTGCAAGTCGATCATCAAGGATTCGCCGAGCACATGGAACAGCAACGCGCACAGGCACGCGACAAAACACATTTCTCGTCGCGCAAATTGCCGCGGATCAATGTGCAGAGTTCGTTTATCGGTCACGAAAAGTTACAAGTGCAAACGACTATTGCTACCTTATTGGATAAAGCACAACCCGTACAATCCATTAGTGAAGGGCAAGAAGCAACAATAATTCTACCCACCACTCCTTTTTATCCCCAAGGAGGAGGGCAAGTGGGCGACAGAGGCACTATTGCCAACGACATGGCGGCCTTTGTGGTCAGCGATACGCGCAAAGAAGAAGGGTATCACTTGCACTACGGCACTTTAACCCACGGCACTCTCGCGTGCAACGATAATGTCACCGCAACAGTGGATCGGACGAAACGGCTCGCCACTGCCTGTAACCACTCAGCCACCCATTTACTGCATGCCGCTTTGCGTAAAGTACTCGGCAGTCATGTCACTCAACGCGGATCATTGGTGGATGATACACATTTGCGGTTTGATTTTTCGCACCCTACTCCCCTGACGGCTCAACAAAGTCGTGATATCGAACAACTGGTCAACGAGCACATTCGCCACAACGATGCGGTCGAAATCAACCATATGCCTATAACCGAAGCCAAAAATACCGGTGCGTTGGCATTTTTTGGTGATAAATACGAAGAAATGGTGCGCGTTCTCAACATTGGAGCGGGTTTTTCATTAGAACTATGCGGGGGAACACATGTGTCGCGCACTGGCGACATTGCATTGTTTAAGATACTATCGGATAGCAGTATTTCCACTGGGGTGCGCCGCATTGAAGCCTTGACCGCCACTGCCGCACTCCACGATTACCAAGAACGCGAAGACCAAATTACAGCCCTCTGTAATTTATTCAAAACCGATGCCAGCCAGCTCATGGATAAAGTCAGCCAAAAAATTAATGAACAGCAGATTTTATCGGAGCAAGTGAAAAAACTGCGCACACAACAGGGTAACCAGTTGATCGATCAATTGACGCCCCGTGCGACAACCATCAACGGGATACGCGTTTTAGCGAGTCAGGTCAACGACCTACCGCTTGAAGAACGGCGCATCTTATTAGATGGTTTACGCTCGCGATTAAAAGAACCGAGCGCCGTGGTCATTGCCAGCGTAGGCAATAAGAAAGTCAGTATTATGGCTGGACTGGGTGGGGGCAGTGAAAAATGGCTACACGCGGGCGATTTAGTGCAGTATCTTGCCACCCAGCTCAACGGCAAAGGCGGTGGCGGGCGAAAAATGGCACAAGGCGGAGGCAGTAATATTGCACATATTGAGCAGGCTTTGCAATCGGTCAACGAGTGGGTGCGCGAACACACGCAGGCTTAGTCGCGCGTGTCCCTATACCGCGCTTGTAAATAACACCCTTACTTTTTCAATGGGTAATCACGGAATTGCTTAACGGTTTAGCAAGCATTATCGGTTGTTATTTCCCGTTAGACTCGCTAAGGCTTGTTGCAAATCGTCTTGTAGATCGGCACAATCCTCCAATCCCACAGCAATGCGGATTAAATTATCGCTCACTCCACTTGCCTGTCTCTCTTCGGGGGTCAGGCGACCGTGGGTTGTCGTTGCTGGATGAATAATCGTTGTTTTGGCATCGCCCAAATTGGCGGTAAGAGACATTATTTGCACGCGATCGATCACCTGCCAAGCAGCGGTGCGCCCGCCGGCAACAGTAAAAGCAATGACTGCACCAAATCCGCTCTGTTGGCGGAGTGCCAAATGATGGTTGGCATGCGATTCTAACCCAGCATACCACACCTGTTGCACTTTATCGTGCGCCACTAACCACTCGGCTAATCGCAAAGCATTATCGCTATGTTGGCGCATACGCAGGGAGAGAGTTTCTAATCCATGTAGAAATATCCACGCATTAAAAGCACTCATAGTTGGGCCTGCGGTGCGCAAAAAAGCACGCACTTCTGCCATCAGTTCGGGATTGCCCAATACCGCCCCGCCGACACAGCGCCCCTGCCCATCTAAGTATTTTGTTGCCGAATGCACTATCAAATCCGCTCCAAAATCTAATGGACGCTGTAACACGGGAGTGCAAAAACAATTATCCACCACTAATAAAGCCCGATGATCATGTGCTAATTGCGCCAACAATGATAAATCGGCAATATCGTTCATCGGATTGGATGGGGTTTCCAAGAATAATAAACGCGTTTGCGGGCGTAGCGCATTGCGCCATTGGTCTATATCGGTAGAATGAACAAAACTGACCTCAATCCCCAAACGGGATAAGTATTTTTGCATCAAAATTACCGTGGTGCCAAAGACATTGCGTGCGCAAATAATGTGATCGCCCGTCTTGAGGAGCGCAAGACACAAACTCATCACGGCAGCCATGCCCGAAGCGGTGGCAACGCCCTCTTGCGCTCCCTCCATAGCGGCTAAACGTTCTTCAAAGGTGCGTACGGTAGGATTGGTATAGCGAGAATAGACATTACCGATATCTTCGCCAGCAAAGCGCGCCGCCGCTTGTGCGGCATCGGTAAATACATAGCTGGAGGTCAGAAAAATGGGGTCGTTGTGTTCGCCCTCTGCAGTGCGTTGTTGTCCAGTGCGCACCGCTACTGTTGCTATGCGGGGTTGTGAAGTCGCCATTAACCTTCTTCGGTGGATAACATAATTCCTAATGTGTCTTCATCATGATGCCCACGATCAGCAGTGCGCTCGCCTGCTAAAGCAGTGAGATAGTCATCATCAATATCTTGGGTCACATAATATCCATCAAAAACAGAGCACTCAAAGCGTTGAATATCGCGATTGCCCGCTTGCGAGCTTTCTATTAATCCATCCAATTCTTGAAAAATAAGGCGGTCAGCACCGATAAATTGTGCGACTTCTCGCTCTATTTTATCTTTATCCATATGATGGTAACGGCCAGCAACCAATTCACTGGTCACTGGCATATCAATACCGTAGACATTCGGGTAGCATACAGGGGGGGCTGCCGAAGCAAAGAATACTTTTTTTGCTCCAGCGGCACGCACCATATTCACAATCTGCCGTGCCGTCGTGCCACGCACAATGGAATCATCCACGAGCAATACATTTTTGCCGGCGCATTCTAAATCAATGACATTGAGTTTACGGCGCACCGAATTTATCCGTTGGTTTTGGGATGGCATAATAAAAGTGCGTCCGACATAGCGATTTTTTACCAACCCTTCACGAAATGGGATATCTAAAGATAATGCTAAAGTATGAGCAACTATGCGACCAGTGTCGGGCACGGGGATGACGACATTTATATTATCGGCGCTAAACTGCCTGCGTGCTAATTGTTGTGCTAAGTGTTGACCTTGGCGCAAACGGGTTTTATACACCGAAATATTATCGATAATAGAGTCTGGGCGCGCCAAATAAATATGCTCAAAAATACACGGGGCATGCTGGGGATTTGTCGCGCATTGTGCCGCTTTTCTGTTACCATCCACATCTATAAACACCGCTTCTCCCGGTTGTATATCTGTCGTCACCGTAAAACCAAGAGCGTCAATTGCAGAGCTCTCTGAAGCAAAGATATACTCCAATCCATCGTTCGTCTCACGTTGTCCTTGTATAAGGGGGCGAATGCCGTGTGGGTCGCGAAAAGCCACCATACCGTGATGCGCAATTTGCACCACTACAGCGTATGCGCCACGGCAACGCTGATACAATTTGCGCAGTGCGCTAAAGACAATATCTTGGATGGGGAGGCGGGTATCGCAACGATATAATTCATCAGCGAATACATTGAGTAAGATTTCCGAATCAGATACGGTATTCAAGTGGCGGCGACCAGTGCGTAACAAATCCTGAACCAACTCGTGTGTGTTGGTTAAATTCCCGTTATGCGCTAAACAAATTCCATAGGGGAAATTGACATATAACGGTTGAACTAATGCCGTGCCGTTGCTCCCTTTCGTGGGATAACGGACATGACCAATCCCCATATTGCCTTGCAGTCGGTCCATATGCTGTTGACGGAATACATCTCTCACCAAGCCATTCGCTTTGCGGCGGTAAAACTTTCCTTGGTCATGGGTAATAATCCCCGCTGAATCCTGCCCCCGATGTTGGAGGAGTGATAAGGATTCATAGAGCAAATAATGAACCGCACACCGCCCAACAATTCCAACGACCCCACACATATCAAAGTATATACGCGACTACATCTTTTATGATCACTGCCAGTGAATCAAAATATTCTAAAAATCCATTTTCCATATCTTGAAGCCTCGCTATCACCAGTGAATCTTGCCACCAGTCTATTTTCTCAATTCCAGTAATGAATTCGGGCAGAAAAATAACAAATACCATTGCTGCTAATACGCCGCGCACTAAGCCAAAAACACATCCCAATACTTTATCCACTTCCGATAGGCGGGTCAATAAAACCACATACTGTAATAAATAACCTAAAATGGTGCTCACAAAAAAAACAAACACCAAGGTCAAGCCGACCTGTATCACAGGGTTCAATTTATCCACTTCAGCCACAGCAATTTCTTCGCTGACATTATCCGGCACGTAATCGGTGAGACGCGAGAGATCCCCAATGACGAGTAAAGCGACAAACACTCCCCCCCATATAAGCAACGACATGGTCTCGCGGACAAAACCCCGCTTTAAGCCAATAATGCCAGACAATAGTATCAACACGGGAATAGCAATATTGAAAAACATAGTGGGCTACGGAGAATAGGGATAAATTTCAGTAATCAAATTGAGGCGATTGTATAGTTCGTGCTTAATTTGTTGGGTGCGTTGAAAGTCAATTTTAGGGCCGACATAAACGACAATCGGTTTATTGAGGTGCTCCCGTTCTTGTATAAAGGCATAGTATCCTATTGTAACCAATTTATTGGCTAATTTTTGTGCTTTTTGGCGGTCATCAAATGTGCCGACTTGCAATATCCAAGCATAGGGCAACCCTGTGTCATCCAACTGTGGAGCGGTATGCTCTTTCAGGGTGCGAGTCATGGGCTGCGCCACTGTGGTCACTCGTTGGGCTTCTTGAATGGTCACCTGCGGCAAAGGAGGTAACGATGGAATAGGGGCGATCGGCATTGCCTCATTATGTGAAGTCCTAATGGCGAGTACCCAGATGAAAAGGGCAAGCGCACTGCATATGAATATAGCAGCGGCAATAATGCCCGACCACTTTCTACGCATGGGTATTTTGCACAGAAATACAGCGGAGTGCCGCCGCCACAGTGTAAAAAGATCCCGTGACCAAAATCTGATAACTCGTTGAAGCCAAACGCGGGCATAGTTCCCGCACCGCTGTCGCTACATCGGGCAAGATTTTCCAGATATGTGCACCGGTAGATCGTATAGTGATAGCCATAGTTTCTGCAGAGACGGCGCGGGCCACTTGTGGCACATTAACCGGCACCCATTGCACCACACGGTGGTGCAATATTTTTATCATCTCCGTATAGTTCTTATCTTGCATAGTCGCAAAAATGGCGTAATATTTTTGTCGTGGGGGGAGGTGATCGACAAGCCATTGTGCTGCCGCAGTATTATGCGCCCCATCCAAAATCAGTGTGGTATTGTGCCAATGACATTGCTGAAAACGACCGGGCAGTTTGGCGGTACCCACAGCTTGGTATACTGCACTGTACGGCATGTCTAAAGGCAACAGATCTAAGGCTTGGATCGCCGCGGCAGTTGAGGCAGAGGACAAGTGTGGAATAGGCATAGCGGTGAGATCATGGCGGGCGCCGATCCAGTCCCAATGGTGATTTGTCTGCCGCCAACTAAAATGATCGTGCAACATGTAGCAATGAGCATTGAATTGCTGAATGTGCCGGTGTACCGAATGCGGCATATTATTGTCAGCAAGCACCACCAATTGATCCGATCGTATAATACCTGCTTTTTCATCGCCAATTTTTTCTCGATCATCACCTAGCCACTGACAATGGTCTAATTCAACATTAGTGATCACTGCCACATCGGCATCCATAATATTCACCGCATCAAGACGCCCCCCTAAACCGACCTCCAATACAATTAACTGCAGTGAGGCGCGCGAAAAAATATCCAATGCGGCAAGGGTGAGAAATTCAAAATAAGTGAGGCCGACTTGAACGCGGGCGTTTTCAACTCGCTGTAATGCACGACAGAGTGCGTCATCACCAATTGCTTGACCATCAATGCGAATACGCTCATTGACCTGCAATAAATGTGGTGAAGTATAACTGCCGACCCTATAACCGGCAGCAGAGGCAATTGCGTCTACCATCGCGACACAAGACCCCTTACCGTTGGTCCCTCCCACTACAATGATATGCGGCCAATGGTGTGGTTTACGGAAAAGGGAATTATAGACGGTACGCACGCGCCCCAAATCCAAGTCCATCTCCGTATGATGCTGCTGTTCAATATATGCCAACCATTCGGCTATATTTTTATGTGGCATACGCTATTTTATTTGGCAACGGACGGCAATACTCCAGTGAGTAGTGAATCATCAAGCATTATACACTCCCGCCGCGGTGCTTTACCAATCATTCGTGTGAATGCGTATTCTTTAGCGCATGCGGTTATGAATGTCCGATATGTGCGCCATCACGTAGCGGTCAGATTTTTCATGCGCTATGAGCAATAAATTGCTCAATTCGTTGCTTTGTAAAATCAAACGCTTCTTTTCCGTAATCCAATAAATTAAAGATGAGTCAAGGCTTCTATTCTATGATACGGGATACACTATAATCCTTGGAAAACATCGAAAATAATGCATCAGGGTGCGCACGGCATCTTTTTTATATTGACAAGTGAGGGATAGTAAGGAAACTACCTCTTTTATCGAACAAGCCACCGTCTCATCAGCAAAGAAAAATTAGGGAGATTTAAGCGAAATATTGAGCATTTTGCTCAATAAACGGGCAATCATTTCGCGCATCTCGGAGCGGCGAACGATCATATCAATTGCCCCATGCGATAACAAAAATTCACCGCGTTGAAATCCTTCGGGTAATTCCACGCGGATGGTCTCGCGGATAATATTCGGTCCTGAAAATCCGGCACGCACTCCCGGCTCGGCAATATTAATGTCGCCCAATGAGGCAAGGCTTGCCGATACTCCACCGTAAACGGGGTCAGTCAATACAGAAATATAGGGAACACCCGCCACCTTCATCCGTTCAATCATGGAAGCGGTTTTCGCCATCTGCATGAGCGAGATCAGGGCTTCCTGCATTCGTGCGCCACCTGTTGCCGAAAAAACAATAAACGGCATTTTTTGCTCTAAAGCGTGGCGAGCACCCTGCGTAAAACGCTCGCCCACCGCGTATCCCATAGATCCGCCGAGAAAGTTGAAATCAAAAGCTGCCGCTACCACGGGTATACCCTTTAACTGACCGGCGATAACAATCAAGGCTTCGGTTTCACCCGTTTTCTTTTGGGCAGCACTTAAACGCTCGCGGTAACGCTTCGTATCTTTGAACTTTAACGCATCAATGGGGCCAATATCCGTTGCCAATTCAGTGCGTGATGGCGGATCTAAAAAAATATCCAGCCGGCGGCGAGCCGAAATGCGCATATGCACCCCACACTTCGGACACACATTCAATGCTTTCTCTAACTCTGGGCGATATAAACTATTCTCACAATCACCGCAGCGTATCCATAGCCCCTCGGGAACCACATTGCGGTGCGTTGTATCCTTGCCGCGCATAATGGAGGGTATGATATTATCTAACCAGCTCACAATGGATCCTCTCTTATCTGATCTAATGCTTTTCTATAAGGAGTTAACAAGGTATGTATTGCAGCAGGGACATCGTCTTCGCTCTCCATTGTCTCACTCAATATGCTCCCCAAAACAATTGCATCTGCCTTTGTTGCGATTTGAGTAGCCGTATGAATATCTTTAATACCAAAACCAACGGCTAAGGGGTGGTGCACTAATGGGCGCAGATGGGCAAGGCGATCGATCACCTCTTCGCTATTGACGTGATCGGCACCAGTGATTCCAGTGAGCGACACACAATATATAAAACCACTTGCCATTTTATTGATAGCGCACACCCGTTCACTATCGGTAGTGGGGGTGATTAAAAAAATCATACTCATCTGATAATTTTGGATCTGCATATGGATAGATTCGGCTTCATCATACGGCATATCAACCAACAACAAACCATCCACTCCCGCATTATGCATGGCGTCAATAAAAGATTGAACACCAAATTGTTCAACAGGATTCGTATATCCCATCAACACAATCGGTGTATGAGAATCAGTTGCGCGAAATGATTCAACCATATTGAATACATCATCTAAACCGACCCCGTGTTGTAAAGCACAAGCATGGGCACGGCAAATTATTTTGCCTTCTGCCATCGGGTCGGAAAACGGCATTCCTAATTCAATCACATCAGACCCCGCTTCTACTAAAGCATGCATCGCCGGCACTGTCACATCGGGATGAGGGTGACCGGCAACGATATAAGAAATGAGTCCGCGTCGCCGTGACAGACGATCCATAGTATTCGCTAAACGAGTCAATTCGCCTGCTCCTCCCGAGCGGCAATCTGCTCTAAATCTTTATCTCCGCGCCCCGATAAGTTGACCACTATATTGTCCTGCGATGACATTTTTGTAGCAATGATACGTGTATAAGCTAATGCATGACAGCTCTCCAAAGCGGGCAAAATCCCTTCATGGGTAGAGATTTCATGGAAAGCGTGAATGGCCTGTTCGTCAGTGACCGTGACATATTCTGCGCGACCACAATCTTTAAGCCACGCATGTTCTGGACCAACACCTGGATAATCCAACCCCGCAGCAATAGACGTCGTCGGTGCCACTTGTCCTGATGCATGGCTCAATAAGTAACTGCGCATTCCATGTAATACGCCACGGCGACCATAGGTTAAAGCGGCAGCGTGTTCGCCTAACGCATTGCCTACCCCCCCCGCTTCCACACCGATCAAGCGCACGGATTTTTCCTCAATAAAACGATAAAACAGTCCGATCGCATTAGAGCCGCCGCCCACACATGCGACCAATACATTGGGCTGTTTGCCGAGGCATTCTAAACATTGGTGGTATGTTTCTTCGCCAATAATCTTCTGAAAGTCACGCACCATCATAGGGTATGGATGCGGTCCTGCCACCGAACCAATTACATAAAAAGTATTCTCGACATTGGTCACCCAATCACGCAATGCTTCGTTCAATGCATCTTTGAGCGTGCAGCTCCCATCATGCACCGCAACAACTTGTGCACCCAACAATTTCATTTTATACACATTAGATGCCTGCCGGGTAATGTCTTCGGCACCCATATAGACGACACACTCTAAACCCAAACGAGCGGCAGCTGTTGCAGTGGCAACACCGTGCTGCCCAGCTCCTGTTTCAGCAATAATGCGTTTTTTGCCCATATAATGCGCCAAATGCACCTGCGCTAATGCATTATTGATTTTATGCGATCCAGTATGGTTGAGGTCTTCCCGCTTGAAATATATCTGCGCACCTCCCAGTTGCCGACTCCAAGCAGCCGCGTGATACAAAGGCGAAGGACGACCGACGTATTGTTGAAGGTTACGCGATAACGCATCATTCCAATGAGCATCATTGCGGACTTTTTGGTAAGTGTGCTCTAACTGATTCAGGGCTGAAATTAAAGTTTCAGCAACGAATCGCCCACCGTAATCGCCAAAATGTCCCGATGTATCCGGAGAGTGAGATAAATGCTCGTGCATAAACTAATCAATCACATTGTTTTCGTAAATAGGTCGGGCGGCTCAATTCATCGTATTTAATTTGATGTTGGTACGATGGATTGTTTACATCCATCACACTATTATCGGGTGTCGGCTTAAGAATATGCGGTTGCTTTTCCGTTGGCATGTCGGGATCGGGGATACCCGTAATGATTAAAGTCACTTTAATATCATCAGTGTAATCAGAATCTTCTATGATATGGCCGCATTTCACCAATGCTCCTTGAGCGGCAGCTTTTTTTGCTGTATTGCTAATCACTTCCAATTCATGTCCGCTCGCACTATCAGCATTGATATTGATCAATACACCTTGCGCGTCCTTAATTTCAATATTGTCTAACAATGGGCACGATAGAGCCTCTTCAATTGCTTGCTGTGCACGATTTTTACCACTCGCGACAGCCGAACTCATCACTGCTAAACCGGGGAAATTGAGCACGGTGGTGACATCGCCAAAATCTACATTAATCGTCCCCGCACAAGTAATCAATTCGGAGACGCTCTCCACTGCACCCGTTAATACTTCGGTACCGATGCGTAATAGATGCTGCATTTTTTCAGATCCATGAATACGCATTAAATTTTGATTGGACATCACAATAATTGAATTGACATGTTTCTTGAGCTCAGCCACTCCTTTTTCAGCAAGTAGCATACGATCTTCTCCCTCGTATTCAAAAGGTTTAGTGACCACCGCCACCGTCAAGATATTTAACTCGCGGGCAATTTCAGCAATAATTGGTGCCGCACCCGTACCTGTGCCACCCCCCATGCCCGCAGCGATAAATAAAAGGTCGGATCCCTTAAATATTTTCGCCAAACGATCGCGATCCGCTTCGGCAGATTGCCGCCCCAATTCGGGATTCATCCCCGCACCCATACCACGCATACTGCCATTTCCTAATTCTATACAATGCGGTGTATGGATATTCCGCAAAGATTGTTGGTCGGTATTGGCGGCAATAAACTCTACGTCTTGTAGCTTTTTATCTAACATATAGCGTATCGCATTGCAGCCACACCCTCCCACGCCAATCACTTTAAGATTATGCAATGGTTTTTCCGTTTCATTGGCACTGACTAACTTAAATTCTCTACTATTCATGATTTGCTCCTCATATTTTGATTGCAAAATTACCACTCAAACAACGCACATGCAAAAGCGCATTGTTCATATTGATCTATTTTTTTAGAAAGATTGGTCATACCAACTCTTCACCCAGCGGACAGTTCTATTTATAATGTTCCCGCCATATTTATCGTCCGGCGCATTACGATGTGCGTAATTGAGGAGCCCGATACCCGTAGCATGGTCGGGTCGCTGGAGCTCTCCATGCAGACTAGCAACGCCGCCGGGCATGCCTTGACGTGCCGTGCGATCAAACACTTCTTCCGCTAAATCGACCAACCCTTCTATACGTGAGCCACCGCCGGTTAACACTATGCCCGCACCTAAATTTTGTAAATAACCGTTCTTTTCCAATACGCCTTTAATCACCTCAAAAATTTCTTGATAGCGCATTTCAATTGCTCTCGATAGATTTTCGCGCTCAATTTTGCGTTCAGGCCTGCCGCCTGTGCTGGGAACAAATAATTCTTCGCCTGATTGCGCCAATTTTGCAAGGGCACAACCGTGCTCTTTTTTAATAAGTTCGGCTTGATCTTTAGTCACATTAATATATGCCGCAACATCGCTAGTCACTGTGCCGCCCGCAATCGGCATGGTGAAAACATGTTGCAATGCGCCTTTGAAAAATATAGCGATATCGGTCGTCCCATGCCCGATATCTATCATACAAACCCCGAGTTCTAATTCATCATTATCTAAGACCGCTTGTGCAGAAGCGTATTGCTCTAAAATAACGCCATCCATCTTCAATTGGCATCGATCGAGGCACGCTTCAATATTAAGCACCAAATTGGAATCACAGGTAATGACATGCATCAAGGTATCTAAAAAAGTTCCCGTCATTCCACGCGGATCTTGTATACCTCGGCGACTATCGACAATATATTCCTTAGGGAGCGTATGGAGTACCCACACATCATCTGACAAACCTAATCGTTCCAATACGCTTGATTTGACTCTTCTTAAATCAGTGTCGCTAACCATATCGCGGGAAATGCGCACGCGTCCATCTGCCGTACAGCTACTAATATGTTTACCCGATACCCCCACAAATGCTGAATCAATATTGCCGCCAATCATATCTTCCGCCCGTTTTTTTGCATGCGCAATAGCGGTAGTTGCCTGATCAATATTCACAATAATGCCCTCTTGTAATCCTTTAGAGGGGGATATACCGTGCCCAATCAATTCAATGCCCTCATTATCATCCGTTATTGCACCAACAATGACTGCAATTTTGGATGTGCCTATATCTAAAGCAACGATGCTGGTGCTCATATGTGATCTACCTCCACTCTCATCGGTAATTTAATCTGCTCAACGCAATGCCAATCCAAATTCATACCGCATATCTATATATGTCGTATCCAAATGGCGCGTTAATAAGCCCGAACGAATGGCGCTTAATACAGTCCGCGCACGATTCATCGGCTGCTCAAAACCTAATACGACTTCTATGCCATCGCGGATAAACAAGCGCCAACCGTATGTTGCATCTTGGGAGATGCGGTCAATTTTTGCATTGGCTTTGGCAAATGGTGCGGCATATTGTTGATAAAAATTTAATATTTCTTGGCGGGCAGTATCATCTCCATTAAAATGCACTAAAGACTGTGCCCATTCGGGGGCACGCGTAAAATAATGCCCTTCACGATTGATAAAACCGTCCTTCCACCGCGCAACGGGTTGATGTGGTTGCACTTTGACGACTATCTGGTCGGGAAAAACGCGGCGGATAGTCGCACGATCGACCCAAGGAATTGCCTCAATATCATGGCGCAGTTGCGTCAAATCCAACAGCCACATTCGCCTATGCACTTGGTCGTCCAATAAACTATGTAATTGAGCGCGTTGATCGGCAATCAACGTCCCGATAATATTGACGACGGCAACTTTTGTGTTCATCACATAGAGAACAATCCCCACTATCAATACAACAATGACCCCGTGACCCAATTGACGGACGCTTAGTGCCATATCCGCTCTCCGTCTGATGTTTTCATGGTAATACCGAGCGCATCTGCCATAATAGTACAGATTAAAGAGGGGTAATCAAACCCGACATGTGCGGCAGCCATAGGCACAAGGCTTTTTTCGGTCAATCCGGGCACCGTATTGATTTCTAATAAATACGGCGCACCATCCCCATTGCACACTATGTCGACTCTTCCCCATCCGCGTGCGCCTACACTATCAAAAGCCTGTAATGCTAATTGCTGCAACGCTAACTCTTGTTCGGTAGCGAGCCCGCACGGCACAATGTAGCGCGTATTGTTAGAACAGTATTTAGCATGATAATTATAAAAATCACTTTCCACTTGCAATTCAATCACCGGTAATGCTTTACCACACAAAATGCCCACCGTATATTCTTTGCCCGCAACATATTCTTCCATCAATACATGTTGATCGTATTGGCGCGCTGTATTGTAGGCAGTGAGGGCGCCTTCTTTTGTATGTATGCGACTCATCCCGAGGCTAGAGCCTTCAGAATTGGGTTTGACCATGACCTCGCCTGCCAAATATTCGCAAGCATCTTTGAGTTGATTTTCGGTGCGCATTAATCGCCAATTAGGAGTCGGCAAATGAGTATCGCGCCAATAATGCTTACAAATATTTTTATTCATGGAGAGTACACACGCAGAGGTATCGCTACCGGTATAAGTGACCCCAAGTGTTTCCAAAGCACCTTGCATCACACCGTTTTCCCCTGCTCCGCCATGTAATGCGATAAAAGCCAACGAATAGTCGGTGATGTGTTCTATAAAAGGTTCAGCCGTATCTATTTTGACCGCTGCAATATCCACGCCGTGTAATGCATTGATAACTCGTTCACCACTCATCAGCGATATTTTCCGCTCATGCGATGTTCCCCCCATCAATACAGCAACCTCCCCGTCCAGAATTGCACGGCATTGGTCAATGACTGTGTTGTGCGCCTTCATACAACCATCACTCCCATTTTTTGCTCACAGAGTTCGGCAAGTTTATGGGCGTATTGACTAATATCACCCGCACCCTGCGTTAAAATAATATCGTTCGGCAATAGCATTGGCAAGAGTGATTCGATCAAATGACGGAAGTCGCGCACCACAATGGGGTCTAGCCGCCCGCGTTGGCGAATACTATGCGCAATGCTCTTGGCGTTAGCTCCTGCAATAACTTTCTCTCCTGCCGAATACACCTTTAACAAAAACAAGAAATCAGGCATTGATGACAATACATTGACAAAATCATCGTAGAGATCGCGGGTGCGCGTGTAGCGATGCAGTTGAAATATTGTCACAATACGTCTATTTGGCCACCCAATTCTGATCGCATTGATGGTGGCTTGAATTTCAGCAGGATGATGACCGTAATCATCCATCAACATAATGTGACCTTTTCCAAAACGATAGCACCCTTTTATCTCTTGGCGGCGCTCAACTCCCCTAAATTTGTGGAGCCCGCTCTCAATGGCGGTGAGCGCAATACCTTCGTTGTGGGCGACCGCAACAGCACCCGCCGCGTTGATGACATTATGTCGCCCTGGTACCCGCAAGCGGAGATTCAGTTTTGTCTTGCCATCGGGGAAATCCACCTCAAAAGTAGTACATATTTTGCGCTGGCGGAAATTGCTTATCCGATAATTAGCGTTCTTATGGAACCCATAAGTGACTAGTGGACGACCGATTTGATTGATGATATCCAGCACTTCGCCATCGTCTAAACATATCACCGCTAATCCGTAAAAAGGCAAATTATGTAAAAAATCAATATAGGCTTTGATCATTTGTTGGAAATCACCGCCGTATGAAGCAATATGGTCGGCGTCAATATTAGTGATCAAGGCAACTAAAGGTTGCAAATGCAAAAATGAAGAATCACTTTCATCGGCCTCAACAATAATATAGTCGCCACCGAGTCGTGCTCCACCACCAAATTCATTTACTTTACCGCCGATAACAAAAGTAGGGTCAAGGCCTGCGGCGCCAAAGATAGAAGCAATCATGCTCGTTGTGGTGGTTTTGCCATGTGCCCCCGCTACTGCTATGCCGTAGCGAAAACGCATGAGTTCCGCTAACATTTCTGCGCGCTTCACTACGGGGATGCCTATTTTATATGCCGCAAGCAATTCTTCATTATCCTCTGCTATGGCATTAGAGAGCACAACAACATTTGCCTTGCGGATTTGATGCGCGGAGTGATTAATAAATATTTGCACGCCCAATTTTCGTAAGTGTTGCGTATTGTGGCTATCCACAATATCAGAGCCAGAAATTTTATATCCGCGGCGGTGCAATACTTCCGCAATCCCCGACATCCCCACTCCTCCAATACCAATGAAGTGTACATGGGTAATACGTTTCATCGCTTGGGATATTACCGATTTAGCGTTCATTGCGCGACCCCTAGACAAACTTCCCCGATACGCAAAGCAGCATTATTTTTTGCTTGTTGGCGAGCGGATTCCTGCATGCGTTGGCGGATAGATGGATGACTCAAAAGTTGTTGTAGTTTTGCCGCCAATGCGGTGGCGCCAGCAGATTGTTCCACTATCCAAGCACCGCCACACTTCTCTATCCATGCCGCATTCGTGCGTTGATGGTCATCAGTCGCCTGCGGAAAAGGGATTAAGATAGACGCACATCCTGCAGCCATCAATTCACCGATAGTCATAGCGCCAGCACGGCTCACGACTAGATCAGCGTATTGGTAAGCATCTTCAATGGCATCAATAAAAGCAGTTACTTTGGCTTTTATTCCTAAATCGCGATACGACTGAATCAATTGCTCATAGTCCGCAAAGCCACATTGATGCCAAATTGCTGGACGCATTTGTGTCGGTAAAGCAGCTATGGCAACAGGCAAGAGATGGTTGAGTGGTCGCGCACCTTGACTACCGCCCAATACTAATAGCTGTAAAGGTGATCTATTGTTAGGACGAGTGGTCGCGGTGGCGAAGATCGCATCGCGCACAGGCAAGCCCACATGTTCCGCATCCGCCGCAGGCGCAAATGTATGGGGAAACCCCTGTAATACTGTGCGCGCCATACGCATTAAAATACGATTACTACTCCCAGCGACAGTATTTTGTTCGTGAATTACTAAAGGGATACGCATCAACCAAGCCGCAATGCCACCAGGCAACGAAGCAAAGCCGCCCATGCCCAAAACGCATCGTGGGCGTAATTGATAGAGAATACGGATGGCTTGCCATAAGGCGCGCAATAAACGATAAGGCAGCATGAGCCATAAGCCAATATGTTTCCTGCGCACTCCGACAAAATCTATCGCAAAAAATGGGATATCGTGCCGTTTTAAGATACCCTGTTCCAGCCCTTGTTGCGTCCCGATCCACGCAATAGAGACGCCATTGGCGCGCAGCTTCTCGCCCACGGTTATGCCAGGAAAAACATGTCCTCCTGTTCCACCCGCCACTATGACAATCTGAGCGCGCATCATTTCGCACCAAATGGAGAGAGTACAGTATGCGGTGAACGGACACTGGATTGGCGCCCACACTCTATAGCGCTACGCAAAACTAATGCGATCAATACATAGTGCAATAATAAATTACTGCCGCCGTAACTAATAAATGGGAGCGGCAACCCTTTGGTGGGAAGCACTCCCATATTGACTGCAAAATGCACTAAAGAATGGATGGCAAATAACAAGCCACAACCGTATGCAACGTAACCATTAAAGAGTAGTCCACGGCGCAATGATTCTTTACCGATACAAAAAATGCGCCACACTAAATAGACAAAACAGCTCAATAAAAATAATACCCCTAAGAAGCCAAACTCTTCAGCATAAATCGCAAAAACAAAATCGGTAAGCGCCTCGGGTAAATAATCCTGTTTCATTAAGCTATTACCCAAACCGGTTCCCATGACATCGCCTCTCCCGATGCCAGTCAAAGCATTGGTCAATTGATATCCCTTGTTATAGGTATCCGACCACGGGTCAAGGAAAGTTAATAAACGCTCAAAGCGATAATCGGATAATAGAGCAAAGATCGCCATAAAACCAGATACCAATATCATCAGTAGCAGGCGATAAATATTCACCTGACCGAGAAAAAGCATAGAAAAAAGCAAAATACTGAGTATGACGATAGCACCGAAATCGGGTTGCAGTAACAGCAGTAAACTGGTGACACTCAAAAGTATATAGGGAGGGGCTAAATCTTTCCACGGCAAATACATCTTGTCAACATGGCGGGCTAAATAACCAGCCATATAAATGATAAAAAATAGCTTGACAAATTCAGCTGCTTGGACGGAAATATAGATCAGCGATAACCAACGCCGACTCCCGTTTTGTTCAATGCCCCAACCCAAAGTCAATATTAAAAGCACTATGCCTAATGATACCAATTCACGGCGATAGCGATTCCATAGCGATAATGGAATAAAGAGCACGCCGCCGGCGATCAAAAGGGCAAATAACACTCGCCATAGATGGGCGCGTAGATAGTAAAACGGGTCACCGTAGCGCTCGGCACTCACTTCCATAGAAGAAGAACCAACCATAACCAACCCCGTAAAAATTAAAATCACTAGCGTCAAGAGAAACAAATGATCTAAGGTTTGAAATGAACGCAATTTTGTGGACATACTATTGATTTTTCACTGCACGAATAAATGCCTCACCGCGATGGGCAAAGTTCTCAAACATATCAAAACTAGAACAGGCAGGAGAGAGGAGCACTATATCGCCTTCTTGTGCTTTTTGCCGCGCACAGTCTACCGCTTCTTCCATGCTATGCACAGAAGCACTCGCGACTTGATTTTGCAACTGCTCTATAATATGAGGCGCAGATTGGCCGAGCACAACAGCAAAATGGACGCATTGAGAGAGAGCAGTCACTAAAGGCGTAAAATCTTCGCTTTTACCGATACCGCCACCAATCCATATCAACCGTCCTTTCCGATGATGCTGGCGAGCGACATCGGATATTACACGGCATGCGGCGGCAACATTAGTGCCCTTAGAATCATTATAAAATTGAACGCCGTTTCGTTCGCCAACCCACTGACAGCGGTGCGGCAAACCCTTAAAGTCGCGTGCCACTTGGCACATAGCGGTGCGATTGATCCCTATGGCTTGACCTAAAGCAAATGCGGCAAGAATATTCTCCCAATTATAGTGCCCGATAAGCGACAAACTTCGGGTAGGCAATAAAGGCGTATGCCAGTGCATTAACCACTGTTCGCCTTTATGCCGTGCAACGCCAAAATCATTCGCGTTCAGGGGCGCATCCAATCCAAATGACCAACGGTGCACTTTATTTGATATTAAAGGGACCGTGAGTTTATCGCTGCGGTTAATCACCACATTACGGCACCCGCGAAAAATACGATGTTTAACGCGATGATACGATTGCATATCTTTATGGCGTTCTAAATGATCGTCACTCATATTCAACACAGTCGCCACCTGCGCGTTCAATTGTTCCACGCGTTCAAGTTGAAAACTAGACAATTCAACAACGTAGAGTTGGCAGGTATCGCTCAACTGGTCTAGAACGGGTACCCCGATATTCCCACACCCTACCGCATCCATTCCATCCGCACACGCCATTTTTGCCACCAAACTGGTCACAGTGCTTTTACCATTGGTTCCCGTAATCGCCACAATAGGGGCAGTTGCCACGCCCACAAACAACTCTATATCATTGATGATCGGAATGGAGGCGGCGGTCACTTTATCTAACCACTCTGCGGGTGGGACGACACCGGGGCTGAGTAGCACACGCTCAACTCTGGGAGGGATATCGCCAATTTCTGCTCCCAATGTCAGCGGAACATCGGGAAATTCGCGCTGAAAATCTTCTCGGTAGTGAGGATGCGATGAATGATCAATGGCACAAAAAGGGATCTTATTTTTGTGTAAATAACGGGCACAAGAGAGACCGGTCACCCCTATCCCCACGATCATGGTGATGGGGGCATGGTGATTTACAGTGTGAGCGGGCATATTCATCAGCGCAGTTTTAAGGTGGCGAGTCCGGCGAGCACTAACACCATAGTGATAATCCAAAAGCGCACCACTATTTTAGGTTCCTTAAGCCCTAAAATTTCGTAATGGTGGTGGAGCGGTGCCATTTTGAAAACACGGAATCGTTTCCATCTGTAGAAAAAAACTTGTGCCATCACACTGATGGCTTCGGCAACCAAAATACCACTCATCAAAAAGAAGACGATTTCGTGGCGCGAAATGACCGCTAATACAGCTAATGCCGCCCCTAAAGGTAAAGATCCTGTATCACCCATGAAAATTTCCGCCGGATGGGTGTTATACCACAAGAAACCTAAGCTGGCTCCTGCTAACGACGCACAAAAAACAACCAATTCACCACTCCCTGGAATATAAGGGATATAAAGATAATTAGCAAACACAGCATGTCCAGTTAAATAAGCAATCACCCCGAGCGCACTACCGATCATGGCAACTGGCACAATAGCCAAGCCATCTAAACCATCGGTTAAATTGACCGCATTGCTGGATCCAATAATGACCACCATCGTCCAAAAAACAAATCCTATGCCTAATGGAATAGCCACATTTTTGAAAAATGGGACAATCAATGTGGTGGCTTCAGGGACAGCGGCTATACTGTATAACGCCCAAGCAACGGCAGTGGCAAAAATAATTTGATAAATGAATTTCGTTTTGGCACGCAAACCTTTCCCCGATTGGCGCAATAACTTGAGACAATCATCAACAAAACCTAAAGCGCCAAAAAGTATAATGGTGGCGAATAGCACCATAATATAAGTATTCATTAAATCAGCCCACAAAAACATGCTGATCAACAATGCCCCTAAAAGAAAACTGCCCCCCATAGTGGGAGTACCCGATTTTGTGCCATGTGTCTCGGGACCATCGGTGCTGATTTTTTCGTTGATATTGCGCCGAGCAAGGAGACGGATTACGATCGGTCCACCAATCCACGCAATAGCTAAAGCGGTCAAGGCGCTTAGAATGCCGCGGAGTGTAATGTAATTAAATACTTGGAAAAAGTCATAGTAGTGCGCCAAAAATTTCATTAACTCAAATAACATGAACCTTTCCTCGCATTTATTGTCTCTCTGCACATATCGCGTGAACAAGACGATCCATGTGGGCGGCGCGTGATCCTTTAATCAAAATAATGTCAAAGTCAGCGATGATTGCCATATGTTTTTCTAATGCCTGGACCACACTGGCAAATGTAAAGGTTGTGCCAGTAAAATTTTCGCCCGCCAATTGACTCAAGCGACCACACATCGCCATCCCTTCTATACCTTTTTCTTGCGCATAACTGCCAATATTGCGGTGATGGAGCGCACTTTCATTACCCAATTCATGCATATCACCGATCACCAATAAACGCTTGCCTGTATACTGCGCTAATGTATCAATTGCCGCGCGCATAGAGGCAGGGTTGGCATTGTAGCTGTCGTCAATTAAAGTTTTGCCATCGTTGAGTTCATGGGTAATAAGCCGCTGCTGCACTCCTTTCATGGTGTTTAATCCTTCAACAATCTGTTGAATTTCCGCACCACAAGCCGCAGCCACCGCGGCGGCACCTATAGCATTAGATATATTGTGTTGACCCGGTAGCGGCAAGTGAATATCGACATACTGACCGAAGAAATTAAGTTGAAAACAGCTGTTCGTGGTCTCCAATTGGATATGGCGAGCATAAAAATCAGCGACTGGATTCTCTAAGCTATAGGTGTAAATATCGCGTGTTGATGAGCATTGTAACCAGTAATCTGAATACCGGTCATCCAAATTGAATACTGATTTACCATCGGCTTTCATATGTTTATATAATTCGCCTTTTTCGCGCGCCACCCCTTCCCAAGTGCCCAACTTGTCAAGATGTGCGGGCTTTGCGTTCGTAATATAACCGACATCTGGAATCACCATTTGCGTCAGATACTTGATATCGCCGGGTTTGGCTGCCCCCATTTCAATCACAGCAAATTTGTGCTCTTCCTCCAATTGGAGTAAAGCGAGCGGAACCCCTACTTCATTATTATTATTATTTTTTGTGGCTAAAGTTTTGCCTTTCAAACGCAAGATATGGGCTATCATTTCTTTGCAAGTCGTCTTCCCCACACTACCAGTGATTGCGACCACCAAACCATTAAACCGCTCACGGGCTAATTTTCCTAAGTCACCGAGTGCATTTAAGGTATTGTCTACCTGTACTGCGGGCAGAATTGATGAGGTATCGCGTGATGTCAATGTGGCGACCGCTCCTTTTTTCGCCGCTTGAACAATAAAGTTATGTCCGTCATAATGTTTTCCCTGCAAAGGCACGAATAATTCACCGCCTACTATGTGGCGACTATCGGTACTCACGTGTGAACAGACTATTCCTAAATCTTCGTTCACCAACTTGCCATGAACATACCTGCTCACGTCCTCTAAACGCAATGAACCAATCATTGATCTACTCTCCTCTCGCCACGCATTCTTAAAGCGTGGCGCGCACGACGGAAATCGCTAAATGGTAATCGTTTCCCAGCAATATCTTGGTAAAATTCACACCCTTTGCCAGCGATGAGGACCGTATCACCACTCGCCGCCTGCAAAATAGCAAATTCAATAGCCTGTGTGCGATCGGGATAAATATGGAATCGCTTTTGATGCGTATCAACGCCTTTCAACATATCATCAATAATATCCTGTGGATTTTCGTTGCGCGGGTTATCGGCAGTGAACACCACATAATCAGCGGTAGCGGCAATGGCGCCCATTTGCTTGCGTTTGCCTTTATCCCGATTACCACCGCACCCGACAACACACCAGAATTGCCCTTTTTTATCCGTGTGGAGCGCAGCAACACTATGCGATAAAGCTTGTGGTGTATGAGCAAAATCTATCCACACCGATAGGTCATCACCTCGGCGATGGGCGCGTTGGAATCGCCCTGGAGGCAAATGCAATTGAGACAGCGTGTGGAGAATATCATTTAATGGCACACCTTTGTGTGCCAAAATAGCGATGATCATTAACGCATTATAAATATTGCATTGTCCGGGTGCCTTGAGACGCAACTCGCCATTGCCCCATAAGCGAGTATGAATTTCGGCATACCACTCTTCTTGGCGCGCATGGATATTGTGCACAGAGACCATCGCATTTTCATCCGCGCCTATATCAATACACTGAATAGATGACGGGAGTTGCTTTATGAGTCGCCGCCCATAAACATCATCGCAATTAATGACCGCCGTTTCTAAACCCGGAGTATGAAATAATTGACATTTAGCGGCAAAATATGCTCCCATAGTCCCGTGATAATCCAAATGATCGCGCGACAAGTTGGTAAAACCTGCAACGTTAAAGCGTACTGCGGCGACACGCCCTTGTCGAATTCCATGTGACGACACTTCCACGACAGCGGCGTGATTTGCTGTGTCGCGACTTTGGGCGAGTATCATCTGTATGGTGATCGGGTCAGGAGTGGTCATTGACGAACTACGCCGCCGATATTCACCAATTGTACACCCAATTGAACTGATCAAAGTACAACCACCCACCAAGCGCTGATACGCATGATACAGCCAATAACAGCTGGTCGTTTTGCCATTACTCCCAGTAATACCCGTCACCCACATGTCGGCAGAAGGTGTGGAGAAAAAATAATCGGCGAAGGCACTAATACGGCTACTTAAGTCCGCCACTTGCACGATAGGATATTGACGGTAATCTTTTTCTTGCCCCACAGTCCAGCCATTCTTTTCAACAAAAATAGCTGCCGCTCCCTTGCGTGTAGCTTGCTGGATATACTGGCGACCATCGCTTTGTGCGCCGGGGACAGCAAAAAACAAATCGCCGCGTTGCACAAGGCGACTATCCATCTGCAACCCACGCACCACTCGTTCGCGCAATGATGGCGGAGAATCATGCCACAAATCGCCGATACGCATAGATGCATTAGTAGGCATATTGGGTATCCGACAGCAATGTATCCTTTTGAGACGAGGTTTTATGGAAGGGCCGATCTTGAGGAATATTCATCAAATGTAATACCATTGCCATGACGCGTGAAAATACTGGTGCGGCAACTTGGCCTCCAAAATAACGATCGCCGTGTGGTTCATCTATTTTCACTACTGCCACAAAACGTGGATCGTTCAGCGGTACTATACCGACAAACAAAGCAATATAGCGATCACTCGCATACCCTTCTTCATTCGTTTTATGCACCGTTCCTGTTTTTCCGGCGACACGGTAACCGGCAATATGAGCGCGGCGGGCAGTGCCATCATCTAGTGTTGCGCGTTCCAACATCGTGAGCACACTATCCGCCACTTTAGGGTTCATTACTTCCACAGTGTATTCATCGGCATCGGTCGTCGGATCCCGCGACAATAAAGTTAAGGTTGGTAATTTTCCGCGACGAGCGAATGGGATATAGCTGCGCACTAATTGTAAAGAATTACCGGAAAACCCGTAGCCATAAGCGAAAGTAACCGTATCCAGATCATTCCATTTATCGCGCCAAGGCATACTTCCAATAGTTTCCCCAGGGAAGCTCACCCCAGTTAATTGACCAAAACCGACACTTCTAATTAAATGCACCAATTGGTAGGGTTGCATCATAAGCGACAAGCGGGCAGTGCCTACTTGGCTTGAGCGGGCTAAAACATCGCTCACAGTCAGTTGTCCATAATTGCGTGGATCACGCAACAATTTGCCCTCAATAATGATACGCCCCGGCGCAGTATCAATAGTCGAGTAGGGGGTAAATGCTCCGCTAGCCAGCCCCACAGCCATCATAAATGGTTTAATGGTAGATCCCGGTTCAAATAAATCGAGTGCGGCGCGATTGCGCATAGTGCCATTTTGAGGGTTACGCTGACTCAAGTCATTTGGATCAAATGAAGGATACGAGACCATCGCCAAAATTTCCCCGCTATATGTATCCGCAACGACAATAGAGCCATTTTTTGCTCCCACCGCTACGACATGTCGCTTGAGTTCTTCATATGCGGTTGCTTGAATTCGTAAATCTACAGAAAGATGTAAATCCTTCCCTTTTTTGTGGTTATGTGTCGGCTCCAATTCGCGAATGATTTGTCGCTCAACCCCATTTTTACTTCCCACCAACACTGTGCGATGTCCGTTTTGCCCATGCAGCCAGCCATCGTAACTCAGTTCTACTCCTTCCTGTCCACGATGATTATGACCAGTAAAACCTAATAAATGAGCGGTTATTTCTTTTGCTGGATAAAGTCGTTTAATTTCTGGCACGATCTGCACTTCATCCAAATTGAGATCCGCAACCGCTTGATGCCGTTCGGTCGGAATAGTATGCCAATTTTGGTCGGCGTGCTTTTGCAATCGATGCACTAATTGATCCGTTGACCACGATAACGCTTTCGATAAAATCTGTTGCTTATGCGGGGAAGCCAATAGGGCTTGCGGCATCACACGCACCGAAGCCATAGGCGCACTCACTGCCAATATATCACCCTGCTTATCATAAATCGTCCCGCGAAAAAACGGCACCGTATAGGTGCGTACCGCTAATTTTTGACTCTGCTGATGCCAAAATTGGCTATTGTAACGCCCGTCTAATAATTGTAACTGCACTGCTTTCCCGACAATCACGGCGATGCCGATGGTAAAAATGATCCAAAATAATTTGAGGCGTCTACTGTGTTGCCGATTGATAAGATTATTCATCATCGTAGCGGGAGATCAAAAACATATTTTTGGGGTGGTAAAATCATGCGTTGTTGTTTTTCCGCCAAATGGCTGATACGGGTCGGTTGCGATAAAGTGGCTATTTCCAATTGCAGGAGACGATATTGAGCGTCTAATGATCTCCCCATTATTTTTTCGCTCTCCAACTGCCCAAAAATATGGCGCTGCCAATACATATAGTAAGGAATGCTGAGTATGGAAGCACAACAGGTTATTATCAGCACAATAATCATACCCCATTGGATCAAAGGAAAAAAACGGCGCATTGTTATATATCCCCCTCCCCTCCCATGAAAGTCAACATTAAGATGTCAATGGTAATGAGCACTGTTTCTCCGCCACCCGTAAAATTGCGCTACGCGATGATGGATTGGTTTCAATTTCTGTAGAATCTGGTCGTTGCGGACCGCCAATGAGGTGCCACAGCGGTTGTTGCTGCGGGGGAAGTTCAAATGGCAGTCGGCGAGCAGTGTAGTTTTGACTGCCTGCGCGCATAAATCTTTTTACGATGCGATCTTCTAATGAATGGAAGCTAATAACCGCTAATCTTCCCCCTGGTCGCAAAGCTGCCCAAGTTTGCTGTAATGCATCCTTCAATTGGACGAGTTCACGATTCACATGAATGCGGATTGCCTGAAAAGTGAGCGTTGCGGGATTAATCTTACGCTTCGGAGCGCGACTTTTTGCGGCATTCACAATACGCATTAGTTGGGTTGTCCGTTGAATCGGTGTGTTTTCACGTACGGCAATGATACGGCGTGCAATACGCGATGCCATACGTTCTTCGCCATAATCGCTCAAGACGCGCACTAATTCGGCATAACCGGTTGTCGCCAACCAAGTGGCGGCAGACTCACCGATCGATTGATCAAATCGCATATCCAATTGACCATCGTGATCAAAACTAAAACCGCGTTGCGCCGAACGCAATTGATGGGTAGAAACCCCTAAATCAAACAAAATACCGGCAATCTTCCCTGTCACTTGAAAACGATCGGTGATTGCACGGAGCATGGCAAAGGATGTATGGATAATTTCAAACCGCCGTTCTGTAGCAAATCGCCGGCGATTGTGCGCAACGGCTTCACGGTCACAGTCCATGGCGATCACTCGTCCCTTTGTCGACAATCGTTTTAATAGTTCCGCACTATGCCCTCCATTACCACAAGTGCAATCTACATAAGTCGCATCAATATCAGAAAGTAATGCGACTAATACTTCGCTTACCATCACAGATTTATGTGCTAACATCTGTCATCCTAATTATTCAAAATTGAATCTGCTGGTAAATCCTCTCTTCCTTCATTCCGAGATAGCTCATACTGCTCTACCCAAGTGCCCTCATCCCATATCTCAATATTGTTTGGCATACCAGCAATAATCACCGAACCGCCGCAACGAATATGATTAGATTTACGCATCGCCGATGGAATCAATACACGACCATTACTATCGTATGATACGATTGTGCGCGGGGAAATCACTCGGCGGATAATATCCGCATAAGCTTTTTGTTGCGCAGAGACACTATTGACAAATGCCTCCACTTCTTTCCATTCATCATCGGTGCGCAGGACGAGGCACATACGGGAAAAATGACCGGTTAGGTGGAGTTGGGTGTTCTGGCTTTCGTATATTCTGCGAAAACAAATCGGCAAAGCAATCCGCCCTTTATCATCGACCAAGCTCACTTTATGCCCTTGCCCGGTGCAATACAAATTTTTCATATCTATGCACTATGCTTATAATATGACCGGCATTATAGCATAATTAAACACAATCATATTAAAAAAACCATAATTATATTTAATAAAGCATTTATACTTTTTTTTGCGCTCGACGCTTCCGTGTGCTTCACGCAATACGCAGGCAAAAAATTATCGGAAAAGCGTGGGTTCCCTCTATTTTTCTTTGCGCTCAGCGTTACTTTCGTCGTGCGACCGGTGTTGCTTTCTCTACTGGCGAGTTCGTAAGTGCGGTAGTCTTATAATCACTATACTGCGTTAATAGCTTTACTGTGGATGCTTCGCTGAAAAAGAAGTACCTATGTTCCACGCAAAGTTAAGATTTTTTTTTGTCAATTTGTGTCCTGTTCACGCTCGCTATCTGCAGCGGTGGCACTGCGTCAACCCAACATAACTCTGTTTAGCGGTGCTGATAACATTGGCGGCGATGGCACTGGGATGATCGACAACTACGAAGAAAACACCACCAATCGCGTGTTGGATTTTGGCGACGACAACCCAACGCCTGCAATCCATTGCGTCGGTGAGATTACCCGTCAACGCACTCGATTACCTTGAGTCGGGTTCGCATATACTATTTTCAGCGTCTGGGAGAGGGTTTAAGTGGATGATTGATTGAGGTAGCGTTCGGCATCCAATGCAGCCATACAGCCGAATCCTGCCGAAGTCACCGCTTGGCGATAAATCGGATCGGCGACATCGCCTGCAGCAAACACACCGGGCTCCGTTGTAGCAGTCGTTCCGGGCGATAATTGGATATACCCATTTTCGTCCATCACTAATTGATTATTAAAAATAGTTGTGTTGGGCGTATGCCCTATGGCGATGAAAACTCCATCCAATGGCACGCGCGTCTTTTTTCCGGATTGCACGTGGGTGATATAAATATCGGTGACCCCGCTATCATTCCCTTCTATATCGTGGAGAACATGATCCCACATTATCTTCACCTTTCCGGCATCGCGCTGCGCGAATAGACGTTTTTGCAAAATATGTTCGGCGCGCAATTGTGAGCGGCGGTGCACCACAACAACACCCCGGCATTATTCGCATTGCTTTCGGCGAACGCGAGCGCGAATATAACAAACGG
>JAHRAO010000029.1 GCA_020027215.1 Gammaproteobacteria bacterium
GCTTTTAATAAATGATGGTTGTTGCTTAAGGGAATAACACATTGTGTTTGAATATGTGCCCCAAAATTGCCGTGATAATGCCATGCGCTGATTTCGTATACGATGGCGTAATTGTTGAATATGGGCAATGTTTATTGGAGGCGGAATGTCCGTGACACCGTTAGGTGTTGTATACTTGAACTCTTTGTTCAAGAGGGAAACTGCGGCATGGGCAGAACTTCTCCCTTTTAAGTTAAGGGCACTCGTAAAAGACCCGCGCACTTAGTTTCCATATATTATAAATTTATCAGCTCAAGGATACTCAACACCTTTCACAAATGTCACAGACATTTATATTATAAGCTATTTATCGTGCAATGCTATTGCTATCTTTTTATTAAGGCGTTCAATAGTTGTTTGTGTGTTTTGTGCACTGTCACTTTGGTCGTTTGTTATTGTTTGCGCGGGCTGATTGGAAGGTTTTTTTGTCGTTTTGCGGCGGCGAGGTTGACGAGATGTGTCCGCTAATACTTCACGGATGGCGTTTAATGCACTTAAAATGATGGTATTCTCTGTCTCTCGCTGATTGCGCTCGTCGTATTGCATTTTTGTGATTTGTTGATTGAGATAACCGGTTGCCTTATGTAATATGGGCACGCTCTCTTCATCGCATTCAATACAAAAATCTCTATTGAGGATGTGTATTGTTTCCTGCACGACTTTATTCGTCATAAATCTTTTTCCAGCATATTAATATTACTAATTAATTTTTTCAACTTGTAAGATGCTTGCTCTACCCGCTTGTTGAGTTCATCGTAATTCTGGCGCAACTGCTGGACATCTTGAGTTAAAGTCTGATTTTCATTTTTAATTTGCTGATAATTCTTTAATAAAAGATCAATTTGTTTCTCTATATGCTGTATGTTGTTGGTATCCATTATGGAGCGAAATAGTGACTACTTTATGCAACATTATATACATTCTCATCGTCAGTTTCACTGCCTTTATTGAAATGTGGGTACAGTTTAGTCACGGCTTATTTTCTTACCATGTGAATGATGTATAATGTCATAGCGGATCTCCCTCCCTTCTTATCAGGTTGCACTTCCATTGTAGAGAATTGGTAATGGAGGGCGCCTTTTATTAGTTGAATAATTTATAACGCAGATCTACTCTTTTTGAGTGCACTGCAAAGGAGTATAATATAAATATGCCGAATATGACAGTTAATGAAAATGATAGTTTAGACAATGTTTTGAGACATTTCCGCCGTTTGTGCGAAAGGTTAGGTACTGTGGCTGAGGCAAAACATCGTAAGTACTATGAAAAACCGACTTCGGTGCGTAAGCGTAAACTGACTTCTGCAGTGCGCCGCCAACAACGTAAAGTAGTGCGTGAACGTAGCCGCCGCACGCGTTTATATTGATGATCTTTCTTCTATTGTGAATGACTGATTCGGACGAGGGAAATCTATCATCACGCTTGCGGGGCGCTTTGACTAATGCGATGCGGCAACATAATAAAATCTGCGTCTCTACTATACGCATGGCTCTCGCTGAATTACAGCGTGCGCAATTAGATAAACAATCAGCATTAAATGAGGATGAAATGATCGCCGTATTGGGCAAAATGATCAAACAGCGCACCGAATCCATTAAGCAATACCGCCAAGCCAATAGAAATGATTTAGCCGATAACGAAGAGTCAGAAATTCAAATCATACGCCAATTTATTCCGACAATTGATTTGAGCCAAATGACTCAACTCATCGATGATGCGATTCAGCAGACCGCCGCTGTTTCCATAAAAGATATGGGGAAAGTGATGCAACATCTTAAATCGGCTGCTCGCGGACATGTTGATATGTCGGCAGTGAGTATGGCCGTTAAGGAAAAACTCTCGTTGAGGCAATGAATAACATGTGCTTACTATGACAGGGAAAATAGATCCGACATTTATAGAAGAGTTAACTGATCGGGCGAATATCGTGCATGTTATTCATCCTTATGTGGCATTAAAGAAAAGCGGTAATTCCCATAAAGGGTTGTGCCCTTTCCATAAAGAAAAAACCCCTTCCTTCAACGTATCTGAACAACAAAATTTCTATTATTGTTTTGGCTGTAAAGCGGCTGGAGATACGATCGGTTTTTTAATGAGTTATTTGAAAATAGATTTTGTTCAAGCAATAAATACCCTTGCTCGCGATATGGGCGTGGAGGTGGTTTATACCGATAAACAGACGGCAGCCCAAGAGCAGGATCGCCAGTCGTTGTATAAAATGATGGATCAAGTAGCGCAGTTTTACCGCGAACAGCTCAACTGCTTTCCAGAAAGTGTGCGTTATCTTCACCAACGCGGTATTAACGATGAGATGATCCAACGATTTGAAATTGGATATGCCCCTCGTGGAAGAGATCATTTACTCAAAGCGCTCGGGAGAACCGATGACATAAAGGACACTATGATAAAAGCGGGTCTACTCATTGATAAAAAAGACAGCCCTTTGCGTGATCGTTTTTATAAACGGATTATATTTCCCATTCGCGATGAACGGGGGCGAATTATTACTTTTAGCGGGAGGGCGATAGAGAGCGATACCGCACAGGGTCCAAAGTATTTGCATGGACCGGAAACGAGCATATTCTCTAAAAGTAGAGCGTGGTATGGATTGTATCACGCGCGACAGGCACATCGTCAGTGTTCGCGGTTACTTGTCGTGGAAGGATATACGGATGTCATTGCTTTAGCACAATGTGGTATTGATTATGCAGTTGCGTCTATGGGAACGGCGGTATCGGCTCAACAGGTGCAACAATTATTGCGAGTGGCACCGGAAGTGGTTTTTTGTTTTGACGGCGACGTTGCTGGACGTCAAGCAACGCATGGTCTGTTGGACACTATCGCTGGCATTATGCGTGATGGTTGGGTGTGCCGTTTTGCATTGCTACCAGAAGATGAAGATCCAGATAGCCTATTGCGCAAAGAACATGCCGAAGGTTTTGAAAAGGTTTTGACGCAGGCAAGTGTTTTTTCAGAATTCTTTTTTACAGTCAAAATGGATGGATTAAATATGGATATTGCAGAAGATAGGGCAAAATTGGCACGCATTGCGTATCCGATATTGCGTAAAATTCCTGGACAAGTTCTCCGAGAAAATATGCTCAATGCTTTAGCTTTGCATTGTCAGACTGTGCGTGAAAAATTAGATGATATTGTCCCCACCACTGTCAACCACACTGCTTCTCGCCCGCAATCCCCTAAAAATCAATACATTACCGTGGAGTGTCGGGTCATGCGTAACTTGCTCAGCGCCCCGCAAATAGTGACCTCACTATTGAGCCAGTATGATTGGCTCGAGCAATTATGTCAATCCTTGATGCAATCCGAACAGTGCGAAAAAAAATTATTGGCGACTGTTTTATTGCACTTAAAAGAAGGGAATAAAGTAGGGCTACTATTAAATAATTATCCGCCCGATACACATGAATATCAAATATTAACCGAAATGATGATACCGTTTCCCTGTACCCCAGAAAATATGGAAAAGGAATGTAGTTCATCGCTGGAACTCTTATGGAATCAACACCAAGAAACGCAAGTAAAGTCGAATCTTAAACAATATGTGACTTATTGCCAAATGTTACCCCAACATCATTAGAGGAGTATGATACATGGTTAAACCGATCAAAACCGATAAAGCACCCCACGCCATAGGCCCGTATTCGCAAGCGGTTGTTGTTGATAAAACGGTCTATATTTCTGGACAAATTCCGCTCAACCCGCAGACAATGGAAATGGTAGAAGGCGGCATGAGTGAGCAAACGAAACAGGTATTTGATAATCTGACTCACATGACCCAAGCAGCAGGTGGTGATTTAAGCAATATTGTGCGGGTGAATATTATGCTTGCTGATATGGCAGATTTTGCGACGGTTAACGAATTGATGGCGCAATATTTTAGTCCTCCCTATCCGGCGCGAAGCTGCATCGGCGGACTAGCGCTCCCCAAAGGATCCCGCGTGGAAATAGAAGCAATTATGATACTGCCTTGACACCCCCGTGTGCCTGCCCGAATGTTAGGCAGGTGTGGAGTAAACTTTGCGGATAAATGGACGTTCTATTGCAAAGTAAAAGACATAAATGCTGATATGGCAAAAGAAGGCAAATAATAAGCCGGCAAGAGATTCCGCCATAATTGCTGGACAATAAGCATGAAAATTGCCTGCACCATACATCGGATTGGATAACCAGCGATAAGGTCCTTTCCGTTCAAAAGGCTTACCCGGTTTTTCTAAAAACAAATCTTTGAAGAAGTAGCTATCTTCCCCGACAACCCATGTTGCCCAGTATTTGACGCCAAATCCAAATACAAATAGTATCCCAGCAGAAATGAAATTGACAAGAGTCCATTTCCATTCACCAGAAGAATCAATGAATGACGCTGCTGTAATACCTAACCCAATGTTAAAGAACATGGCACCGCATAGGATCTCAAAGATTTTATAAGAGCGGTGCTCGCCTAATTTTTCTATGAGTAGGCGATTGATGCCGAAAATAAATATACAGCTGAGCCCGACATAATAAAAAACCCAGCTCACTAAAACATACTCTATTACATGGGGAGTTTGTATGAAATAACTATACAACCAACAATAGACACCGATTAAAGGTATCCATATATAAAGTGATTTTTTAGAGTCTAAACGCAGGCTATTGACTGCGGTAAATATCATCACAGATTTATATAGGTATTGGGTCAATGGCTGTCTTGTTTTCACGTGAATACTTCTCGTTGTATTATGTTCTTTCTATTTTTATCAAAGTATTTTATTGCATTTGCCAGACTTTCTTTTGAAAAATGAAGGCGATTTTCTTGAATAAATGCGGCAACGGTGTGTTGATCAGTTTTGGATACTTCCCGCAGAGTCCATCCCACCGCCGTTTTGGCAAAACGTTCGTGCCTCGCAATTAACTTTTTATTCGAATCCAATAAAAGGCGGATATATTTCTTTTCTGTGGCTAAGTTGGCAAATGCCACAACCGAACATCTCGCTTGCCAAACATTTTTTGCGGTATTCCACTTTGCAATTGCTCGTGCGCATGGCAAACCATTTTTTTGTATGAGTGCTCTTAAGACTTTTACACAAAACCAGTCGCAAATATTCCAATCAGTGATATATTTTTTCTTGAAAATGGCGGCAAATTGGAGGAGCAAGAATTGATAATCAAATTTATCGCCCAGATAAATTTGTAACAATAAAATTCCAGCGAGCTTATCTTCTGCATATTTTTCTGCAATAAAAGATAGCGCTAATTCCAACTGCTGATTAATGGGTAATTGATCGAGGCTATTCTTGGTGTACCATTGTTTCATTTCTTCGCGAATCTGCGGCATTCCAACCCCACGAAAACACGAGTCATGCTTAACATAATTTTCCCACCACGCTTTCTTTTTGTGATCAGACAATTGATGCAGTTGGAATTGAAGATCTTGTTTCAAATGTTCGTGGGATAGCATAACTATTGATGGCATTGAAAATTATTGACCCTATCCAAGATATTCTATGTGGCGGAGAGAGAGGGATTCGAACCCTCGGTGCCTATTAGGCACAACGGTTTTCGAGACCGCCCTGTTCAACCACTCCAGCATCTCTCCTGATAATGTTCATGGCGAGAAGAAAAATTATTGTATTACCCGCCTTCTTCTATATGCGGAAAATTAATGCCTAATCGACGCCCAGCCACTTCGTAGGATTCAATGACCTGTCCAAGATTTTGGCGAAAGCGATCTTTATCCAATTTTTCGCGACTTTTGCTGTCCCATAATCGGCAACCGTCTGGAGTAAATTCATCCCCTAAAAATAGTTCGCCATTACTGCGTCCAAATTCTAATTTATAGTCCACTAATAAAATATTTGCCTCTAGAAATAATGGTTGTAAGATTGTGTTGACTTGGAAAGTGAGTTCACGACAACGAATAATTTCTTCACGAGCCCCCCAATTAAATGTGGTGACATAATCCTCATTGATGAGTGGATCCCCGAGTGAATCGTTTTTGAGGAATAATTCAAATAACGGTGGGCGCAGCGTCATACCTTCTTTGATACCGATACGTTTGCATAAACTACCCGCACTGATATTGCGCACCACAAACTCTATGGGCAGCATGTCCAATTTGCGGACAACCGATTCGGTATGCGACAATAGAGCCTTAAAGTGTGTCGGAATATGCGCTTGCGATAATTTTTCCATAATAAAAGCATTGAAATAATTATTGATCATGCCTTTATTATTCAATTGAGCAAATTTTTTTCCGTCAAAACTAGTCGTATCATTGCGAAATTCTATGATGAGATCGTCTTCATGATCGGTGCTGAATAGAGATTTGGTTTTCCCAGAATTGATATGCGTATCTTTTTTCATATTTGAATTGTTATGACATATTGTTAATAATATTTTGCAAAATTGCCCTTTTCTCGTGTAGATTTAATGAGGCATGCTTGACGATAATAAATAGTTTCTTTTCGTCATTTCTCTCAATAATAATGGAGATTTCATCTGCGTTCACTTCTTCCGTTCTTGCTTCTTTTTCTTGATCCTCTTTATTGTGGTCGTAGGTAATATAGTAAATGCCCAAATCGTAGCGGCGATCCACCACTTTGTAGTCTGTTTTTTTCAGTGCTAATCCTAATGCGCCCCACGCGCGTTCGTAATCCAACAGTAATCGAATGGCGGGAGCACCTTCCGTATGTTGTACTAAAGTCATTTTGAAAGCCCGATCAATTTTATTATGTGCAAATAAAGAAATCCCTGTTGTTTGCGGCGTATCAATAAATTCCTGCGCTATTGCTTGCAAAATAGTCACCGCAGTGGGATCGTCTGTTTGTTCATCTGACGAAGGTTGGGGAGCGGTGCTTTGCGTGCCTTTCGCCGCCATTCTATTGATATGGAGCTCGGTAGAATTGCGTTGTAATCCAGTTTGAATGGTGAGGCGATAATGTATCGTTTCTTCCTCAGTGGTGCGCACAGTAATTTCAAGGGTGCCATAGGTATCAATTTTATTGAGGACAATTTTAGAATGCGAAGCAATAAAATCCCTCAAACGAGGCCACACTTGATTGGGGGGGCGACCAATGAGTAACCACTGTTGCCCTTTTAATTTTTGGATACGTAATGTTGCACTATTGATGGGTAATTTTTGCGGTCGTGAGAGCTCAAACTGTTTAGGTAAAGCAACATATTGATCTGTATCCGGTATAGTGTAGCGATCTGCGGAGGCTGTCATTTGCATGTCTTCAGGTACTGCTAATGGCATAGTCTCTTCGGGATCGTGCTGAAGATACTGCTCCGCAATATTGGGGAAAATCCCATCTTGACCAAAGAAATAATTGCATCCGTATAGCAGAGGGAGAGCAAAAGAGCACGCAATAATGTAGCAAAATCGATTGACCATCATTTAGTTCGTTATGTCAATTCCAGCAATAGATAATGCCGCTTGCATCTGTGAATGATATTGTGTTTGTAATGGGGTGAGCGGTAGGCGGATCCCAGTTGGGATACGCGACATTTGAGATAAAGCCCATTTTACCGGAATAGGATTTGCTTCCACATTGAGTCCGTTATAGAGCGGGACTAAGGTATCATTGAATTGATTCGCTTGTTCCTTGTTGCCGTTTATTGCACTCTCGCACAATTGTGAAGAAGTTGCTGGCACTATATTGGCAACCACCGATATTGTTCCGCGGGCACCGACGAGCATTGCTGCCATTGCCGTTGCATCATCGCCGGAATACAATGTAAATGGGGGTGGTGTGTGCTGCATAATGGCTTGGGCAAATTCTATATCGCCAGAAGATTCTTTGATGCCAACAATATTATCAATTTGTGCGAGTTGTACAATAGTATCCAACTCTAAACTGACGATGGTCCGTGAAGGGACATTATAAAGTATTTGCGGTACATTGACTTCATGTGCAATCATGCGAAAATGTTCATACAAGCCGTTTTGCGATGGGCGATTGTAATAAGGCACTACTAATAGGCAGGCATCGACTCCAGATCGCTGTGCTTGTTGTGTTAAGCGAACAGTCTCTGTAGTGGAATTAGAGCCAGTGCCCCCGATGACCGGCACGCGCCCCTTTACCATTTCCACACCGCGGACGAATAATTCTATGTGTTCGTCTGTTAGCAGGGTATTCGCTTCACCAGTCGTGCCGCCAATGACGAAAGCATGTGTTCCCTCGGTAATGTGCCAATCAATGAGCGATTGTAAAGTTTCCCAGTCAATATTGCCATCGGCATGCATAGGAGTCACCAATGCAACGATGCTACCGTGTAAATTGAGTGATTTCTCTGCAACCATGAATATGTAATAGTATAGCAAATTGTGCTACAAATACAGATATTTGAGAGATGAGAGCACCAGGATCCGTATAAAATCTCCCCCCACAAAAAAGATGTGCGGGCTGACAGACCGGTGCGTTTTTTTATAGAGCGTGCCTCATTTTGTGAATAGCCGAACTTTACAGGAATATTTTGATAACAATGTTGTTGGTGGTACGGTACTTCCTACTGATGAGGCTAAGTTTTTCCGCCCGATTAAAGGCTATGATAAGGTCATGGACAATCATAGCATGGCTGAGTTTGTGAATGGGATGGCTTCTACAAATGGGATAGCTTCTACAAATGGGATAGAAAGTGTAATCAAAAGAAGGGCGGAAAATGAGCAAGCAAAGTGATACTGACGCCAAATAATAGAGGTCAGTAAAGGGATAAATTGTCAAAAAAACCACCCGCGTACCTATAACGTGGGGTATCTATAATGGTTTCATGAATGTATGATATGCTATTGATATTCAAACACGAGATCTATGCATGCATATCATTTACGCATCACATCCCCCGTTAGGCGCAGGTATCTCACAGATGCATTTTCACCTTTATCATCATCATAAGATGGCGATAAGGCCGTTGCGCCCTATGGTTTCTTCTCTCATCTCAACATAAGGCGATTGGCAGCTGTTAAAGAAGTCAATATTTACCCTTTTATATAATCGTATGCTTTTGTGGGCAAAGCATCGTTTTGCCCCTTGGTGTTTAGGGATCGTGAGTTTTGCCGAATCTTCATTTTTTCCTATCCCGCCCGATGTAATGTTGATGCCGATGGTATTAGCACGCCCGCCATATTGGTTGCGCTTTGCTACTATTACGACTGTGACATCTGTTTTGGGCGGTGCATTGGGATATGCGATTGGATATTGGGGTTTGGAAGCGATTATTGATTGGCTGTCACCGCATAACCGTCAGACATTAGAGACGGCTCAGCGTTGGTTTGCCGAATGGGGTGTGTGGACAATTTTTATAGCGGGTTTTTCGCCCATTCCCTATAAATTGTTTACCATTGCTGGTGGAGTCATGCACATGGCATTCCTCCCTTTCCTCGTGGCATCGTTAGTCGGTCGTGGGAGCCGTTTTTTTTTGGTGGCGGCAATTGTGCGTTTTGCCAGCCCGCATTTAGAACCAATACTGCGCCGCTATATTGAGCATATTGGGTGGGCACTTACTGGGCTATTATTGCTCGCCATCATCGTATCCCTCTTTGTGTCATAATTGCACCCCGCACCCCATATATTGTGGTGACGGGATAATACGATTGGCACGCCATTATATGTTATGATGACTGACCATAATGGATGAAGATCAACGCCCCACTAAAACCTCTGCGGACAGTCGTGCCGATGCAGTGATTGTGGTGTGTTTGATTCTTTTATCGTGTTCGATGGTCATCGTTTGGTTAAATGGGCTGTGAATTATTGTATGAATAGGAGTCAAAGGAATTGGTTGCATGGCGTTGCGTTTTTTTAGTGCTAAGTTAGTCGGACTGTTTTTTTTATCCCCTTTATTGCTCTTTTTTGTGTTGTCCCTGTTTTTCGTGTTGATTATTGCTGGGACAGCGGGAGTCGGAATGGCACAGCATATTCGTTCTAATAGTCAATTGCTTCCATTTGCCGAACGGCTGTTGAACGAAATACGTATTGCTCGTCAATTTGCGCAACATTTGCGTGAAAAAGTCACCTTTTGCTTGCATAATGGGGACAACCGTTGTACAAATGTTGGAACGCAGACAATCGTGTTTATTGATCGCGATCGAGACCGTATGTTCCGCGATAATGATGTATTGTTGAGCCGTGGGCAGAGTACAGATAATAGGCGCGCAGTGCTGAGCGCTTCCCGCCGAGCGTATCTTCGCTTTCATCCAAACGGTCATGCACTAGAGTTTGGTAATATTATTTTCTGCGCCGCATTGTCGGGTGCTGTTGCTTCCCGTAAAATTGTTATTCGTCGCGATGGGTATCACTATATTCGCCCCGTTGATACTAATTCCACAGGCATGATCAGTTGTGAATGAAGAATGATGCGCCGCACTAAAATTATTTCCACTTTAGGCCCTGCCGTTGCAGATGAGAAAACAATCGAAGAAATACTTATTGCGGGCACAGATTTATTTCGTCTAAATTTTTCACACGGCGATCATGCCAATCATTGTCGTTATGCTGAAATGGCACGCAGTGTCGCCAATAAGATAGGAAAACACATAGCGTTGATCGGCGATTTGCAAGGTCCTAAAATCCGTATTGGCGCTTTTATTGATGGAAAAATTGAGTTAAAAGAAGGTGATACTTTTATTCTGGATATGAATTTGCCTTTGGATCAGGGCGATCAACACAGGGTAGGAGTTACTTACGTCAATTTAGCAAAAGAATGCACAATTGGGCAATTATTGGTCTTAAATGACGGGAGCATTGAGTTGGAAATTGTTGAGGCGGATGAACACAGCCTCAACACTCGGGTTATAGTTGGCGGGATACTACAATCCAATAAGGGTATTAATTTACGGAATGGTGGTTTGTCTGCACCTGCTTTGACCGATAAAGATCGTAAAGATATGGAAGCCATTGCTCAAATGCGCTTAGATTATATTGCGTTGTCTTTCCCTGCTAAAGCAGACGATATAAAAGCTGCGCGCCAATCTATGCAGGATAATGGCATCCATGATGCCCATTTAATTGCTAAAATTGAACGGGCAGAAGCAGTCGCTGATGATAATCGTTTAGATGAATTAATTGAACTTTCTGATTCGGTGATGGTCGCGCGCGGCGATTTAGGAGTGGAAATCGGCGATGCAGAGTTGATTGGAACGCAAAAGAATATTATCTCGCGTGCCCGCAATATGGATCGTACAGTGATTACCGCAACCCAAATGATGGAATCGATGATTGAAAAACCTTTACCGACCCGTGCAGAAGTTTTTGATGTCGCCAATGCGGTTTTGGATGGTGCCGATGCGTTGATGTTGTCGGCTGAAACTGCATTAGGGCAGTTTCCGGTCAAAGTTGTCGAGTCAATGCATCGTATTATTGTCGGTGCAGAAAAAAACCCGATTGCACAAAAATCATTACATCGCATTGATCAGAAATTTCGCCGTACCGATGAGTCAATTGCTATGGCGACTATGTATACGGCAAATCATTTGGACTCCATTAAGTGCGTATTGTGCTTAACCGAATCGGGCTATACGCCATTGGCGATGTCACGTATTCGCTCACACATTCCGGTATACGCCCTTTCGGTACATGAACATGTTTTGAATCGCGTCTGCCTTTATCGTGGAGTGACGCCATTTTTGAATGAGTGGCGCGATGCACAGCCTATGTTAGTGGTGGAAAACACAATTGCTAAACTCAAAAAAAATAATGTCTTGCACCAGAATGATTTGGTGTTGTGCGTTTTTGGTGATTTTGTTGGACATCAGGGAATGACCAATACTCTTAAAATTGTGACTACACCCTAATCCCAATACAAAAGAATCAGTGTGAAAATTATATATAATGCACCCCAATAAAAAAGTGGTGGGTCGTACAGGGATCGAACCTGTGACCAATTGGTTAAAAGCCAACTGCTCTACCATCTGAGCTAACGACCCGCTTGCTCTAATGAATAATACTACTAAGAAGATAGAATGTATATAATGCTTATGATACCATCAATTGATAGGGTATGGTGTGTTATGCTTTATCCTCATAGATTTTGTATGGTATCATAGAGTGCAAAAGCATATCCCCACCATTGAATTATATACATTTGCATAGGAGACGAATAGCATGTCCAACAGTGAAATTCTACATGTGACAGATAATGATTTTAACTCGGTTGTTTTGGAGTCCGCTTTGCCGGTATTGGTTGACTACTGGGCGGAGTGGTGCGCTCCTTGCAAAATGATTGCCCCAGTGTTAGAGGAACTTGCGGGCGATTATGCCGGTAGATTACAAGTGTGTAAATTAGATGTTGAAGCAAATCCTTCATCGCCGGGCAAATATGGCGTCCGCGGTATACCGACCTTAATTATGTTTAAGGACGGTGAGCGCATCGGCACTAAAGTAGGCGCCTTATCAAAAAAACAATTAATTCAATTCATTGATGAAAATATTTAATTGATGCCTGTTGATTATTTGTGTGTGTTAGTATAAAGTTTGTTGTGAGAGAACTTATAGAATAGGTTGTCTTTAATATTCTAATCTCCCTGTCAAACAATAAGTTGAGCAATTGCCGTTAATTCATTGGATACAGGGGCATCATAATACAAACAATAATGATTATCACAATATAAAAATTTGAAATACGAGAATGTCTGCTATTAATCTACTTGACTTTAAAAGTAAAAATACCGAAGAACTTATGTCTATCGCTAAAGACTATAATTTAAATATTAATCGGGCGAAGAAGGAAGATATTATTTTTAATGTCCTCAAAGCAGAGGCGCACAATGGCACAGATATATATAGTAACGGCGTGTTAGAAGTATTATCTGAAGGGTTTGGCTTTCTGCGCTATAGCGATTGTTCTTATACGGCGGGACCGGATGATGTTTACGTGTCCCCCAATCAAATTCGCCGTTTTAGTATGCGTACTGGCGACTCAATTAGCGGTAAAATCCGCCCACCTAAATCGGGAGAGCGTTATTTTGCCCTGCTCAAGATAGATGAAATTAATAATGTTTCTGTTGAGGAGGCGCGGCATAAGATTCTCTTTGAAAATATGACGCCCATTTTTCCCGACACCATGCTCGCTTTGGAGATGGGTAATGGCACAAGTGAGGATCTATCGGGTAGAATCATTGACCTCGTCGCCCCTATCGGTAAGGGACAACGCGGTCTCATTGTGTCACCACCGAAAGCGGGTAAAACACTTATCTTGCAACACACTGCTAAAGCCATAATCCACAATAACCCTTCTTGTAATGTCATTATATTGTTGATCGATGAGCGCCCCGAAGAAGTGACCGATATGGAGCGTTCAGTACGGGAAGCAGAAGTAGTTGCGAGTACTTTTGATGAACCCCACGCACGCCATGTGCAGGTGGCAGAGATTGTCATTGAAAAAGCAAAACGAATGGCAGAGAATAAAAAGGATGTCGTCATTTTGTTGGACTCCATCACGCGCTTGGCACGCGCCTATAACACGGTGCAACCTTCTTCGGGCAAGGTGCTCACTGGAGGAGTAGATTCGAACGCTTTGGAACGCCCTAAACGTTTCTTTGGTGCCGCCCGCAATATTGAGTACGGCGGAAGCTTGACGATTATTGCGACCGCACTCATTGATACGGGATCCAAGATGGATGAGGTCATTTATGAAGAATTTAAGGGAACGGGGAATATGGAATTGCATTTAGATCGGCGCCTTGCCGAAAAACGTGTGTATCCAGCAATTAACATCCGCCGTTCGGGGACACGGCGAGAAGAAAGGTTAGTCAACGACCATGCTCTACAACATGTTTGGCTCCTGCGAAAGGTTCTCAACGATATGGATGATGTGCCCGCCACTGAAATGTTGATAGAGAGATTAAAAGCATTTAAGAGCAACGAGGAATTTTTTAAATCATTCAAAAATGGCAACAGCAAATAAATCTACTTTTATTGCGGTATTGATGGGATCCCGATCCGATCAACCCGTCGTTAATAAGGCAATTGAAGTGCTCACTTCTTTGGAAATTCCGCATGAGGTGCGTGTCATTTCTGCGCATCGGAGTCCGCAATTGTTGGATAAATATGTGCACACCGCCGAAAAAAATGGATGCGAAGTGTTTATTGCTGCCGCAGGTATGGCGGCACATTTAGCGGGAGCAATTGCGGCGCGCACAGTTAAGCCAGTCATTGGCATTCCGGTGGATTCCACTTTGAATGGTTGGGATGCCTTGCTCTCCACCGTGCAGATGCCTCCGGGTGTCCCAGTGGCGACTGTCTCCATTGGAGTGGCAGGAAGTCAAAATGCGGCTCACTTAGCGGCACAAATTATCGCTTTGAAAGATAGTGCACTCAATAAAAGACTCAATGATTTACGACGCGAAACAGCAGAACGTTTGAGCGCACAATCTGCTCTGTAATGCATTGACTGACCAGTGTCGCCGCTCGGATATGCTACTGATGTTTTGAGCAATGGGGGGATTATCGCGTGCCCCACCGAATCGATATGGGGTCTCAGCTGTGACCCCGATAATGATGGTGCTATTCGCCGCTTATTAGAACTGAAAAATCGCCCGCTATCTTATGGATTTATTTTAGTGGCGGCAGATATTAGTCAATTCTCCCACTATATGCACGCTCTATCCCCAGCGTTAAGACAAAAACTTCGCCGCAGTTGGCCCGGTCCACGCACTTGGCTCATTCCCCACAATGGGCTCGCCTCGCAATTGATATGCGGTGATCACTCCACTCTTGCCTTGCGCGTGACAAACCACCCACTCTTACGCAGTGTATGTGAATATTTTGGTGGTCCTATCATTTCTACTTCGGCAAATATCAATAAAAAGCCTCCCTGCCGCTCTTATTTTCAGGTGTATACCAATTTTCATTCACGGATTGATTATATTGTTCCTGGTCGTTGTGGGTTGCGCCGCAACCCGACCCCAATTTGTGATGCCGAAAACAACCACCTCATCCGCTCCCAATAATGCTGCCGTTGATATTACCGCGGTAGAGCAATATTTATTGCAATGGCAACAAAGAATAGAGGATGATATTCTCCGTTTAGATGGTGGCACAGTAGAGTTTGTCCATGATAATTGGCATCGCGAATCGGCGTGTGGCAGTGCGAAAATTATTGCCGAAGGTGAGGTCATTGAAAAAGGGGGAGTCAATTATTCATCTGTATCAGGGCAAAAGCTTCCGTCCACCGCGTCCGAACGATACCCCGATTTAGCGCAACAACCATTCCGTGTTCTCGGGGTGTCTGTGGTAATGCATCCGCGTAACCCATATTGTCCGACATCGCATGCTAATTTGCGATTTTTTTTGGTCGGCGACAATCACTGGTGGTTTGGTGGAGGGTATGACTTAACGCCGTATTATGGCTTTGCGGAGGATTGCCGCCATTGGCATAGCACTGCACAAGAAGCATGTGCGCCATTTGCTCCCGACCTTTATCCGCGCCTTAAAAAATGGTGTGACCAATATTTTTACTTACCGCATCGTAGAGAACCGCGTGGCATAGGCGGTATTTTTTTTGACGATTTTAACGAATGGGATTGGTCGCGGTGTTTTGATTTTTGGAAAAAAGTGGGTGACAGTTATCTTGCCGCGTACGTGCCGATTCTGCAACGGCGCAGAAATATGGCGTATGGTCAGCGCGAACGTGATTTTCAATTGTATCGCCGCGGGCGTTATGTAGAATTTAACCTCTTACATGACCGGGGAACACGCTTTGGTTTGCAATCGCAAGGACGCATTGAATCGATTTTAATGTCTCTCCCGCCGCTGGCGCGCTGGCAGTATAATTGGTGTCCTGAAGACGGTAGCCCAGAAAGTCAATTATATAGCCATTTCCTCCCTCCACGCAATTGGCTCACCGATGTCTGATCGTTATGTCGTATGGGGCAACCCCATTGCTCATAGCTTATCACCCGACATCCATCGTGCTTTTGCCGCCCAAACGGGCGAGGAAATAATCTATAGTGCACAAGAAGTAGCATTGAATCGTTTTGCGCATATTGCCGATAGTTTTTTTTCAGCAGATGGGAAAGGCGCTAATGTGACACAGCCTTTCAAGCATGATGCCTACACTTATGCCGATCATTTAACAGAAGAGGCACAAAATTTGGGTACAGTGAATACTTTAGAGCGTCAAGCAGACGGCACAATAAAGGGTTGGAATACAGACGGCATCGGTTTATGTCGCGACTTGTCGAACAATTTGAAGTGGTCTATTTCCAACGCTACAGTGCTTGTTTTAGGAGCGGGGGGCGCCGCGCGTGGTATTGTGCCCTATTTACACTCACTCTCCCCTCACAGCATTACACTCGCTAACCGAACTCTACAACGGGCAATTGATATTCAGCGCACAGTACGCTTTCCGCTCAAAGTTTGTCCATGGCATTCATTAAATTGCCCATTTGATGTGATTATCTATGCGGTGAGCCCAACCAAACCGCTTAATTTACCTAAAGCAATACTCCATCCACAGACTCGCTGTTACGATATGAATTATGGACTGCGCGCACAGAAAGGGTTTTTGTCGTGGATCAAACAACACGGAGTATATGAGACTTCCGATGGTTTAGGTATGTTAGTGGAACAAGCGGCAGAAAGTTTTTACCATTGGCGAGGCATATGCCCGCACACTCAACCTGTTATCCAACAAATGCGCCAATTGTTATTGTCGGCAAAGTGAGTATCATGCATAGCGGTTACAGACCGAATGTCGGCATATTGCTTGCACATAAGGGTCAACTGTTTTGGGGACACCGCATTGATGGTAAAGGTTGGCAACTGCCTCAAGGAGGTATTCATTCACGCGAGGAACCGCGACAGGCAATGTATCGCGAACTGCATGAGGAAGTGGGCTTACAGCCTGAACAAGTGCATTTGTTAGGAGAAATGGATAATTGGTTAGAATACCGCATTCCTGAAAGCCGTCGCGTGGCGCACGATATAGTTGGCCAACGACAAAAATGGTTTTTGTTGCAATTAAAATCGCCCCACGATCTCCCCCAATTGGATATGCACAATAGCCCAGAATTTGATCAATGGCAATGGGTGAGTTACTGGTACCCGCTGGGTCAAGTTGTTCCATTTAAGCGTGCGGTGTATAGGGCATGTCTCAATTATTTCGCTGCGCGCCAGAAAGATTTGTTGTATGACTGAACTGAGCCTGTTCTTATTTGTTTTATATGGACTATCGGGCATTTTTATTGGTTTTATAGCCGGTTTTTTTGGTATTGGTGGCGGTTCGCTTATAGTCCCCCTATTAATTTTCTCTTTTGCATGGCAACAATTTTCTCCGCATATCGCAGTGCATTTAGCGATTGGCACTTCATTAGCGTGTATTGTCGTGACAGCATTGAGTGCAACTCGCACCCATCACCGTGCGGGAGGAGTGCGGTGGGAATGTATGGCTCGCCTGACCCCCGGTTTAATTGTGGGCGCTGTTTTAGGTGCTTGGGTGGTGAATGACATTAGCGGTGAATTGCTGAAACAACTATTTGCTGTGTTTTTGTTATTAGTGGCATTACAATTAGTGATTGACTGGCGCCCACAGATGATAAGACAGCACTTAGTGAATAGGGGGATGTTGGGATTTGGTGCGCTGGCTGGTTGTATATCGGCATTTTTTGGTATAGGTGGCGGCGTATTGATTGCTCCTTATCTGATGTGGTGTGGGTTAAATGCTCGACAGGCAATTGGCACGGCGGCAAGTTGCGGCTTTCCCATTGCTGTATTTGGGAGTGTGACCTATATGATCGTTGGGTGGGGAAACGCTCATTTACCGCAGTGGAGTAGCGGTTATATTTACTGGCCGGCTGTCGGCGGGATTGCCGTAGGGAGTATTATTACTTCTCATTTTGGTGCACAATGGGTATATCGAATGCATGATAAGACATTAAAAATATTGTTTGCTTTGTTACTAGTTGCTGTGGGGATATATTTGTTATGGTGAGTTATCCAGTTATTGATCCAATTGCATTGCAATTAGGGCCATTGGCTATACGCTGGTATGGTGTGATGTATTTTGTGGGCATTTTTGTGGGGTGGTGGTTGTTGGTTCGGCGTGCAAAATCCGACATTTCTGTTATGACGCGTCCGCAAGTAGATGATTTAGTATTTTATATGACTTTGGGCATTATTCTCGGTGCGCGTATTGGCTATGTATTTTTTTATAACTTGGAATACTTGGCTACAGATCCATTGTGGCTATTTCGCGTTTGGGAAGGCGGCATGTCATTTCATGGTGGCTTATTGGGGACTATAGTGGCCATCTGGATCTTTACACGCCGCTACAATATACATATTGCCGATGTGATGGATTTTGCAGCCCCTGTCGTCCCCATTGGTTTAGGGGCAGGGCGGATTGGCAATTTTATTGGGCAAGAGTTATGGGGGCGCCCCACTGATCTGCCTTGGGCGATGGTTTTTCCCGCTGATGTACTGCAATTACCGCGCCATCCTTCACAATTATATGAGATGTTGCTTGAGGGCGTCGTACTCTTTATTATTTTATTTGTGTGGTTATCAAGGCGTCCCCGCCCACGGTGGATGATTTGTGGGTCATTTATCTTTTTGTATGGCGTATTCCGCTTTCTGGTGGAATTTGCTCGCGAACCGGATAGTCATATTGGATTTGATATTATTGGTGTGATTACTCGCGGTCAGTTATTGTGCTTGCCCATGATCATTATCGGTGCCGTTGCCTTGTTCTACGCGTGGCGTAATCCGACCTACGCTCCAGCGTCACGATCGCGATAAGTGCCGATGCATAATTATTTGGATTTGATCCAAACAGCGCGCAATAAAGGCGTATTCAAAAAAGATCGTACTGGGGTAGGGTGTTACAGTTTATTTGGCTATCAACTCCGTTTTGATTTGGCAAAAGGATTTCCACTACTAACCACGAAGAAACTCCATTGGCAATCCATTGTTTATGAATTATTGTGGTTTATTCGCGGCGATACGAATGTGCGCTACCTACAAGATCATGGGGTGAGCATTTGGAACCATTGGGCAGATGCCCATGGGGATTTAGGTCCCATTTACGGTCACCAATGGCGTTCATGGCCCAGCGATAATGGGGCAATTGATCAACTGAAGCAAGTGATTGCATCCATCCAAAACAATCCCCATTCAAGGAGGTTGATTGTCTCGAGTTGGAATGTGAGTCAACTTTCGCAAATGGCGCTACCACCCTGTCACTTATTATTTCAATTTTATGTTGCCGAAGATAAGTTATCTTGCCAGTTGTATCAACGGAGTGCTGATCTATTTTTGGGTGTTCCATTCAATATCGCGTCTTACGCACTGCTGACCATGATGGTTGCCCAAGTGACGGGACTTAAATTAGGAGAGTTCATCCATTCTTTTGGCGATGTGCATTTGTATACCAATCACCTCCCTCAAGTGGCTATACAGCTCGCCCGCACCCCGCGCGGTTTGCCACAAGTGTCGCTTAACCCCCAAATCACCAATATAGATGACTTTCAATACGAAGATTGTGTTTTACATCATTATGATCCATTTCCGCATATCAAAGCGCAGGTAGCGGTGTAGTCCTATGGCACAATTGGCACTCATTGCTGCGATGGCGTCCAATGGAGTGATTGGACGCAACGGTCAATTGCCGTGGCATCTTCCTGCCGATTTGGCTCATTTTAAGCGCACCACTATGGGGAAAACAATGGTGATGGGGCGGATCACTTGGGAATCTTTGGGTGCGGCTTTGCCGAACAGAAAGAATGTAGTGCTGACGGCTCACCCAGATAAAGTCGCATCGCCGGCGATTGCATTGCCCAGCTTAGATGTCGCCATAGCGTTGACGAGTGCAGAAGAAGAAATCATGGTGATCGGTGGGGCGCATGTTTACCAAACGGCAATTGAACAAGCAGACCGCCTTTATATAACGCATGTCCATGCCAATGTGGAAGGGGATACTCATTTCCCGCCAGTGAAATGGGCTGAATGGGAGAAATATGCCCAGCACGATCGTGCGGCGGATGATCGCCATCAATTTGCTTGTAGTTTTTGTATGTATCGGCGTATAATAAATTGATACCCCCTTTCAATATTATGGAGCACAAAATGACGATAAAAATTGGCGATAAAATTCCCACAGTAAACTTAAAAGTAATGCGTTCACACAACACCCCAATAGACATAACAACCACAGAAATTTTTTCTGAAAAGCGAGTGGTGCTTGTTGCCGTGCCCGGTGCGTTTACTCCAGGGTGTTCATTGACCCATTTACCCGGCTATGTCGTGCATTACGATGCCTTCAAAGCAAAGGGTATTGATACAGTGGCATGTGTTTCGGTGAATGATGTGTATGTGATGGACGCGTGGATGAAGGAACAAAATGCAGAGAATATCCTCATGCTCGCCGATGGGAGTGCCGATTTGACAAAAGCGATGGGAGTCACTTTAGATTTGAACGCTGCCGGCTTAGGCATTCGTTCACGGCGTTATTCGTTGGTTGCACAAGATGGAGTCGTTGAGATTCTCAATGCGGAAAAGGGCGGTGAAATTGAAGTCAGTACCGCAGAAAAACTGCTTGCCCAGCTATAATTGGTTTAAATCGTTTATAAAGGCGTAGCCATTCCATTTTTTGCCCCGCTATTGTGCCTCCATCGGCAATAAAAGTGCGGTGCGAATCCCACGCAGGGTGATATTAGATGTGGCATAAGCTCAAATTAACGCTTCCTGTAGCGACGGTGGTCGCCTTGAGCGTATACGCATCTTTATTTGCCGATATGGCGTTGTGGGTATATTGGCGCGAAAAAATAGCGGTGGGGGAATGGTGGCGGCTGTTCAGTGGGCATACAGTGCATTTTGATGTATGGCATCTCGTCCTCAATATAGTTGCACTCATTATTATATGGTTGTATGTAGAGCGCTTATGGGATTGGTATGAATGGATCATAATTTTATTGTTTTGCTCGTTGGGTGTATCTGTTGGATTATGGTGGGGGAATGACGAATTGATAAAATACGGCGGATTATCAGGCGTTCTTCACGGTATACTAACCCTTGCTTGCGTGCAGCGTCTTTGGGTAAAAGATATTTTATCGGCAGGAGCATTGGTTGTCATAGTGGTTAAAATAGCATGGGAACAAACACAAGGCGGCATCCAAGATAATTTTCTCAGCGTTCCGACCGCGGTGGATGCACATCTTTATGGTGTGATCAGCGGAGCATTATGGGGATTATTACTCGTGATGTGGAATCAATCCTGCACACTGTTGCGTAGGTCACGACAGTAATGTCCTATTTATCGCCTTTCTTGGCTCATCACACCGATTCGTCTCGGCGCATTCTTTGGCTGCTCTTTGTTGCCGCTATAGCGGTCAACGCAGGACAATCAGTATTTTACGGCATTATGCCGATATTGGGGCGGGAGTTAGGCTTTGCCGAAGTGCAAGTGACGACGCTCATTTCTTTATCGGCACTCACATTCTTTATTGCCACCTCCCGCTGGGGGCGATATAGTGATGCAATCGGTCGCTATACTGTCATATTGATCGGTAGCGGGGGGTATGTTCTTGGCGCCATCGTTTTTGCCTTCATCGCACAGATGGGACTATTTGGATGGTTGAGCGGCGGTGTGCTCTATGCTGTGCTGTTGTTGTATCGTATCGGGCATAGCGCACTCATATCGGCAACTTACCCAGCTTCTATTGCATATATTGCCGACATCACCACCCACGATAATCGCACGCGCGGCATGAGCCTCTTAACTGCAGGAATTGCATGTGGACTCGTGCTCGGACCTGCATTGATTTACACCTCTTACTTTGGATTTTTAGTACCGGTGTATATCGCGTTTTCATTAGCAGCGGCTATTGTCATCATAGTATGGCTCTATTTGCCCGATTTACCGCCACTCTCGCTCCAACCAGTCATGCTCCGTTTTACCGATCGTCGCTATTGCGATATCGTATTGATTGGTTTGACTATGTTTTGTATGGTGGGCATGGCTTTGGCGACAATTAGTTTTTATTTCCAAGATGTATTACAGTTAGAGGGTGTTGCCACTATGCAACATGTTGCCGCCGCTATGATCATATCGGCATTGATGATGATGGTATCCCAACTATTCATCCACCGTTGGCGCAGGCTAGAAAAAAATTTATTGGTGCTGGGCTTGCCGCTGATGGCACTGAGTTATATTATGCTCGCTTTATCGACGAGTCAGGTGGGACTGATGGGAGCAATGCTCTTATTCGGTTTTGGTTTTGGCTTCGCAAAAACAGGATTTACCACCAGCATGAGTTTGAAAGTGCCTCCCACTGAACAAGGTGCGGCTGCTGGACTATCGGCATCCATCGCGTGTTTGGGTTTCGTTATAGGACCATTCCTGGCAGGCATTGCATATACTATTCATTTCACTATCCCTTACTGGACAGCTGCATTGGTGATCACACTCTTGAGTATCTATACTTTACTTTGGATGTACCGCAATGACAAGCAATAGAGTGCTCGGTTTTCTCAAAACGCATATTGGATGCGCATGGAGAGAGCACTCCCGTCTTGTTCGACTTGGCTCGGTAGATTAAAATTATCGGTAGACGCGTTCAATAAATTGGCAGAAAAACGCATATTCTTGTTGATATACCAATTAACACCGAGAGTCGTAATGGAGTAACTTTGCGCGGTAGCAAAGATTGTCGCCTGCTGTGCGGTATGCTTTAATTCTCCATTTTCTACTTTCAATATCAATTCCCATGTATTGTGTGCGTCTGCGATTTTATCTGGGGTACCTTTTTTGTAGGTTCGTGATTCACCGGTTAAGGTGTAGGTGAGCAAGACATAGTTGCCGCTCACATCGACACTCATGGTATTGCTTGTCCCTTCCAAGCCAGCCATGTCGTTCGTCCCTTGCATCCACTCCATTTGCAGTGAAAAAGGTCCATACAAATAGGCAAATTCTAAACCGATTTGGTTGTATTCACTGGCGTAATTGCCGGCAAGGTCTTCTGTATCAAATATCTCGTGCCGTGTTCCAGCATGGGTGCCAATTGTGTGCACCCCCAGCCTTGTCCGATAGCGTGAGCGCACTGCTCCATCACCGCTATCTCCACTGAGTGCCGCGATGCCGAGATGGAGCCAATGCGTTTTTTCATAGAATGGCAAAAAAGTGAACCGCCCCCCGATATCATACTTAATCGCCCCATTATTGTCACGGTGCCCTTGATATAAGCCTGCTGTCCAAGTGTATGCTTGCTGATATTGCTCGACTTGAATATTCAAATTGTAGCGACTGATGCGCAACCAACCCAATATTTCACTGCGTTCAATGCTCGGTATATGTTTAGAAGAAATTAATTCTTCTAAACTAAAAGGCAATTTATACTTGCCGATTTTGACGCCGATGGATCCATCGTAGAGGATATAGGCATCTTTCAGATCCGAAGCGCCATCGACATCAAAGTCGTATTGCAACTTGTATTTCCACTTACGCTCTACCGTTCCGCCAACGGTAATGCGCCCCCGCCGTAATTCGGTATCGCTTCCAGTTTTGCCGGCATTATAAACACCTTGAAAGTGATCGTAATCCCACTGCAACCGTCCAGCGATATTAAACTGAAATTCTTTATCGCCGACCGTTATTTTGATATTGCCGCGACTATCGACATCCATATCATCTTCTATAGCGAATGCGGTGTGCCCGTTGATGAACGTAATACAAAAAAAAGCGATTAAGTAGAGATACCCCATAATATTCCTCGACAAATGATAAAAAGTAATGAGCGATGCAATTACCACCGTATTCTAAATGGACATTGTGCCAAAATTATGACAAAACGGCAGAGTTATTTAATCTGCTATACTATATGTGTTTTATAAACATAGCTTTATGATATCTATACATTGAGATGAGCCAGAGTGGTGAAATTGGCAGACACGATGGACTCAAAATCCATTGCCCGTAAGGGCGTGCCGGTTCGAGTCCGGCCTCTGGTATTTTTCGGCAGTGATGGGCTACGTAGCTCAGCAGGTTAGAGCACAGCATTCATAATGCTGGGGTCGGTGGTTCAAATCCACCCGTAGCTACCAATTTTCTCAAGGAGATAGTTGAGATGTATTGTAGAAACAAATTGTATAAGGCAACCAAACCGATACCATTCTGCCCAATGGATAAAATGACATGAATGATGACATGAATAAAGGATCCACACCACCACCCGTATTGGTAGTCGATTTAGACGGCACGCTTATTCGCAATGACTTAATGTTGAGTAGTGGGTGGAAACTGTGCAAAAAAAATCCGTTGTATATTTTTCTTCTATATGGATGGTTGTGCAAGGGGCGCGCATGGACTAAAAATAAAATTGCCGAAAGAGTGCATCTAGATTGGCATTCTTTGTCTTATAATAAAAAATTCCTCGCGTGGTTGACTGAGCAAAAACGCAATGGACGCATCTTGGTCATGGCGACAGGGAGCTCTCATCTTTATGCGACCACATTAGCAAAGCACTTAAATTTATTTGATCATGTGTTGGCAACGCAAAAAGAAAATCTTATCGGCAATTGTAAAGCGGCAGTCCTCACCGAAAAATACGGTAGAGGCGGATTTGATTATGCGGGCAATAGTCGGCAAGATATCGCGGTGTGGCGCTGTGCCCGTCACGCCATTGCTGTCAATTGTCGCCCCTATTTAGCCAATAAGGTTAGAGCAACATTATATTTTGAATAATCCCCACTCTATGACCAAACCTTACCTTATTGTTATTTTAGACGGCTGGGGATATAGCGAGACACGCGACCATAATGCCATTGCCCATGCAACGACTCCCGTGTGGGATCACCTCTGGCAATCTGCCCCGCATACTTTAATATCGGCTGCGGGAGAATATGTGGGTCTCCCCCCCCAGCAAATGGGTAATTCTGAAATTGGACATACGAATATCGGTGCTGGACGGGTTGTCGCGAATCGTCTTCAACGTATCAATAACGCAATTGACCGCGGGGAGTTGGCGACCAACCCAACTTATATACAAGCCTTACAAGCGCTCCACCCCAGCAACACCCTCCATATAATGGGTTTGCTGTCACCGGGAGGGGTGCATAGTCATGAACAACATTTTTATGCCCTCCTCGATACATGCAAAATGCGCCCAGCAACACCTATTATACGCCTCCATGCATTTTTAGACGGTCGCGACACCCCGCCACGGAGTGCAGAGAAATCATTAAGGAAGATGCATGAATATTGTTGCCTGTTACCCGATGCGCGTATCGCATCCATTTGTGGACGCTATTATGCTATGGATCGCGATAACCGCTGGGAACGCACTGAGATGGCTTATCGTTTATTAACTCAAGGAATAGGCGAATATAGTGCCCCTGATCCAGTAGATGCACTCCAGCAGGCATATCAGCGCGGTGAAAATGATGAATTTGTCAAACCCACGCGCATTGGCGAGCCGGCGGCCATAGAAGACGGTGATTTAGTGATATTTATGAATTTTCGCGCCGACCGCGCCAAGCAGATCACGCGTGCTTTTATTGAAAATGATTTTTCTCCCTTTGTTCGCCCTCAATGCCCCAATTTAGCACAATTTTTGACTATGGGGGATTACGATAAAAATTTTGATGTGCTCTGTGCTTTCCCCGATGAAACCATTCATAATTCACTCGGTGAATATATAGGCGCGTTGGGAAAAACGCAATTACGGATTGCAGAAACAGAAAAATATGCCCATGTAACCTTCTTTTTTAACGGCGGTAGCGAAGTGTTGTTTGCGGGTGAAGAGCGCAAACTCATCCCGTCACCCCGCGTAGCGACTTATGATCTACAGCCTGAAATGAGCGCCATTGCGGTGACCGATCATTTGGTTGAGGCAATTCGCGGCAAGCAATATGATCTCATTATTTGTAACTACGCTAATGGTGATATGGTGGGGCACACAGGGAACATGGATGCGACAATAAAAGCGGTAGAAACTATAGATCATTGTTTAGGGCGTGTGGTGAGTGCATTGCGTGATAGCGGAGGGGATGCGATTATTACTGCTGATCATGGTAATTGCGAAAAGATGCTGGATGAAGATAACCAGCAACCGCATACTGCGCATACCTGCTCACTTGTTCCGATGATTTATGTTGGCGACCGTTCCCTTTCTTTATCTGATGGGGGGCAGTTATCTGATTTAGCGCCATCTATACTAGCTTTGATGGAAATAAAGCAACCGGCAGAAATGACCGGACGTTCTTTGATTCGTTTGCCCTAAACATCTATGATGAATATGCGCTATGTGGGCGGCTGGTGTGTGTGCCTGCTGAGTGCGTGGGTGACTGCGGAAAATACGCAGCAAATAGAGGACAACATAAAGCAATTAGAGGCCGATATTGTCTACGACATGGATGTGCAAAATCGGGTTTATCGGGATTTACAACAGATAGAGCTCAAAATTGCCAAGTTAGATCAACTCATACGGCGCCTTAAAAAACGAATTCGTCAAAATGCCCAACGTCTGAAGCAGGTTGAAAGCAAAAAACAATCGCTGCAACGACTCGTTCGCAACCAGCAACACAATATCGGTTACGCACTCCGCGATGCGTGGCGCATCGGGCGAGAAGGAAAAATTAAGCTACTCCTCAACCAACAGTCTATTAAAAGTGTCGGGCGACTATCGGTATATTACGATTATTTCAGTCGGGCGAGTCAAGAAAATATTGATCGCTATCGCAAACAAATTATGGTTTTACGACAATTAAAGATAGAAGCGGCACGTACTCTTCGCACACAACAGGAACGCCATCGCCAAGTGCATGATAATTATGCTGCTATGGAGCAGAGTAAACGTGCACAAAGTGAATTATTGCGGGCATTGCGGCAAGAGACGGCAAGCAAACAAAATGCCTTAAGCGAATCGCGGCGACGATTGCGGGAGATTTTACGCTCCAGCACGCCATCGGTGCGCATTGTGAATGTTCCGTCATTTTCCACACAGAAAGGCAAACTCAATTGGCCAACCCTAGGTCACCGCACGCATCATTATAACGATAACCGCTTGATTCGCGGAGTGACCATTATGGCAGATGAAGGAGCGGTTGTGCGAGCAGTGCATAGCGGGACAGTCATCCTTGCCGACTGGTTAAAGTATTATGGGTTGCTACTGATTATTGACCACGGCGATGATTATTTCAGTTTATATGCCCACAACCAAGGCCTTTTGTTTGATGAAGGGGCACAAGTTCAAGAGGGTGAGCCCATTGCGATCGTAGGTCGCACGGGTGGTCAAAACGATCCGCGGCTGTATTTAGAAATTCGTCACCGCCACCGTATCCTAGATAGCCGCACTTGGTTTGCGCAACGGTAGTTGTATTGATGTGTGCCGTGGTTCCATCAACGCAATTGCGCAACCATCGTGCACATTAAAACTCAAAAAATTTCGCCCCGCCGTACACCGCAATAGCATGACGCCTTTTACAGTGGGTAATTTAATTTTTCGCATAGCGCTATCTGCCGCAGTGGTCGGAGTGAGAGGATTTGAACCTCCGCCCCCTGCCTCCCGAAGGCAGTGCTCTACCAAGCTGAGCTACACTCCGCACTATAATTAGTTCTTTTTGTATGGATCAATCTGCGATAAAATAGAGGCAAATATGCCACTATGCAATATAACAAATACGCTTCCTTAAATCAAATATTCACCGCCGGATCATTCAATTATGCTTTCTTTACAAGTTTCTGTTTGTATCATTTGCAAAGCGGCAATTGATATCCATTCTCCCGATATTTGTGTCTCTTGTCAAAATGCACTGGCGACGATACCCAACCCATGCCCGCGCTGTGGATTATCTTTACCTCAGGGTGTCATGGCGGAAAAGTGTGGGAATTGTCGCACAATGAATTGGCGAGTCGAGCGTTGTGTTGCGTTGTGTTGTTACGATAGAACGGTATCTTTACTCGTACAAAAGTTTAAGTATGCCGCTGGCTTGACGGAAGGATACCATTTGAGTCAGCTGTTAGCCCGCAAAATCACCCATGCCTATCATCCTACTGAATTGCCACAAGCTATCATCCCTGTGCCATTGCATTGGCGCAGAAGTATAGAGCGCGGTTTTAATCAAAGTAATGAAATTGCCCGCGTATTATCGCATCGCCTCAATATTACCTATGCTCCTCGCTTAGCGAAACGATTGCGGGCGACTTCCCCACAAGCGCAATTGAACATTCAGGCACGTCGGCGTAATGTCAAGGGAGCATTTGTCTGCCGCGCGCCACTTCCTCACAAAATAGCAATTGTGGACGATGTAGTGACCACAGGGTCCACCATATCGGCGTTGGCAAATTGTTTGGCGAACGGCGGTGCACAGCACATTCATTTGTGGTGCTTAGGACGGCGAGATGCTGTTTAGACTGTTTGTAATTGTATACATTGCGTTGCTGGTTGCTGTGCCACATGCACTCGCTGTCACCAAAGATACGACGCACACAGCTTCCAATGCACCTCAAACGACAAATACTTCCCCCACTGAAAAGGTGCGTATCGCCGTGGCGAGTAATTTCAAACACACTTTAGAGAAAATTGCTCTTTTGTTTACGCGCAAACAAAAGAATGTGCAGGTGCGTGTGAGCAGTGCGGCAAGTGGTGCCTTGTTTGCTTATATTCTCAATGGAGCGCCGTTTGATATTTTTCTCTCGGCGGATAGTGTCTTTCCTCGCCGGCTGGAACAGCGGGGCATTGCGCTTGCGAATACGCGCGTGCGTTATGCCGAGGGGCAATTAGTGTTACTCTTCGCCCGCCATGTAGAAAAATTGGCGACCCCATTTGCTCCCCCTTTACTATTGCGCCCCGAAGTGAAACATATCGCTATAGCGAACCATCATTTGGCGCCATACGGTCGCGCTACATTGGAAACATTGCACGCATTAGGTATTCAACATGCGGTGCAATCGAAAATTATTACCGGTAATAATATTGGTCAAGTCAATCATTTTATTGCCAGTGGCAATGCCCAAGCGGGATTTGTTTCAATGGCGCAAATTTTACAGCAAGAAAAATTACCGCCTCATTGGCCTGTCGCCCCCGGTTTACATTCTCCCCTCCAACAGGAAATGGTCCGCTTAACTAAGCGCCCAATAGCAGTTGCATTTTGGGAGTTTATGCGTTCAGACGAGGTACGGAGTGTTATCTATAGTAGCGGCTATCGGTGAATATCTGGAGTGCGCTGATTTTAACGCTACAATTGGCGTCAGTTAGTACTTGTATCTTACTATTCATTAGCATACCATTAGCGTGGTGGCTTGCCCGATGTCAAACTGTTGTGTATCGGGGGATCGTGGAAGCAGTGGTCGCCTTACCCTTAGTTTTACCGCCTACAGTCGTTGGTTTCTATTTATTAGTTATTTTTGCACCGACCACTCTCCTAGGGCAAATGTGGTTGTCTGTGACGGGACACACTTTGGCATTTAGTTTTAGTGGCTTGGTTGTGGGATCGGTATTGTATTCCCTCCCATTTGTTGTGCAACCTATTCAAGCAGCATTTACACAATTTCCCAATAAATTACTTGACGCTGCTGCTGTTTTGGGGGCATCACCCACGCAACGTTTTTTCAACTTAGTGCTACCATCTGTATGGCGCAGCGTTCTCGTTGCGGCAAGTTTAGGGTTTGCTCATACGATTGGAGAGTTTGGAATCGTGTTGATGATTGGCGGGAGTATCCCAGAAGAGACTAGAGTATTGTCTATTGCTTTATATGAATATGTTGAAATGACTGAATATGCACGGGCACATACGATAGCATCCATATTAGTTATTTTTTCATTTATATTGTTGTTTTGTATTTATGTTGCCCGCCAAAAAATTGACCGGCACTGACCCTGCTCGCTTGGTTACCCGCGCAATGTTGCCGAAAGTGTTGACCAATGTCAGTACTTTTACGCTCAATTGTACCCTCAATATTAGAGGCGGTAAAACTGCTCTTTATGGCCCCTCGGGAGCGGGTAAAACTCTCTTTTTGCATTTTTTAGCCGGTTTGGAGCGCGGACAGCATGATAGCTATATTCGTTTTGATGGTGAGGTATGGCAAAATGATCAAGTGTTTGTCCCGCCGCATTTGCGTGGAGTGGGGTGTGTTTTTCAAGAATCACGCTTATTTCCGCATTTAACCGTGCAGGGTAATTTGCAGTATGCCAGTAGACGAAAAGTGTTGCCTATTCATCTGGATATAGAGGAAATTGCGTCATTAACGGGCATCCATCATTTGTTGTCGCGCTATCCCACACACCTCTCAGGCGGACAATGTCGCCGTGTTGCATTGGCGCGGACATTATTGCGCGCACCGCGCTTGTTGTTGCTTGATGAACCTTTAACGGGGTTAGATGGAGAATCCAAGTGGCAGTTACTATCGGTATTGGAAGAAATGCAACAAAGATTGGCTATTCCTTTTTTATATATCAGTCATGATATTCGTGAGGTGATATTGTTTGCTGATGACTTAGCACTTATAAAAGAAGGTAAAATACTAGCATACGGCTCTTTAACCGAGATCACTACAGGAGGCGATATTGCCGCGCTGAATAGCGATGATCTTTTTTCTGTTTTATACGGCACTGTGTTGCGTTATGATGCACTCCACCAATTGAATGCAATTGAGTTAATCGATGGTTTCACTCTCTTTATTGCTGGCGCTTCTCTTCAATCGATGAAAAGAGTGCGTATTCCTGTACTGGCGCAAGAAGTACATATATCATTGGCGATGGTTCGACAGACGAGTTTTCTCAATACTTTCCCCACGACAATATCGGCGATGATTCCGCTTGCCACAATGGATACATTATTGATTCTGCAGTTAGGGAAACAAACTCTATTATCACGGGTGCCGAATAAAATTTGCCAGCAAATTCGCTTAAGCATAGGGCAAAGGGTATACGCTAGTTTGAAAAATTTGCAATTATTCCCGTTATAAAAAATGGATCCTGACATTATTCAGCAATCGTTGTTGTTTGCATGGCTGAACGAACATGCGGATTACATTTTATGGGCGATCATTATCATGGCTTTCGCCGAATGTTTCGCCATTGTCGGTATTTTTATTCCGGGCGTGGTTCTGCTTACCATAGGGGGATTTGCCGCTGGTTTGTCGGAGATCAATATATGGTGGGTTCTCATTTGCACCTACGTCGGTGGAGGGCTAGGCAATGCTACGAGCTATTGGTTGGGGTATTATGTGCGCGGTGGGCGGTTTTTTCAGGCAATGCTGGATTGGGAGTGGGTGGTAAAAATGGAGAAATTTACGCGCAGCTATGGTTGGTTGGCAGTTTTTGCGGCGCGCTTTATTGGTCCATTGCGCCCTGTCGCACCATTTGTCGCTGGCACAATGGGGATGCGTTTAGGTCTATTTTTATTCGTCGATATGTTATCTGGATTCTTATGGGCGCCTATATATATTTTGCCGGGCTATTTTATCGGTAACTCAATGAATTACCCACAAATTCATTGGCAATGGATCGCTTTAGGGGGCGTCATCCTCATTTGTATCGGCATACTGTTGTATATCGTGCGGCATAGATTCTTTGTTCTCAAGTAAAGCATTTATTGCCATTGAGTGCAGTACAATGGAATAATGAATAATGGATGCACAGGTTATGGAGAGTACATATTTCTGTGTCCAACTATTTCTTACCCCCAATCCATATATAATGAGTTGGCAAGAAAGTGAGTCAAAATACTAAATGATAGGAAACAATAAAGCAAAATTTGTCGCTGGCAACTGGAAAATGAATGGTGATGCGGCACAATTGCGCACCTTAACCTCTGAGATCGTTGCCGATTTAGGGGAGTGTAATAATGTTGCTCTTTTTCCTCCCAACACTTATTTGTGGTTGGTGCGCGAAATCTTGCGTGAAAGCACTATGGGCTATGGCGCCCAAAATGTTGCCCGTGCGGACAATGGAGCCCATACAGGCGAAATTTCTGCGAGTATGCTTGTGGATATGGGGTGTCGTTATGTCATTGTTGGTCATTCAGAACGGCGACATACCTACGGTGAAGATGACACACTCATTGCCGCTAAAATGCAATGTGCCATTTTATCTCACTTGTGTCCAATCTTGTGTGTGGGTGAAACGAAAACTCAGCGAGAGAACGGTGATATTTTTGAAGTGATTACCCAGCAATTAACCGTGGGGTTGGCTCATATACCGTTCCCGCAACATATCATGATCGCTTATGAGCCAGTATGGGCAATTGGGAGTGGCAAGGCGGCGACCCCTAAACAAATTATGCAAATGCATGAAGTTATCCACAAGTGGTTAGCACAACAAGCCAATGAGTGTAAGATAGCCGTGCTGTATGGTGGGAGCGTCAATGCAGATAATGCCGATGCGATATTGTCCATTCCGCAAGTGGATGGGGTTTTAGTGGGCGGTAGCTCGCTCAAGAGCAGTGAATTTGTGGCGATTGCCAAAAGCGCGTGCGCACATTATTGACCAGTTGAATAAAAAAAAATAGAGGTAAAATGGAACAAATATTTATTATCATATTCGTTTTGAGTGCCGTAACGGTGGTGGGGCTAATTTTGTTGCATCGCGGTAAGGGTGCAGATATAGGAGCGTCATTTGGTGGTGGTGGCTCACAAGCCTTATTCGGTCCCGGCGGCGGTACCGATTTCCTCACCAAAGTGATTACCGCTTTAGTGATTATCATGTTTACCAGTTGTTTTATAATTGCCGTCTTAGCGGGCAACCGCTTTCGTGACGCGGGTTTGTTGGATATTGATATCCCCAGTGCCCCCGCCACTATGGATGCTGCACCTGCATCGGATATCCCGTTGAGCGATACTGAACTTGCTGACCCTGTGGGTGATGTTCCCGAATCACCGCAAAGCGACGATACTCAATCCAAATAAGTTTTTCTATTGAGCCGAAGTGGTGGAATTGGTAGACACGCTATCTTGAGGGGGTAGTGGCGCAAGCCGTGCCGGTTCAAGTCCGGCCTTCGGCACCACAATGATACAGAGCATTATTATGGGCTATGTGGATGATGCGAAAGATGTTGGCGCAAAAATTGTGATATATTGTATGCTGGATAGCGAAAAAAATTTGCGCAACCCAGTGCTCAAAATAATTCTTTAATCAGCTCGTCTTCTACATTGATGGCTTGTGTAGGAGATGGACGAGTAAGGCGCATATCGCTCAATTGCGGGCTATTTTCTTTACGGTAAATTTCAAAAAAATCACTGATGTGACTCTCGGATGCAATGTGTCTTGAGGATGGAGTTTTGACCGATATCATACCGTCAGGAAATTTACGGGGAATGTCTGGCGTGCCATCAAAAACTGTCCCCATAAATTCTATCCAAATAGGCAGGGCAGTTTTCCCCCCGTATTCGGCATTTCCAAGCGGGCGATTATCATCAAAGCCAACCCAAGCAGTGGCGGTTATAGAGGAATTGTATCCGGTAAACCACGCATCGGTCGGTCCGTTAGTGGTGCCGGTTTTGCCAGCGAGTTCTCTTCTCTTCAATATACGTGCTTTTCGCCCCGTGCCTTTGCGGATGACATCTTGCAATATCGTATGCATAATGTAAGATTCTCGCTCATCTATAATGCGTTTTAGTGCATTATTATTATCTGCCGTAACGGGCTGATCGCCGCTGATAGGCGTTCTGTTAGCGATCAATGAAGCAGATTCGCTATCGGGAGTGGTGATTGTGGGCGCATTGGCAGGAATGTTTTTCACTGTGGGTTGGTAGATAACATCGCCATCTAAATTCTCTATGCGCAATAATAAGTGTGGTTGAACCAAATAACCCCCATTGGCAAACACAGTAAAAGACCGAGTGATTTTCATCGGGCTCATCGCATGTGAGCCTAACGCCAGAGAGAGATCGCGCGGAAATTTACTTGTATCAATTTCAAAACGTTTGGCGTATTCGCTTACTTTACCAACAGTTAATTCTTTTAGGAGACGGATTGATGCTAGATTGCGTGAACGGTAGAGTGCTTGGCGCAAACGCAATTGACCAATAAAATCACCGCTATCGTTTCGCGGACGCCAAGTGGATTCTATATTGTCATCCGCAAATACAATCGGCGCATCGGTCAGAATGCTGGCGGCGGTGAAATTGTTGGCGAGCGCAGTACCGTATAAAAGGGGCTTGAAAATAGAGCCCGTTTGTCGTTCGGCTTGGGTAATGCGGTTAAATTTGTTCTCTTTGAAATTAAATCCACCAATGAGCCCCCTGATTGCACCATTATGGTTATCTAAGGCGACTAAAGCCGCTTGCACTTTGGGAAGTTGCGATAGTTGCCACAGTCCTTTTTCGTCTGCTACTAAGCGAATAACATCACCTATGGTGATAAACTCAGATAAATGGCGGTATGGTGTACCAACTTGATTTTCGTTAATGTAGGGGCGTATTTTTTGCCATTCCGATTTTTTATCTACGATCGCCTCTGTGCCATTTTTCAAGAAAGCAGTGAATGAATCGTCATTTATTTTCGTGACGACCGCGACTTCCCAGATATTAATATTGTGAAAATTGGCGAGTTGACTCAGCCAATGCTTTTTCTTTTCGTTCTCGGTATGTCCGGGGTCTGGTGGGGGAACATTTGCCTCCGCTCCCTGATATCCATGCCGCCGGTTGTAATCTTGTAACCCATTTAATACTGCTCGCTCCGCAGTTTTTTGTATTGTGCTCTCCACAGTGGTAAAAACGCGATAACCGTGGGTATAAACTTCAGTGCCGAATAAACTGAGCAACTCAGCGCGCACCATTTCTGCAATATGTGGTGCATGTAAGTCTAATTGTGTTGTGTGTTGCCCTGCAGTCATAGGTTGGGCGGCCGCAGAATCGTAAGCAATTCCATCAATGTATTTCAGGTCGTGCATGCGCCGCAAAATCCAGTTGCGCCGTTCTAAAGATCGGGAAGGTGCGGTGAGTGGATTGTATCGCGATGGTGCTTTCGGTAAGCCTGCTAACATGGCGAATTGAGCGAGGTTGAGATCGCTTAACGGTTTGCCATAATAGATTTGTGCTGCGGAGGCTACACCATAAGCTCGCTTACCTAAATAAATTTTGTTGACATATAAATCTAAAATCTGTGACTTACTAAGGCTGCGTTCAATTTTCAAAGCGAGGTATATTTCATTTAATTTGCGCGCTAAAGTTTTCTCGCGCGATAAAAAATAGTTGCGCGCGACTTGCATAGTGATGGTACTCCCGCCGCTTTGAATCCTTCCACTTTGCAGAAATTCATGAAATGCACGAAATAATCCCCAAATATCTATACCGATATGTGATTGGAAGCGATTATCTTCAGCGGCGATAATGGCTTGAATTAATAAAAGTGGTACATCTTTGTAGTTAATCGGTATGCGCCGCTTTTCACCAAATTCGCCAATCAATAAGCCGTCACGAGTGAAAATCTGTAGTGGCGTTTGCAACTGCATGTCGTTTAATACCGTAACACTGGGTAAAGTGGGGGCAATATATAGCCACGCACCAGCCAAAATGCATACGCTTCCTGCAAAGCCAGTCAGAAAACTTCTCCATATCCCAGCAATAAAAAAGCGCATGATATTCCATTTACGCGGGGATTTTTTAAAAAGCGTTTTAGCCACGACTATTAAGCAACGGTGATAAGTAAGCTAGAGTTATATTATATTGTATAGCGCATACAAACCAATAAAGCACCTCACAGATCAAGGAGGCGAATCGGACTCATGTGACGGAGAAATCAATTCGGTTAAATTGCATGGACGATAACGAGAGTCCAACTGCCAAGAAAGAATTTGATCCCACCCATCTTGGACGGCACTGGGTGATCCAGGCAGACAAAAAATAAAAGTGCCGTTAGCGAATCCCGCTGTGCTACGGGATTGTAAAGTAGACAAGCCGATTTTTCGGTAGCTCATTTGATGAAAAATTGTGGCAAACCCGTTCATTTTTTTCTCAAATAAGGGTTCAATTGCTTCGGGAGTTACATCTTGGGGGGCAAAGCCGGTGCCACCAGTCGTGATGATCGCTTCTACTGCGGGTGCCTCAATCCACGCACACACAATATGCCGAATTTTCTCAATATTATCGGTGACGATTTGCCGATCTATCATCTGATGCCCTGCTTTCGTAATACGAGCGGCCAGCAAATCTCCCGAGCGATCACTATTGTGATCACGCGTGTCCGATACGGTCAATAAAGCAATGCATACTGAGCGCAACGGCAAAGATGAATCAATGCGTTGATCGTGTTGTAAAGTCATATGAAAGACCGCCACATAAAATTACGGATGCACCACTTTATTCGGGTTGGGTGTTGATGCGAATATATTCGGGCGATAGATTCCCTCCCCACACGGTAGCATTTGCTGTACCACGACCAAGGTGGATATGTAAATGTGGAGTCCGTGCTGCCCATTGGCTCTCTATTGCCACAGGGTTATCCACCCGTGCTCCGTTGGTGAACACGGTGGTGGTGCCGATATCAATTTGCAGACGTGTGGGATCAAATCTGTGCGGCGCCACCTTCCCTATCGCAGCTAATATTCGCCCCCACTCGGGAGTTGTGCTATAAAACGCGGCTTTCACCAATGGCGATTCAGCAACAGCATATGCAATTGTGCGGCATTCGGCGTGGTTTTTTCCGCCAGTTACAGCGATAGTGATGACGCGAGTAATCCCTTCACCGTCTGACATTATCTGCTGTGCTAATTCATTGCATACTTGATTGAGGGCTTCGGCAATGATAGTGCGTGGCGGTTGAATACCCGACTGCCCAGTAGCAATAAATACACAGCTATCATTAGTGGATGTATCGCCATCCACAGTGATAGCATTGAATGATGGAGCGACTGCATCTTGTAGTAAAGATTGGGTAAGAGATTGTGGGACGATTGCATCGGTGGCGATGAAAGCGAGCATGGTCGCCATATCTGGGCGGATCATTCCAGATCCTTTAGCGATACCGGTGATCGTTAGGACATGATCGTCGTGTTGGATGGGCATACTGACAATTTTTTTGTGCGTATCGGTGGTCATAATGGCTTGCGCTGCTTTGTCCCAGCTATTTGTCGTTGCATTATTGAGTGCGACGGGTAATTCGGCAATCAATTCAGTGCGAGGAAGTGGTATCCCTATTTTTCCTGTTGATAGTGGTAAGACGGCATGGGCAGGGATGTCAGTTAACTGGGCGAGCGCCGTGCAACAAGCAATGGTATCCTGTATTCCGTGCTCTCCAGTCGCGCAGTTAGCATTGCCACTATTTACCATAAGATAGCGCGGGGTCGTCAGCGCAAGATGTTTTTTGCCGACAATCACCGGCGCCGCAGGGCAGCGGTTTTGGGTAAACACTGCGGCAACGGTGGATCCCGAGACGATTTCAGATACGGCAAGATTGGGACGCTGTGCTGGTGGAATTGTTGCCACCCCCCAAGTGACACCACTGATTTTTCCCATTGGACGGGATGATTTAGGTCGGTGCTGTGCGACCATGGCAATGTTTATATTTTTTACCAGATCCACAGGGGCAAGGATCGTTGCGCCCTATTTTTTTTCCTACGCGTTGCGATGTCTGAGGTTTTGCTGAGCGCTCACTGTTTGATTCGGTGTATCCCGATGTGGATTGGTGCTGTAATTGCATATTATTTTGTTCGTTTACTGACTTATTTTCTTGTTGCAATGCAGTGTCGGCGGATATGCGTATACGCATGAAAGCACGCACAAACTCGTATTTTATGTCTTGCAACATCTGAGCAAAGAAAGAAAAGGATTCACGTTTATACTCTTGCATCGGATTGCGTTGCGCATATGCGCGCAGGTGAATGCTATGGCGCAAATGGTCAATACGATTGAGGTGAGTTTTCCAATGCATGTCTAAAACATTGAGCATAAGGTATTTCTCAAATTCACTTGCGGATTCTTGCAAAGGTGCTATTTTTTCGTGCCAATATTGGGTTACTGCTGACTGAATCCGTTCATTCAATTGATCAGCATCAGGATATTCATCATCGGTGTTCGTCCATTGCTGGATAGGCAATTGTAAACCAAACTCACTGATCATACGTTTTTCCAATAATGGAATATCCCATTGTTCGGCTAATTCCGGTGGAATATATTGCGCAATCATTTGTGTGATGACTTCGTGACGAATTGAGGCAACACTATCAGATAAGTTGTCTGCAAATAATAATTCATTGCGTTGTTGATAAATGACTTGACGCTGTTCGTTGGCGACATCATCGTATTCTAATAATCGTTTGCGGATATTAAAATTGCGATTTTCAATTTTTTTCTGTGCGCGCTCAATTGCGTTAGTCACCATGCGATGTTCGATGGGTTCATCTTTTTCCATGCCCAACCCCTGCATAAATCCTTTCACTCGTTCTGAGGCAAAAATGCGCATTAAATCATCCTCTAAGGAAATATAAAAACGGGTGGCTCCTGGATCACCTTGCCTCCCAGCGCGCCCACGTAATTGGTTATCAATACGCCGTGATTCATGTCTTTCTGTCCCTAAAATATGCAAACCGCCTGCAGCAATAACTCGGTCGTGTTGTTGCTGCCACTCTTGCCATGCCACTTCTTCTTTCTGTTTTCGCTGTGGGTCATCATGGTTAATCTTGGCTATTTCTAAGTTGGGATTTCCGCCTAAAATAATGTCTGTACCGCGCCCCGCCATGTTAGTGGCAATGGTGACAGTTTTGGGTATCCCAGCTTGGGCAATAATTTCTGCCTCTTGACGGTGGTATTTCGCATTGAGCACTTTATGGACAATTTTGTTTTTTTTAAGCAATGCGGATAAGAGTTCGGAAGTTTCAATGGATGCAGTGCCCACTAAAACGGGAGCATCTGCGCTCATACATTCTTTAATGCTTTTAATGATGGCATCCATTTTTTCTTGTGTGGTCATATACACTAAATCATTGCGATCGGTGCGTTGAGTCGGTTTGTTCGGAGGAATAACGAGGACATCTAAATTGTATATTTGATGAAATTCTGCCGCTTCTGTATCCGCTGTGCCGGTCATGCCGGCTAGCTTGTCATATTGGCGAAAATAGTTCTGAAATGTAATCGAAGCGAGGGTTTGACTTTCATGTTGAACTGTAACGCGTTCTTTTGCTTCAATTGCTTGATGTAATCCTTCCGACAAACGTCTGCCCGGCATAGTCCGTCCAGTGTGTTCGTCAATCAAGACGACTTGGTCGGCTTGCACAATGTATTCTATGTCTTTATTAAATAATGTGTATGCGCGCAACGCAGACTGAACATGGTGGAGTAAATTGAGGTTACTTGGAGCGTATAAACTATCATTTTTTTGTAACAAATTTTGCTGGGTCAGCCAATTTTCTACTTTTTGATGTCCCTCTTCGGTGAGTTCGACTTGTCGTTGTTTTTCATCCACCGTAAAGATATTTTCCTTTGCATTACGGCGATAGAGATCTGTCGCTAACCGATCAATATGGCGGTATAAACGTGAACTATCTGCCGCCGCCCCAGAAATAATCAAAGGGGTGCGGGCTTCATCAATCAAGATGGAATCGACTTCATCAATAATGGCGTAATAGTGTCCGCGTTGTACTTTATCCGTGTGGCGGAATACCATATTGTCGCGTAAATAATCAAATCCAAATTCATTGTTGGTTCCGTAGGTAATATCCGCTCGATATGCTGCTTCCCGCTCTTCGCGCGGCTGATCGGGCAAGATCACCCCTAAACTCAATCCTAAAAATTCATACAATGGGCGCATCCATTGTGCATCGCGTTCTGCTAAATAGTGATTGACCGTTACTAAATGCACGCCTTGACCCATTAATGCATTCAAACTAATCGACAGAGTCGCCACTAATGTTTTTCCTTCGCCGGTGCCCATCTCGGCAATGTGCCCCTTATGTAAGGCAATACCGCCTAACAATTGCACATCATAATGCGTCATGTCGATGGTGCGCGTGGCGGCTTCACGCACTAAGGCAAATGTTTCGGGTAATAATGTCGTTAAAGATTCTCCAGATTGGGCACGTTCACGCAGTGCCGCACTCATCGTTTTTAATTGGTCATCTTTTTTATTGTGTAAAGGTGTTTTGTACTCATTGATTTGTTGTACTAACGGGCGTAAGCGCCGTAACTGTCGGTCATTACGGTTGCCGAAGATTTGTCTGATTATACCCATGTTTATTGATATCCAATCAAGGCGATGGTGAATGGATCATTTAGCGCGATGGAATGCGCGTGACCGTGTTATTTCTGCTGTGCTTGTAAATAGTGCATAGGATTAACTGACCTGGAGCGGAAAGATCCTGTCCGTCGCACTTCAAAATGCAAGTGGGTTCCGGTGGAACGCCCTGTATTACCCATACGGGCAATCGTTTGTCCTTTTTCAACAACATCGCCTTTGGCAACGATATTCTCACTATTATGTGCATAGCGGGTAATAAATCCATTACGGTGATCGACATCGATACATAAACCGTATCCTTTATATCGTTCAGCGCGAATAACAATACCCGATGCAATGGCGGTAATGGGCGACCCATACTGCCCCACAAAATCAACCCCATGATGCAGGCTACGTTGACTGCTGAAAGGGTCAATCCGATAACCGTAATGTGATGAAATCCAACCACTTTTGACCGGATATCCATTGAGTGCAGTTGCCCGATTGTAGTGTGTATTGGTGAGAATACTACTGAGAATGCTAATTTGCGAGCGAGTTTGAATAATTTTGGCTTCTAATCTATTGAGGAGAGCATCTATATCGGTAGAATCTTCAGTAAAGTGAGATGGTTGATTTCCACCGAGTGGCGGCGGTACGCTTAAATCAAATTTACCCTGAATGTCCGCAATCTTGGCAAGATGCTCTCCTAATGCATTCAGCCGGATAATCTGTGCATACAGATCCGCCATTTTTTGAATCATTGCGATGCGTGTCCGTTGGGTATTTTCGAACAATTCTGCGATGACTTTTTCCTGCTTGGTTAAGTGCTTTTCTACAGTTTTCGCAACATCTTGATTGTGTGAAAGATTGAGCAAAGGCGTGTAGGATAAACCGATAGTGACTAACGCCAACACACTAATCCCTCCCACAGCCGCAAACCAATAATACAGCTGATGGTTTTTGATCTGCAGCAACAGCGATCCGTTATTTTTAAATAACATCAATTTCATAGCAAGTCAATATTATACAATAATTAAACGACTATAGTTCATTATAGTTAATAACTATAATGGTGAATAAATAATCGGTATATCTTTGTACGAATCGTAAGTGCGGATTTCCCAAGCATCCTCATGTTCCATCAATTTTAATAACAAATTGTTATTTAAGGCATGTCCAGATTTGTAAGCCTGATATTTACCAATGACTGTGCCGCCAAGCAAATATAGATCGCCGACGGCGTCTAATATTTTGTGCTTGACAAATTCATTCTTGTAACGCATGATCTCTTTATTCACTATTTTGGTTGTATCTAATACTATGGAATTATCTATCGACCCGCCTTTGGCTAATCCTTGCCTTTTCAATTTATCGACATCCTTAAGAAAACCAAAAGTGCGCGCACGACAAATTTCTTTCACAAAAGAAATAGTAGAAAAATTGATATCAACGGAAAGCACTTCTTCGGTAAAAGCGGGATGATCAAAATTAATGGTAAAGCTGATTTCTAAACGATTAGAGGGACAAAAACTGGCGTATTTATCGTCCTGTTGCACCGATATTGTTTTTGTAATACACATAAATTTTTTGTTGGCGTTTTGTTCGCGTATGCCAGCGGATTGGATAAGGAAAATAAACGGCCACGCACTACCGTCCATAATGGGAATTTCTGAGTGATCTAAATCTACATAAATATTATCTATCCCCATGCCGGCAAGGGCAGAAATTAAGTGCTCCACGGTGGAGACTGTACAACCGTCTTTGCCGAGCGTTGTAGACATCATGGTATTGGTAACATTTTTTGCCATTGCCGGAATACTCACTACGGGATCGACATCAATGCGGCGAAATACAATACCGTTATTGGGTGGTGCGGGTAAGAGGCGCATGAAAACATGTTCGCCACTATGCAGACCGACACCGGTTGCACTAATGGAATTGTGTATAGTTCGCTGTTTAATCATGTTTTGTCTTGCTATCAGATTTTTGTTCGGTATAAGTGAGGCACAGCGTATTGGGTCAATGATCTAACCCAATAATTATTTATTGTAGCATATTGTGCGGGCTGATTCGGCGGCAGGGTAGGCTTGGATGCAATACTATTGGAGCTGATCGAGTAAGTATTGGGTAATGTCGCTCAGCGGAATTTTCTGTACTTTTCCCGTTAGCGATTGGTACTCCACTACGCCCTTATCCATTGTCCGTCGACTGATAATGACCCTATGGGGGATGCCGATGAGTTCCATGTTTGCGAACTTGACGCCGGGACGCTCTTCACTATCATCTAATAAGATGCTGGTATGAGGGAGCAATTGGTGGTAAATATCTTCAACTGCTTTTTTGACTTGTGCCTCACGATGTATATCTAACGCAATGAGGGTCACCGAGAACGGTGCTATAGCCTCTGGCCATGAAATGCGTTCACCGTCAGATAATTGTTCAATTGCTGCGGCGAGGATCCGACTAATTCCAATACCGTAACATCCCATCCACAAGAATTGTTTTTTTCCGTCGGCATCCTGCACAGCCGCGTTCATGGACGCACTGTATTTTTGCCCTAATTGAAAAATATGCCCGACTTCTATGCCGCGACTGATAGACAATGTGCCCTGACCATCGGGGCTAGGCGCACCATCGACGATCGGTGTTGGACTGTCGCGGAATAAATCGACATTCACTGCATAATCACTGCTGTCGCTATACGCGATGCGATCTTCTCCCGTCTTGGCGAGGATATGAAATTCGTGCGAGAAATTGCCACCAATGTTCCCACCGGCTGCCCGCACAACGCGATATTGAAGCCCAATGCGTTGGAAAATTTTAGAGTAAGCCCCATGCATGTCCCAATATGTCTTCTCTAAATCAGCAGTGCTGAGATGAAAAGAATATGCATCCTTCATGAGAAATTCGCGCGAGCGCATAATACCAAAACGTGGACGCACTTCATCGCGCAATTTGGTTTGGATCTGGTATAACGTTAATGGTAGCTGCCTATAGCTATCAATGTTGCGCCGAATGAAGTCGGTGATAATTTCTTCATGTGTTGGCCCCAAGCAAAATTCGCGCCCATGACGGTCATTGAGCCGAAATAATTCGGCACCATATTCATCCCAACGCTTGGATTCGCGCCATAATTCACCCGGTTGTATGACCGGCATCATTATTTCAACTGCCCCTATCGCCTCCATTTCTTCGCGCACGATTTTTTCTATTTTGCGCACTGCGCGCAACCCCAAGGGCAACCAGTTATAAATCCCCGAAGCCACTTGGCGAATTAACCCCGCACGGAGCATTAAGCGATGGCTGATGAGTTCCGCCTCAGCAGGAATGTGGCGGGTTGTGGGGATAAAGAATTGACGGATGCGCATTAACGCTTTAGTGCCGATTGCCCGATATATCGACTTTGATCGCCCAGTTCATTTTCAATGACTAATAACCGATTATATTTAGCGACTCTTTCAGAACGGCATGGAGCACCAGTTTTAATCTGCCCCGCACATAACCCCACTGCTAAATCGGCAATCGTCACATCTTCGGTCTCGCCCGAACGATGCGAAATAATAGTGTTGTAACGCGCCGTGCGCGCCAGCCGGATCGTGTCTAAAGTTTCGCTCACTGTGCCGATTTGATTGAGTTTGATAAGAATGCTATTGGCAATATGTTCGTCAATACCCTGTTGCAATTCTGTAGCATTCGTTACAAATAAATCATCACCGACTATCTGTATTTTATCGTTCAACCGCTCACTCATCAGCGCCCATCCCTCGCGATCATTTTCATCCATTCCATCCTCAATCGACAGGATGGGGTAATCGGCGCATAATTTTTGCAAATACTCCACAAATTGTAATGAATCAAAGCGCTGCTTTTCAGCGTTGATGATGTATGCGCCCTCGTGATACATTTCTGAAGCCGCACAATCTAAAGCCAGTCCAATTTCTTTTCCCGTTTGAAAACCGGCATATTCAATAGCATGTATTAAAATGTCTAATGCGGCTTGGTTAGAGGGTAAATCGGGGGCAACTCCTCCTTCATCACCGACCGTGGTCGCTAAACCTTTTTGTTGAAGCAAGCTTTTTAAGGCGTGGAATACTTCCGCTCCGTGACGCACCGCTTCCGCAAAATTGGGTGCGGTGAGGGGCAAAACCATGAATTCTTGGATATCTATATTATTGTTGGCGTGGGCACCGCCATTGAGTATATTCATCATGGGCAACGGTAAATCAAAAGGGGGTGTGGTCCCACTCAATGTCGCAATGGTGCGGTATACCGGCTCGGATTGCGCTGCAGCCGCTGCGTGCAATACGCTCAATGAGGCGGCGAGAATGGCATTGGCACCGAGTCGTGATTTGTCTGTGCTCCCATCAATTTCGCATAATAAATGATCAATGCTGCGTTGATCACTTGCATCACGTCCGACGAGTTGGTCGCGTATGGTGCCGTTGATGGCTTCTACTGCTTGTCGCACCCCTTGACCTAAATAGCGCTGTGTATCATTGTCCCGCAATTCTACTGCTTCTCGTTCCCCTGTTGATGCACCGGATGGGACGCACGCTGATCCCGATACATTGTCGGCGAGGCGGGTGGTTGCCATAACAGTCGGCTTGCCACGCGAATCGAGAATTTCTAATGCGGTAATATCTGTAATAGTGGTCATCGTTTAATGGATCTCTATATTGGATGATGATTTGACTAAATCGTCTAGTGTTTTCAATTCATGGAGCACTGGATGTAATAAATGCAAAGGCAAGGCGCAGGGACCATCACATAACGCTTGTTCGGGCTGTGGGTGTGCTTCTAAAAATAAACCGGCAATTTTCTGGGCGATTCCAGCGCGGGCTAAAGAGAGCAGTTGCTGACGGCGACCGGCTGACACACCGCTTTCTCCACCAGGTTTTTGCAACGCATGGGTCACATCAAAAATAACTGGGTAATGTGTTTGTTTCATAATATCAAAACCGAGCATATCCACCACGAGATTATTGTATCCAAAACAGGTGCCTCTTTCACACAGCATGATGCGTTCATTGCCTGCTTGAGCACATTTAGTGGCAGCCCATTTGATGTCATTGGGGGACATAAACTGCGCTTTTTTGATGTTGATGACTGCTGAAGTATTGGCTGCAGCAATAATGAGGTCGGTTTGGCGGGATAAAAAAGCAGGAATTTGTAATACATCCGCAACTTCGGCAACCCGTGTTGCTTGATCGGGTTGATGGATATCTGTCAGGATAGGGACGCCAAAAGATGTTTTGATGTCGCGTAAAATCTCTAAGCCCTTTTCTAATCCCAGCCCACGAAAACTATCTACCGATGAGCGGTTGGCTTTGTCAAAAGAGGCTTTAAATATGTAGGGAATATTGAGACGAGCACATACGGTCGCAAAATGCTCTGCGACTTTGAGGGCTAAATCACGTGATTCTAATACGTTGAGCCCCCCACATAAAATCATAGGTTGCGTATTGGATACCGCAATCGTATCAATGTTTATAGTTTTCATTGTCCGTTGCGTGCTTCTATGGCCGCATTAACAAATCCATTAAATAATGGGTGTCCTCGTTGCACAGTGGAGGTAAATTCAGGATGAAACTGGCAGCCGATAAACCATTGGTGGTCGGTGATTTCTATGACTTCGGCTAAAGATTCCTCGTCATCAGACCAGCCGCTAAATTGTAACCCTGATTCGGTTAATTGCTCCACATAGCGATTGTTGACTTCGTAGCGGTGACGATGGCGCTCATTAATCATCTCGCGATTGTAGATACTTTGAATTTTGCTTCCGTGCTTCAAATGACAAGCTTGTTCTCCTAAACGCATGGTACCGCCGACCGGAGTGCGATCGGTGCGTTGTTGCATCTTTCCGTCCATATCCCGCCATTCTTCTAATAAAGCGATAACGGGGTATTGACTATCTGGGGCAAATTCGGTGCTCGCTGCCTGCGTCAATCCCACCACATTGCGTGCGAATTCAATAACGGCAATTTGCATCCCTAAACATATCCCTAAGAATGGCAGGTTGTTTTCGCGAGCGTAATGCACAGCAACAATTTTTCCTTCAACCCCGCGCTCACCAAAACCGCCCGGAATAAGAATAGCATTCATAGATTGCAGTAATGATACCCCTTGTTGTTCAATGACTTCCGCTTCAATATGGTGTATGCGCACGCGTACCGCACTGTGGATGCCGGCATGCTGTAGGGCTTGATTGACCGAGATATATGCGTCAACTAAATCAGTGTATTTGCCAATCAAAGCGATATCTACTGTTGAAGTGGGTTCTTTGATAAGAGCAACCGTTTTTTGCCATTGTTGCATATCGGCTTGCGGCAGCGAAAGGTCAAATTGTGTGGCAATGAATGTGCTGACGTCTTGCTTGTGCAATTGGAGGGGAATGGAATAAATATTGTCGGCATCGGGTAAAGAAAAGACCGCCTGTTCATCTACATTGGTAAATAAGGCAATTTTGCGCCGTGTTTCTATATTAATTTCGTTTTGTGAACGACAAATCAATATATCGGGCTGCAAGCCGATGGAACGCATTTCTTTCACCGAATGTTGGGATGGTTTGGTTTTCAATTCATTCGCTGGCGTGATGAAGGGCACAAAAGTGACATGAGCAAAGAGGGTGTGTGCGCTCCCCTTTCTAATCCGTAATTGCCGTATCGCCTCTAAAAAAGGGAGCGATTCAATATCGCCAATTGTGCCGCCGATCTCAACGATAGTGATGTCGCTGTTATTATCGTCTTGGACAATACGCGCACATATTTCATCGGTGACGTGCGGAATGACCTGCACGGTCTTGCCTTGATAGTATCCGTCTCGCTCCTTTTGCAATACAGTTTCGTAGATTTGTCCAGCTGTGCAACTGTTATTGCGGGTAAGGCTAATGCCTAAAAAGCGTTCGTAATGCCCAATATCTAAATCAGTTTCTGCGCCATCGCGAGTCACAAATACCTCACCGTGTTGATAGGGATTCATGGTCCCAGGATCTATATTTAAGTAAGGGTCTAGTTTGATCGCATTGACTGTTAATCCATGCGTTTTAAGCAGGGCGCCCAACGCTGCCGAAAAGATACCCTTGCCAATAGAGGAAACAACGCCGCCAGTAACGAATATATAACGGCTCACAAGGGTGATTGCAGCGAGGAAGGCATAAAAAATCTTACCATGTCTATCGTGACGCGCTTTATGGCTATGAGCAGGTGGGGGTGCTTCCCGCTGAGCGTTAACCAGTTCAAAAAGCAGTATGTCATCACCATATTTTCTGATCCGTATGAGTTCTATATTCCCTTGCTAAAAATTTTATTCCCAAACATCCTCCATATTGCTTTCTACCAACTTCTGTAATTCTCTTTCCCATGTGAAATATGAGATTCTTATTCACTACAAGTGGGTTTTGTCAATTTGAAACGGTTTATGTCTCCCGTGTTTGGTATAGAATCCGCGTAATATCGATTCATTTTTTATTAGGGAATTATATACTTAATTAGACAAGGGTATGTGAAAAACGGTAGTGTAGAGGGGTACGGGTAGAATTTGAACATCAACCGTGAGCGATGGTTCGACTAGACTTTTCGCGTTATGGATGCGGAATGAGATTTGCAGCCACCTATGCAAGACGCAATTAAGGTATTTGATGGCTCTGGTTTGCGTTTAATCTGTGCCAACCGATTTTGTATTTTCCATCTCTGCCCCTAGCCAAGAGTACCGTTTATCGTGCTGGCGGTATTACATATTGTTGATGTTGCATCTGGTTGGTTTGTTATTAATGTCCTTGATTTAGGTTTATTTGAAGGTAACCCACGCTATGCAACCGCAATGGGAAAATTTAATGTAACGCAATCCTTATTGGGGACAGTATTACTTCTCCTTATATTCGCTATTGTATATTTTATAGCTATGAAAGCCCATCGCCCAAATACCTAAGATTGTTCTTCATTTTCGCAGATTGAAAAGAAATCAAAATTATTATCATATGCCTTAGCGGGCATTTTGGGTTTCTTGGGTGCCAAGATACACCTAAATTTCACTAGTACGGATTAATCAAAGTGAGGGTTTTTGGATTAAGGTGTGGTTTGATATTTTTCTAATATTTCAGGTCTAGATATTAAGGTGTCTATAACCCTGTCTCTTATTTCTTGTTTTTTAAAGATCTCATATAGTTTTTTACTAATATATAAGGTTTTAATATTTTCCTTGGTATACATCTTCTCGAGTTCATCTTTTTTGTTAGATTTGGTGTTATCCGAAAGTAAAACACTTTTAAACTTGTCGTCATTTACTAAATCTTTTATAAGTTTTTCAGCACCCTCTTCTGCTCCATCAGGTACTTTTCCATAAAATTCATTAATCGCTTGAAGTATTACTGATAAAAGTTCATTTTCTTCTTCGTCTTTTACTTTTCCACCGCCTGGGTTGTTTGGATCAAGAACTGTATTTTCTTCTTCTAATGAGATACTTACTTTACCTTTAACATCAAGATTTAATGATTCAAGATCTACCAAGTCTGATACATCAATTCTTTCAACCCCATCAGGTGGGAATTTTTTCTTTAAATACTCAAAGAATAAATAATGTCTACAAAGTTCTATCTTATTCAACGGATTAATCATCGATAAATAACTGAATAATTTACAGTAACTTCTAATCTGAGATTTAGATAGATCTTTATCATCATCCTCTGGAAGATTTCTCCATCTTTCAATAACAGAATTTAATATGGGTTGAAGGTGTGAATCATCTCTGTTTTCTTGAACAAAGATATCACTCCATTCATTAATTTCTTCATTTGTAATT
>JAHRAO010000045.1 GCA_020027215.1 Gammaproteobacteria bacterium
AGCGGCAATATGTCATCAGGAGCAACGCGCACGGCTACACCGATTGCTCCCGACACCACCGCTCCCGCCGAAGTCAGTGGATTACAATCTATCCCCAGCAATGGACAAGTGACCCTCAACTGGACAAATCCCGCCGACGCAGACCTCAATCAAGTCGTCATCACTTGGACACCTACAGGGGGATCGCCCGCCCAACCGCTCAATGTGAATGCCAGTGCTGAACAAGCGGGGAGTGCTATGATTACTGGGCTTACCAACGGCACGCAATACACCTTTACCCTACGCACACGCGATAATAGCAGTAATATGTCCTCAGGAGCAACGCGCACGGCTACACCGATTGCTCCCGACACCATAGCTCCCGCCGAAGTCAGTGGATAACAAGCTATCACCGGCAATGGGCAGGTGACCCTCAACTGGACAAACCCCACCGACGCAGACCTCAATCAAGTCGTCATCACTTGGACACCTACAGGCGGATCGCCCGCCCAGCCACTCAATGTGAATGCCAGTGCTGGACAAGCAGGGAGTGCAGTGATTACTGGGCTTACCAACGGCACGCAATACACCTTTACCCTACGCACACGCGATAATAGCAGTAATATGTCCTCAGGAGCAACGCGCACGGCTACACCGATTGCCCCAGTCAAGCCATCACTGCAAAGTGTCAGTGATTTCAAAGTTTTTGAAGGCGATATGCGGGTACTCCTCTCTTGGCGAAACCCGCCCGATACACAAGTGACTTCTATATCCATTAGTGTTCAGAACATGGCAAGCCAAGTCGTCACCACTATCACCAAAACCGCCCGTCCTCACCAGCCTGATGCCGCATTGATTGAAGCGCTCAGTAATGATACTCACTATTTAATCACACTACAAGGCATCGGTGAGGGAAACAAAGTATCTGGAGAGATTTACCGTATCGCAACGCCGAGGATAGACGCACGAAATGATAGTACCCCCCCCAACGATATTAACAACTATGCAGTATCCGGACGAGATAATGAACTCATCTTATCATGGACGAATAGTACAGAGACCGATTTGGCAATGGCGATTGTGAGCCAATTACCCTCCGAAACATCAACAACGCCTGTGTTACAAATTCCTATCGCCATCCGCCAAGGAGAACAATCAACTGCCACTATATCCAACTTGCCGGCAGGGAATAGTTATTGGTTTAGGATACAGATAGCGGATGTATTTGCGAATATTTCTACCGGCGTCGTATTACCCGCCCTGACGCCCCCAAATTTAGCGCCGCGGAGGCTCTATCCAGTAGACACCCGTCCCTATAATCATTTAGGCGTTATGATCTTTAATTGGACTGCTCCTCCAGAATTAGATATTTCCACTACCCGCATCACTTGGAAGCCTTTTGCCAGTAGCGAGCCATTACAAAGCACCGAAGTGGCGACCACTCCATCCGCTCAAGGGCGAACGACAATAACGGGGTTGAAGCCCAACACATATTATGAGTTTAGATTTATTGCTGTAGATCAATCTCGCAACCAATCTGAACATGTTATTCGGCGGGTGTGGACCCATAGAACACAAGCCTACAACATTCATTTCAATCCAGTGGTGAACAATGCCGCACGAGTGCTTTTTTCTACGCCATTTGACCCCTTATTTAATAGAGCGATGATTGAGTGGCGAGAGGGAACATCACTCGTCGGCAGTACAGAAATTAACACAAACCGTCACTCCCTCAATAGCTTGAATATCACCGGACTCAGCGCCGAAACTACTTATACCGTCAGCATTGCCCTCAAAGACACTGATGGGGTTGACGCACCGGCGAGCACTGCATCTCTTACGACTACTAGCATGGGGTTACCGCGGGTGAGTGGTGCAGAAGCTACAGTACTAGGCAATTCAATAACCCTCCGTTGGGATCCGGTTACGCGCTCGCCGCTCATAGCTGGGTATCGTATCATTTGGGATGATGGTGGACAAGCAAGCACTCAGACAGATCTACCGTTTGAATTAAACAGTAACGGAGTTATTTTTGACAATCTACAAATGAATGCACTACACTTTTTTGCCATTCATGTACGTGGCATATTGGGCAACATAGGCCCTGCACTTACTAGAAGCGCTAGCACGACTGGGAATGTTCTGAGGCTTTCCGATGTCACTAATCTCACTGCCACACCATTAGATGGTGCAGTGCGGTTCAATTGGGCTACCCCAAACGACGCCAATATATGCTGTATCCAAATCAACAACACAATCATCAGCAACATTCCACTCGGACAGCCCTTCTCGCATACAATTAGCGGATTAACCAATGGGCGCGCCATTCCCTTTACGATTCATACTGTAACCAGCAACCACGTGCGTTCAAGAGGTATTCACATAACCCGCACCCCCCGAGACAATATTCCGCCTGCAGAAGTCACATCGTTGAGCACTACTCCCGGAGAAGGTGAATTCACATTAAGTTGGATAAATCCCCCGCAGAATGATTTGCACGCAGTAGAGGTCTCTTGGACCCCCCCTAACGAATCTTTAATGACTCAAAGGAGCATACAGGTGACACACTCGTCAACCAGAAATATCACCATCCCCAATATCTCCAACGGAGTGAATTACGCCGTCACGGTAAAAACTCGCGATCGGGCGGGTAATCTATCCACTGGGGTCAATATCACGAGCCGCTCAACGACACCCGTAGAACAAATTGCGCCACCCAATGTAACCAACTTAACTGCTTCCATTAGTAACGGCAATGTCACTCTGAAATGGAATAATCCCACTGTAGCAGATTTATCTACGGCGGCAATTTCATGGACGCCTGCGGGTGGCACAATACAACAACCATTCTATGTCCGGGCAATGTCCAATACATCTGGACAGGCTTCTATTACTGGCTTAACCAACGGGACAATCTATACCTTTACCGTGCGATCCCGTGATGTCAACCGTAACCAAGCAAGTGGCGCCTCGGTCATGGCAACTCCTCGTGCTATCCCCAAAGATATCACTCAACTGGCTATCATTTATAGGGGTTCCCACATTGCTCTGAATTGGATGACTCCTTCCGATGCAACGACTATCTCACAAATCTTAGTCAATTGGACCCCCTCAGAGGGAATGCCCGCGCCGCCTATCACACTTGCCGCCACTCCTGGTGAACTACAGTCAACATTCATTAGCAATATGACGGCATCGTCATATACTTTCACCATCAAAACGGTTAGTACACAGGGCTTGCTATCTCCAGGAGTTACCGCTAAAGTTATTTCTTCTAACGTAGATAATGTCCCTCCAGGATTGGTGCGCAATATAAGCGTGGGGGTTGAAGGAAATATTCCATTCCTACAATGGACCAACCCCCGTTCAGTTGATCTGCGCTGGGTCATTGTCTCTGAAGCATCTAACCACATAGATTTTGAGATGGTGACCCCAACAAGAGTCATTGGAATATTAAATGCAATACCGAACGGTTTGTTACGAATGTCATTACATGATGCACCACGTGATGTGACTCTCACTTATAGTATTCAACCTCAAGATTGGAACGGGAATCTTTCTGAAAAGACATTGGTGCGTTTTATTGTCAGGGATGCAAGTCCGCCACGCGCTCCCCACCCAGTATCTGTAGCATACAACCATCTCGGAACAATGCGTTTTAACTGGACCGCTCCACCAGAAGTCGCAGTATCCGCTATCCGCGCTACTTGGAAGCCTTTTGCCAGTAGCGAGCCATTACAAAGCACCGAAGTGGCGACCACTCCATCCGCCCAAGGACAAACGACAATAACGGGGTTGAAGCCCAACACCTATTATGAGTTTAGATTTATTACTGTAGATCAATCTGGCAACCAATCTGAACATATTATTCGGCGGGTGTGGACCCATAGAACACAAGCCTACAACATTCATTTCAATCCAGTGGTGAACAATGCCGCACGAATGCTTTTTTCTACGCCATTTGACCCCTTATTTAATAGAGCGGTGATTGAGTGGCGAGTGGGAACATCAACATCACTCGTCGGCAGTACGGAAATTAACACAAACCGTCACTCCCTCAATAGCTTGAATATCACCGGACTCAGCGACGAAACTACTTATACCGTCAGCATTGCCCTCAAAGACACTGATGGGGTTGTCGCACCGGCAACAAGTGCTCATTTCACCACCACCGCGGACACATTGCTTGCCCCAACAGGTGTTACAATCACCTCGCGCAGTCCCGACTTATTTATCATAACGTGGAATACAGTGAGCACCGGACGAGTAAAAGATCATATTGTTACTTGGTCGCCAAGCACCAGTTATGCCCAACCTTTTACCGTGCCATTTGCACAACGGGATATTCAGATCGCTATAATACCTCCACTGGCAAGCAATACAGAATACACATTCACTATTGTCGCTCGCGACATATTTAACAATATGAGCCCTGGCACCACTACAACAGGGCGCACCCTTGTGCAACCGAGCGGCACAGTTCCATTGGTGCCTGAAATTGCTCCTTTTGATATCCTCCCACCCTCTGATACGCGCATTAGAGACTTTATCGGTTTACACGATGGCAAAGAAATTGCTCTACGCTGGGTTGCTCCCGATCTGAGCAATGATCATTTGAAATATATGATCATCTATTGGGAACCCATCAGCCAAGATATGGCGCCCCCTGTTACATTACCTATTTCTCGTCCGATGACTTTTAATATTACCGGAGTGACCGCCACCACACACACGATTACTATCTTTTCAGCTGACGATTACGAAATCCACTCCTCGCCACAAGTTTTCTATGTCGCCCCAAGCGAAGATGCCATTCCCTAATGCCGTTGGGGAATAATGGACAACATATTTGTACGGTTGATTTAGCATTGAGTGGTTAAGAAAAATACCACCACTCGCCGCCGGCGGCGTACTGCAAAAAAAAGAGTACCCCCAAAAATAAACCCGCTCTTGCGCAAATTACTCTGGGCAGTTGCCATAATTGGGGTGATTGGATTGGTTTACTTGGATAGTTTAGTCCGCTCTTCGTTTTACATTAAAAACTGGCAACAACCGATACAAGTTTACGCACGTCCATTAGAAATATATCCCAGAGCGGCAACGACCATTGATAATGTGGCACACAAATTACAGTTAATGGGTTATCAAAAATCTACCTCTGCCGATATTGGGACATTCTATACCAGCGGTAATACCCTGCATGTGCACACCCGAGGATTTCAATTTGTGGATGGCCAAGATCACACTAAACAAGTTGCCATACGCTTCCGCCAAAAAAAGATTAGTGCTATTTACGATAAAGCAAATAAATCCTTGTCATTGTTACGTATCGATGCGCCACGCATCGGCGGAGTATTGCCGCATGAACAAAAGGATCGCATATTAATGCAGCTGAATGATGTTCCACCATTACTCATTGATGCCCTCCTTTCCGTTGAAGACAAAAATTTTTTCCACCATTACGGTATATCGTGGCGGGGAATTGCCCGCGCTTTGTATGTCAATATTACTTCTGCCGCAATCGTGCAAGGTGGGAGTACCCTCACTCAGCAATTGGTGAAAAATTTTTGGTTTACTCATCAACGGCAATGGTATCGCAAAGTAATAGAGACGGTTACGGCATTATTACTGGAACTCCATTTTGATAAAGAGCAAATATTGACCGCCTATATTAACCAAGTTTATTTAGGACAAGATGGTGGTCGCGCCATTCACGGCTTTGCCCTTGCCAGTCAATTTTATTTTAATCTGCCGATCGCCCAACTATCACTGCCACAATCCGCACTTCTCATTGGTTTAATCAAAGGGCCCTCTTTATACAATCCATGGCGCAATCCCCACAAAGCTATACATAGACGCAATATCGTTTTACATGCACTGTGGCGAGATCAGGTGATTACCAAAGAACAAATGGATGCCTCATTAAGCGCGGGTCTCGGTCTACCGCCTCGCGATCAACAAATCCAACAGCCTTCCCTGTATTTAGATTTAATCCGCCGTCAAATTGTGCACGATTATCCACAACGCAGTTTGGATGAAAAAGAATTGCGGGTCATGAGTAATTATGACCCGCTTGAACAGCACCGCGTACAACTAGCAATTCGGCGCACTTTAGCGCAATTAGAAGTTGATTTTCCCCACGACTCAATAGATAAAATACAAGTTGCCGCGGTCGTTGCCTCAATCAGTAATGGGGAAATTCTCGCCTTGGTTGGCGGACGCAATCCACATTATGCTGGCTTTAATCGCGCACTAGATGCCCGCCGTCCTATCGGCTCGTTAATCAAACCCGCAGTTTATTTGACGGCACTCAACAAAGGTTACCACCTTGCATCGCCATTAGAGGATAGTTCTTTTACGGTCACTCTCAATAATCAACGCTCATGGCAACCCCAAAATATTCATGGGGAAAACTATGGGGTAGTGCTTATGTACGAATCCTTAATGCGCTCGCTCAACCTCAGCACGGTGCGGTTAGGACTCACACTCACTCTTCCTGCCATCATCGAGACCTTGCATCAATTTGACATACACGATGTTCCATTTGTCCCATCGTTACTCCTCGGAGCAATAGATATGACGCCTGTAGAAGTGGCATCTTTTTATCACATTATCGCCAATAACGGATTTCGTATCCCGTTGCGATCTATTCGCACGCTGAGTGACAGTAGCGGTCACACACTATTGCACTATCCCTTGCAAGGCAAACGAGTTGCGTCAGTGCAGGCTATCTATATCCTACGCTATGCGTTATGGTATGTAATGAAATACGGCACTGGACGGTCACTTTACTGGAAATTGCCCCCCTCAATCAAAATGGCAGGCAAAACAGGCACCAGTGATGGACAACGCGATAGCTGGGCAGTCGGCTTTTCGGGTGATAAATTGGCAGTATTTTGGTTAGGGTTCGATGATAATCGGGAAACACCGCTCACTGGTAGCCGAGGCGCCATGCGTATATTGGCTGAATGGGCAGCCAATACCGAACTTGCATCCATTGATTTTTCTCCACCACCGGGGATCACACTCATCCATATTGATAAAAGAAATGGGCTGCGCACACAGCCTCATTGCCCACGCGCTTTATTGTTGCCCTTTCAAGATAACAAAATCCCAACCCGCATTTCGCCATGTCAAAGCAATTGATCGCTCGGTGGCTATCAAAGCACACAAGCGTTACAAGGGAGGTAAACAGGAAATGTGTGGGAGATCATTGGAACTACCAAAATTCCACACACGGTTTGTGCTATTTTCCTCGCTCATATCTATCTGTCCATTGCCGTTCGCATCGCAGTAAAGAGAATATAAGTCATCGCCGCCGCTACTGGTCTCCAGCACTCCATCACCATCAAAGTCAAACCCGCTCTCCCAGCCGCTGAGCAGGGGCATAGACATTTGTGGTGATTCCCCAGTCACCTGCTGCAGTTCATCGAAAGTGAGCCCATATACCGCCTGAGTCACCGATGTTGAAGGCGTAAACATGCCACCAATTCCATCATCGGTTGTTGAGGTACTATTGCGAAAATAATTGATGCCGGAGAGAGTGGCATGGGTTACCGTTGTCCCGACATTACCGATCAGCCCTTCCGAATACCCTGTTTGGTGTTCAAAAACAAAAATATCGCCACCGAAGTAAACTTGGGTCATGTATGCTTCAGCGGATGCTGCGTGGGCAATGAGCCCAGATATGGGGTTCGCGCTCACATAAGGTGTACTACTAAAATGTCCATTGATATCACCAGTTGCATAAGCCTGATAAATGCGTTGATCTTGAGTGCCCAATAAACCAATTAAGCCGGCAAGATTATCGTCAGGGGCGTATGCTGGAATGTCGCCAAATAAAACGGGGTTTCTTTTTCCATGCACCGTACCCGCAGCATGCACTTGCCATACCAATCCTTTCTCGTGTACGCCAATTAACCCACCTATATCGGATAAGCGATGGTTGCCGATTGAACGCACATCTCCTGCGGCGCGTGAGCGCAACACAATTCCGCCTCCGGTTAACTTACCGATTAACCCACCATAACCGCGTGCCAATACCACTGTCGAAGTGGATCCATTATTACCAATCACATCTCCTGTGGCAACAGATTTTTCTAGTGCGCCGCCATTTTGTTGACCAATTAATCCCCCCACATTATGTGCCGTGCGCGATTGCGTGCCCCCAGAGATATCATTGATTCCGCTACGCACTTGCCCAATATTACGCACATTGCGCACATATGTGTTGGCCACTGTGCCGCCGATATCTCTCCATATTTGGATAAAAGTATCGCCAGTACTATCACTCGGATAGGCATTTCCTTCCATCAAACCGATCGCACCACCAATATTATCGCCCAATGCAGTATGATTGCCCAGTACGCTCAACTCGGTACTCACATCTTGCACGATTGCATTATCAGCCAGACGCCCTGCAATACCCCCCACATAGCCTGCTCCCAACACTTCGTAGGTCTGTAAATTATCGTGGGGGATGAAAACAATATCGTTCACTGTACTCGCGATAATTTCACCCGCTAATGCGCCCGTGTAATTTCTTCCCACAACTTGTTTGACGGAAAAAGTAACACTGGAAATAACCGATCCTGTGCTGACTCTGGCAAAAAAACCGACATAATCAGTGGATGAACTGCGAATAGTTAAATTGCTAATGGTGTGTCCACCGCCATGAAAGTGAGCGCTGAATGGGGTTGTTTGACTACCAATGGGTCGCCATATCTCATCTAAATGAATACTTTTTTTCAACTCGTAGCCGACACACAAATCATTCGGACAACCATGTGTGGCACCAGCAATGCTATCGTTTTGTCGGTAACTTGCCCCTGTTAAATCATGGCGCATATAATGGATCTCGTTATCGTCAATCAAATCAATCAGTCCATTACTATCCATATCAATACTTTTGAGTACAACGGGGACGCGATAAACAATCGTATTGGCCGCATCGCTCAACCGCACAGTGATCGTTGCCGTAACAGAAGGGGTTGAAGCGATAGTCAGCGGAGCAGTGTAATGCACTTCGGTACGATCCCCATTAATATGGCTCAACGCAACAGTACCCATAGATGCTTCTACCGTCCATGTCAAAGAAGAGTTATTTTCATCCACATCGTTCGCAGTAAAAGTGAGTGCGGTGGTCGTATTAACACGCAATTCTTGGTCAACCCCTGTGCCACCGGTACTTGTGAGAAACAATATCGTGGAGGGTGAAATGATACTTTTGAATAGCGGAGGCTGATTCCCATGACTGATAAAACGAATCATAATATCGTCATCATTATTGCGATCACGAATGACAACATGGATGCTACTCTCACCGGCTTTTTTAATGCGGTAGGTCAAATTCGTAGTGGTTCCACTAATGGGGTTGAGTGAAAAATATTCATTCGCGGTATCAATCATTGTCGTATCTGTCGATTGTCCTCCTATTTGGCGAATAATGCGCCATCTCAGGTCATGCGAGGGTGTATCCGTATCGGTAGCCTCTATGAATATATGTCCAGTGACATTTTGTACGATCGCGGTCGGACTCACTATTGAAGTAATAATTGGTGATCTATCAATTTCGGGAGGGTCGTCAGTATCTAAAAAAAAGTCAAAATAATTACGAGATACAGCGGCACCAGCAACACTGACCGATATGCGCCCTGAAGTCAAACCACTCACTGGGGCGGAAAGATATTCTACGATCACACTGTCCGCTAATGGGTTGGTTTGAAAATTCAATTTTGCAGGAATCGGTGAACGATCAATTTGCCATAAAAGTAAAGCTTCTGGAAATGGGCGGTCGGCGCTCAATTGAAAAGTGCCCGATTCATTAGGTAGGTTCGTAAACATGATACTGTTCGTACTAATACGATTACTCCCTAAAAAAATCGGAATAGGTGGCGCAGCAGTGACTTTAATCTGCAATAGAATGCTATCTTGTGAAAAGCCATCGGCCACTGCGATACGCACAATATATTCGCCGGGCATACTAAAATCAGGATGATATACCGCAGTCACCGTGCTACCGATGGTGTTTAATAATTCCATGCGCCCCGCTGAAGGATCCAGTGATATTATCCACATTAAAGTATTACCTTCACTATCCCCAGCAGTTAATACCGTTGACACGCTGCGCGAGGCAACGGTCTCTAGGCGCATCATCGCTCCCTGAGTAATGGTCGGCGAGGTATTGGTCACCGATTGGGTCGGATCATCGGCTCGGCTGAGTGGGTTGGATGGGTTTGACGACGAATTATCTACACTACACGCCAACAAAACCAATAAGAATGCTCCGAGAAGCAACCGAAAACAGTGCCCTAAAAAGATCGTCACCTTGGCTATGCCCTCTCACAAATCAACCAGCAAATTACGCACAGCACCAGTATCCGCACTGGTCACAAAATGGGCATAATATTGGAGGGCTGGAGATATTTTTCGCGGGCGTTCTTGTTGTGGTTTCCATAATTGCATTGCTTCTCGGCGCCTTTTCAATTCTCCATCACTCACCCGTAAGGTCATTGTACGTTTCGGTATATCAATATCAATTTGATCGCCCGATTCAATGAGCGCAATAGTGCCGCCCGCCGCTGCTTCCGGTGAAATATGGCCTATAGATAATCCCGAAGTGCCACCAGAAAAACGACCATCAGTGATTAAAGCGCATGCTTCACCTAAACCCGTTGACTTTAGGTAACTCGTGGGGTAAAGCATTTCTTGCATGCCCGGTCCGCCGCGCGGACCCTCATAGCGAATGACCACTACCATCCCCGGTTTAATCTTTTTGTGTAAGATGTCATCAACGGCTTGCTCTTGGCTTTCGCAAATATATGCACTACCACTAAATACCCACAACGATTCTTTGACCCCCGCTGTTTTGACAACACAACCATTTTCAGCAACATTACCATACAAAATAGCCAACCCGCCTTCATTGCTATAAGCATGTTCAAGATCGCGAATGCATCCATTGGCACGATCTAAATCGACACTCCACCGTTTATTTTGACTAAATGCCTGTTGGGTCGGTACACCACCCGGCGCCGCCGCATACCATTCCAGCACTTTTTGATCGGTCGTCTCCACAATATCCCAATGCGCCAGTGCAGCCGATAAAGAGTTATCGTGTACCATATTGACATCGTCATGCAAGAGTCCTGCGCGATGCAATTCTCCTAAAATAGCCATTACGCCGCCGGCGCGATGAACATCCTCCATATGATAACGCGGAGAACTTGGTGCGACTTTACAGAGGTGAGGCACTTTGCGGGATAGGCGGTCAATATCGTGCAAAGTAAAATTGACTCGTGCTTCCTTCGCTGCGGCGAGTAAGTGCAGAATGGTATTCGTCGATCCGCCCATAGCGATGTCTAAAGACATTGCATTTTCAAAAGCGGCACGATTGGCAATAGAACGCGGCAACACCGATTCATCGTTTTTTTCATAATAAAGATGTGCTAATTCAACAATGCGGCGGGCAGCGTTGAGAAAGAGCTTTTTGCGATCACTATGAGTCGCCAACATGCTCCCATTACCCGGTAAAGCCAATCCTAATGCCTCGGTGAGACAATTCATGGAATTGGCGGTGAACATTCCCGAGCACGAGCCACAAGTAGGGCAAGCAGCGTGTTCGTAAGCAGTGACGACTTCATCGCTGGCTTGATTATCGGCAGCAATAACCATAGCATCCACTAAATCCAATTTTTCTTCCGCCAAATCAGTTTTACCGGCTTCCATAGGACCGCCCGAAACAAATATGGCGGGAATGTTAAGCCGTAATGCGGCTAAAAGCATCCCCGGCGTGATTTTATCGCAATTAGAAATACAGACCAGCGCATCGGCGCAATGGGCATTCACCATGTATTCTACCGAATCGGCAATGAGGTCTCGCGAGGGAAGGCTGTATAACATGCCGTCATGCCCCATAGCAATACCATCATCTATCGCAATCGTGTTAAATTCTTTTGCTACTCCGCCTGCTTTATAAACCTCATTGCACACCAGTTGCCCGAGTGGGTGAAGGTGAACATGACCTGGCACGAATTGGGTGAACGAATTGGCAACAGCGATAATCGGTTTATGAAAATCTTCGTCACGCATCCCTGTCGCTCTCCATAAAGCGCGCGCTCCTGCCATATTTCTCCCTTGAGTTGTTGTGTGGGAACGATATTGGGGCATTATCTTAAACCTGACTGCATTATATCAAATTCTATCAGCGAGTATGCGATAGGGCGCAGGATGGTGTCAATTAAATTAACCCTTCTTCAACAAAAGAAGTGACCTTATCGTGTCCAACGATAATGTGGTCTAACACTCTAATGTCTAATATCGCTAGAGCCTCTATTAAATGGCGGGTTATTTTGCGGTCGGCAATACTCGGTTCTGTGTGTCCCGAAGGATGATTATGGGCAAAAATCACCGCTGCTGCATTATGCTCAATACAGCGGCGCACTACTTCACGCGGATAAACAGCCGCACTGTCTATGGTGCCATGGAACAATGTCTCGCTCGTAATTAATTGATTGCGTGTATCTAAGAAAAAACAAACAAAAATTTCGCGATCCTCGCCAATAAAGTGAGCACTGATGTATTCCCGTGACATGCGCGAGTGTTTCAATAATTTTTTTTCGGGACAATGGTATGCCAAGTAACGTCGCCCCAATTCCAATGACGCCTGCAAACGCGCATATTTAATCTTTCCCACACCGGGAACTTCACATAGTTTTTGACACGATGCGCCGCATAGCTGCTGTATGCCCGCAAAACGGCACAATAAATACTCCGACATCTCTAGTACACTGCGTTGCGGAGTACCTGTGCCCATGATAATAGCGATAATTTCGGCTTCGGAAAGGCTACGCGCTCCGTGGGTAATCAATTTTTCACAAGGGAGTTCGTAAGAAGGGCGATCCTTGATATTCATCCTGAATCCATATGTCCATAAAAGCAATGAATTTATTCTACCATAGAGTATTGCGATTTACAAGATAAAATTTCCACCCATTAAATTTTCATACTATATTGGGGGAGTACTGATAGAATTTGGCGTCCGTAAGATTGTGTCTTTATGCGAATATCTAACAAAGATATCATACCGCTATCATCTGCCGTGCGCAATAAGCGTCCGCAGGCTTGCTTCAGCCGCAACGCCGCTTTGGGGACCTGTATGGCATCAAATGATGAAATGCCCTGTGCGTTCAGCCATTCCGTATAAGCTTGTTCAAGGGGGTCAGTGGGATTGGCAAAGGGTAGTTTTGCAATGACAATATGTGTGCATAAATTGCCCGGTAAATCTATCCCTTCGGCAAAACTAGCTAAGCCAAAAATAATAGAAGGCAATTTCCGCTGGATACGGGCGCTGTGTCGCTCCACCATTTTGATTTTACTCACATTGCCTTGACATATGGCTATTTTTTTTACCGTCGGCGGCAGTTGATCAAATGTCGCCGACATTTGTTTGCGTGAAGCAAATAAAACCAACATACCTTCCCCATACTGAACCGACTGAGCAATGAAACGCACAATTGCTTGGGTATGCTCGTCAAACTGGTTTGGATTGCAGGCTAAAGGCGGCACTTGAAAAACTGCATTTTCTTGTACAAAATCGCTCATCACCGATAAATAAGTGGTATGTGCGGGCAACCCAATTTCTTGTTGCAGTAACTCAAATCCATGAATAGTACTCAAGGTAGCAGATGTCAGCACAACACCAGCACAATGCGGCCACAAAAATTGGTTAAGTTGTTCGGCGGCTAAAATAGGGCTCACCGCCAATTTGCAGTCTTCACCAATCCATTCACACCATTTCACCAAGGGTGGATTTTGCGCGGGAATGTCTTCTTGTAAATCCGGCTCATCATCGACATAGTGCTGCCATAATTGATGTGATTTCTCCACACGTGCATTGATGGTTGATATCAAAATGTAGAGTGCCTGTTCGTCATCGCTATGCGTTCCTTTGGTAATTTTGTGCTGCAAATAAGATAATATATCTTTACTCTGGGCGAGACATTGCGTTTCGAGCCCCATAATCTCTTGACAGTGGTGGCGTAATGCCACTGGAGTCGTATGGAACAATTGTGGAGATACCTCTTGGGGAGCGGATGGTGCATGCGGAAGCGATTTTAAGATTGCTATCACTTTTTTTTGTTGGTGCCGCACACTTTTGAGTAACGCAGTAAATTCTGTCCACAGCTGGTAAAGTTTATCGGTACGGGGCAGTTTTTTCAGGGTGGACTCTAATTTTTTTTGATTTTGCCCCAGCCAATCACAGTTAGAGCGCACTTGAATATTTCGTGCGAAAGAACGGCAGGCAATTTCATTGAAACGGTGGGCTTCGTCAAATACATATATACTGTCTGCTAGGGGAGGTAAAATTGCCCCACCCCCGCGCACAATATCGGCTAAAACAATATCGTAATTAACAATGACGCAATCCACTTCCATTGCCTTGCGCCGCGCCCGATAAAAAAAACATTTTTGATAATGACGGCAATCTTTTTTAGTGCACGAATGAAAATCAATAGAAACACTATCCCAGTGCTGATCATCAATATTATTTGGAAAAGTAGCCCGTTCGCCATCCCATTTACCGTGGGCAATGGTTTTTTCAAATTGTCGGTAGAAGGCACCATCGTCATTCTCAATCAGCGAATGCTGACTAAGCCCACGCAACCCATCTTCTAAACGCATTTGACATAAATAATGATTGTGTCCTTTGAGGAGTGTATAACTGAACGATAGCTGTGCATGGCGAATAAAATCAGGCATAATACTCGCCAACTGTTCCTGTAGTGCACTGGTTGGGGTCACTAAAATCAGTTTCTTTTTTGTATGGCGCGCTATGGGGAGCAATGCCAATAAATAGGCAGCTGTTTTCCCTGTACCGGTCGGCGACTCTACCACTAAACAGGGATGCGTTGGATCACCATCCATCTGTAAATCACCGAGAGTGTGCGCAATAGCATCAATCATTTCCACCTGTCCTTGGCGGTGGCGATAGTGCCCTCGGCGTAGCCAACGCTGATAAGCCTGGTCTACTTCATTTTTTATACGCGCTTTCATCAATACGATAATTATATCTTTTTAATTGAGCGATTACCCTATACGGTTCCCTTGTTCAGCAAACACGCACAGCGATGCCGTTCGGGCGCTCCATGAGTACATTCATGCTCTCGCCGTGCAGGTTTTTGAGATAAAGAAATAGTCATCGCTCTGCGCGGATTGGATATAATTGAGTAGAGGAGAATAGAGACCAGCACAACTGAACCATAAATGTCTGAACAATCTTCTTTAGACGGTTTAAGCCAAGAAGAATTGGCACGTATTGTGCTATCCAGCGAATTCCATCAGCAACGCAAAAACGCAGCTTTATTGCTGCACGATATCCAGCTGATTGTACAGACCTTAAAGCACATCAAAACACACGATAAAGGTATCGCTAAAATTTTGCAAGCCAAGTGCACTGCAGATAAAAAGCGGCGCGAAAAAAACGAAGCGACCAATCAGCGCTTACACGAATTGACCACCGCTGCGCAAAAATTATCCAATCAACCATGGAGCAAACACTACCCGAATCAATATCAGCATTTACTGCGTACATGGAAGCAATTCCAACAAGACAATGCACTCAATAGCGATGAATTTGATCGGCATATAGAAAAATGTCATCTTATGATGGAAACCCACCAAACCGTTATAGATGCAGAGCAACAACTCACTGCCTTCTGTAATGAATGGGAAGCGGATTTACTCGGCTTAGCCAATGCTGAGAGTAATACCGTTATGGCGCACGCGATAACGGTCATCAAAAATCAACGCAACCGAGTCACGCAATACACTCCTTACCTCACATATCTTTCTTCATTTCATTCATTACAGCAACAATACAAACAACTTAACCAAAAACACGCTCGACTCGCCCACAGCGTGGAATATTGGTTAAAAAATGAACAAAATTGTACAACTCAGTGCCCAAATAATATTCAAAATGCCACACAAGCCGAGCAACTGTATGCCCTTGCGGCACAAAATGAAAAGATAATCCATGAATTAAAGTGGCCAGATTTTGCACCAATACCACGCACTGTAGCGGAAGTACAAAATGCACAATGCACAATTGCCGCCAAAGTGACCGCAACACGTAAAATGATTGATCAACACCATAACAAAATCAAAACAAATTTACCCGCGTTACAACACAAATTGCGCACACAACAGTTAAAAGCCGCTTTTGCCATTTACATGCGGGTTGAAGCACTACTCCCTTACTTAAAGAAAAGCGATTCTCTGAGCAAAAAATGTGTAGCATTAATGCCCCAATTAGACGAATTGATTGATTGGCAAGATTATACGACAAAAGAAAAGCGCAGGCAGCTCTGCACGAGTATGCAACAATTGATTGCAACGAAGGAACATCCTGCCGAATTGAGCAAAAAAATCACCGCTTTGCAAAAAGAGTGGGCTCAGCTCGGGCACACCAAGCACCAAGATTTATGGGATGAATTCCACCAATCTGCCGAACGCGCATACCATCCAATAAAAGTATTTCGCCAGCAACGCGCCGAACAACGCAAAACAAATATGCAGAAACGGCAACAATTATGTGAAGAATTGGCAACGCATATCGCTCAATTTGATCGCCAACAATTATCTTCGGATACCTTATTGCACCACTGGCGCACTATGCAAAAAGAATGGGATCGGCATGCTTATATTGATAAAAAAGCAACACATTCCCTTATGCACAGATACGAAGAACTCAATCAACACATCAAAGAAAGATTAGCCCCCACTTTTGCACACAATAGTGAAAAAAAACGGGCTCTTTTAGAACGGCTGACTCAATTGTGTGCCGGTGAAAACCCTACAGATCACGACACACATCAAGTTAAATTATTACAAACCGCTTGGAAACAAATCGGTCCCTCGCAACAAGAAGATGAACGGGAGTTAAACCAGCAATTCAAAGAACAAGCAGATAGTTTTTTTGGCAAAAAACTCGCCTTACACAACGAACGCAAAAATAAAAGTAAAAATCAAATTCGCCAAGCGAAAGAAATTATTGCCGCGATAAAAAAACTGTGCACCCGCAAATCCCCTCCTCCGCCCCACACATATCAAAATGAGCGTGAACGTTTTCATACGCTGGAATTATCAAGGGATAGGCACGCCGCTCTGTATAAGCAATTCCAACAAGTGTGCGATCAATACGAAAATATGTCCAAAAAATGGGAAAAAATAGCCGAGGAAAATGCCTATGCTGAATGTCAGCGGCTAGCTGAAATATGCCAACAATTAGAAATAGCCAGCTTAGATTCCAAAGGTGATCATGGAGCATTGATTGACCGCTCTCACCAAGTATGGGAAGAAAGTCGCATTGCATTAGCACAAAATCAATTACGCACTATGCTCCATCAAAGATACGAGTACGCTATTGACGCTTTACGCACCACTCAAATCATTGATTTTACTGAAGCCATTTCCACTCGGCGTTTATTATGTGTGAGGGCAGAAATTCTTGCCGATATTGATTCACCGTCGCAAGATAAGACATTACGTATGGATTACCAAATCAACCGATTAAAAAATAACTTTAACGCCCAGAAAAATGAAGATACAGTAGCAACATTACAACATGAGTGGCTCATAATCCCCGTTGCGGGCACACAGCACGCACGACTGCAAAAGCGGTTTGATGCCGCTTTAGCGCAACTCAAAGATAAGCCCGAGCGCGGCAATTAAAATTTAGGGAAAAGTCGCAACGCCGGTGTCTGTCGTCGACTCCGGCGGATGAATTAAATGTAGTCCTTTGAGCACATTGAAGGCGTGAAATAATTGATAGTCTTCAACTTTTTCTTGAGTCAGTGTTGCCACTATATTTTCTTCGCCTGATGGTGGAGCATCTAAATTATGCAAATATCTACTTAAATCCTTTTCCTTTACGCTGATCGAATTTGTTTTGACCCGCGCACCTTCAACTTGCGGAATCACCACTGACGGTTGGATACCAAATCCTTGAATTGATTTGCCTTTAGGGGTGTAGTAGCGTGCAGTGGTAAGTTTAATTCCCGTCTCTTCATTTAAGATGATCACTTTTTGTACCGATCCTTTACCAAAGGTTTTTTCGCCTGCTAATATCGCTCGGCGGTGATCGTGTAGAGCACCCGCCATCACTTCTGACGCCGATGCGGTACCTCCATTGATCAAAATAATAATCGGTGTTCCATCCAACCGATCACCTTGGGTCGCATAAAAATATGTTTTAGACTCTTTAACCCGCCCATTGGTGGATACAATTAAACCCTTGTTAAGAAAAATATCGCTTGTATGCACTGCCTCCTGCAAAATACCCCCAGGATTATTGCGTAAATCTATCACTGTCCCTTTGATCGGGTGTATGGCTTTGAGCTTATTGATGTGCGCCTTCATTTCATCGGCGGTTCCATTCTGAAAACGAGATATACGCAAATAAGCGTAACCGGGGGCGGCAAAATATGAACGAACACTGTCTAATTGAATCTTGGAAATAGTGAGGGTAAAATCCACCGACCGATCATTACGCATAATGGTGAGTGTGATGGTGCTTCCCAATGGATGGCTCAATTTATCCAGCACCTCATCAAAATCAATTCCATGAATCAGCTGTCCATTCATTTTAATAATGAGATCACCACTTTGAATCCCTGCTTTTTGTGCGGGAGTATTATCGATCGGGGCAATCACTTTCAGCCCATTTTTTTCTTTGACGACTTCTATACCGATGCCATTCGTTTGTCCTGTCGTATTTTTTTCAATATCGGTCAATGCTTCTTTATCTAAATACGAAGAATGCGGATCCAAATAATGCAACATACCGCGTATCGCGTTTTCAAACAATACGGAATCATCTATTTTTTCTACATAAGACGACCGAATTCTATGAAACGCTTCGGTAAAAGATTGCACCCAGTGCAGCGGGAAGACTTGTTGGACACTGTGCGTCTCAGTAGTTGCGTCAGCTGCCATTACCGGAGATATAGACAGACACAACACTAATAAACACAAACGTATATATCTCTTCATAATTATATAATAAATGAAAATAACCGCTTTTTATCAAAAACGCAACACAGATTGGCGCTTCACTATATCGCCATTGCGACCATCAATAGTGTAAATAAACCGCTCAACACTATTGGGGGATTGAACCTCCACAATCCATACCAGATGGGGTTTCTCTACACTGATGTAATGTTGCGTGCGCAAAGATTTTAATGACAGGGGTGACACATCTAAATCTTCAGCGATGATCCCGCGCATTTTAGTTTCATTGAGCGGATTTTGGGGGGATAACGCGACTTGCTGTTGCGTGAGTAATGAGACAAATTTTTTTGATACGGGAAGCATTTTTCCTCCCACACGCATAATCGTTCCGTTGGGAGCAATACGCACATGAACAACGATATCTTTGACTTGTAGACTCCCGATATAACACTGAAAGCGAATATGGGCATAATTTTTATTGAGGCGGCGGCCGCGATTACGCCATTGACAGCCTTCGCCGTCAAGTAAATTCGCTTCGCTGTTGATCCAGTTCAAGGCGAGGTGCATGAGGGGTGCGCGTCGTGATGAAGCAATCCCGATCCATTGTGCAAAACGATCCCACCAATGTAATTGAGGGGTTAAATTGCCACGAATATAAAAAGTTCCGCTTAGATTGCCTTGGTCATCTTCTGGAAGATGAACCTGTTCAATGCGATAGCGTTGACGCAATTGCTCCTCTTTACTCGCCGCGGCACTCTCTGCGGCGAATGCAAACAAAAGGCAGTAGCATAATAAAAAATTGCCACAGCGAGAGAAATATTTCATTTATCGGCAAGGCGCATAAACCACGGACGCGCTTTTTCTAACTGACCTGCCAAGCGCAACAAGGTCGCTTCATCGCCGAAACGGGCAGCAAATTGAACTCCGATCGGTAAATTGTCATCATTCCAGTATAAAGGCACCGACATTGCGGGTTGACCAGTAATATTATACGGCACTGTAAAAGCAATTGCACTATCTAAGTGGGTGCGAAAAATGGATACTTCTTGATCTAAAGCCCAATACCCAATTAAAGGGGGGGGGACAGGGAGGGTCGGGGTGAGGATAACATCATAATTTTTTTGCAATAATGAAAAGGCATGGGTCAAATCGGCAAAGATCCGCCGTGCATTCATTAAATCTTCGCCGCTAATCCGCCGCGCATTTTGAATTCGCCCCCAAGTTGCGACTTCTAATTTATCTTCCAATGACACTCCTGGTTGTCCTATGAGCATCTCTTGTGCCGCCGATAATAACTCCATATCGTAAATGGTATGAATAGCAGTGCGGACCTGTGCAGTCGGCACTATCGGAAAGGCAGCTGTCTCTACGCTATGCCCTAATTGTTTGCATAATTGCACAGCATCTTTCAACGCCAACAGGCAGTCATCGTGCACAAATGTAGGAATAATAGGCGTGTCCATTACCGCAATGCGCAGCTGGCCTGGTTTTTGATTGACTTCCTGTAAATATGGGCGAGAAGGTGGTGGCGGCGCAATGGATTGGCGCGTCCTGTGATAGGTATCCAATAATGCCGCACTATCACGCACCGAACGCGTAATGGCATGATGAGTGCGTAAAGCGCATACCGCATTGACAGGGTAGGCAGAACGAGCTCGAGTGGGTTTCAAACCAAAGAGTCCGCAACAAGATGCGGGAATGCGCAACCCACCGTGATGGTCAGATGCATGCGCAAAAGGCACGATACCTGCCGCAACTGCTACGCCAGCGCCGCCAGATTCTCCCCCCGGACTCCGTTCTAAAGCCCATGGATTACGCGTTGCACCAAAGAAAATAGACTCCGTCGTCGCACCTGCCCCCAATTCTGGGACAGTCGTTTTGGCAAAAATAACCAACCCCATTCGACGATAATGAAGGACTAAAGCGTCACTATATTCTGCGGCCTCTTGCACGGACAATTGCGACCCATTATGCGTTGCCACACCCTGCATCGCAATATGTAAATCGGTGAGCACAAAAGGCACTCCATAAAATGGTGGTTTATGCGCGTGCGGTAAATCGGTTTGGGCTTGTTGGAGTGCTAAAGAAGCGACCGCATTGATTTGTCTATTGACCACATTCAGCCGCCAAATCGCTACGCGCAACAAAGTTTCAGCATCGGTGCGCCCACGGCGCACGCGCTCTGCCAATTCTACAGCATCGTGGGTAATGTAATTTTTGTACTGTGCACTCGCCGATAACTGGCTCGGGGAAGACTTGCCGCGCAATAAATTATGACCCGTGCAAGCAGACAGCCACGGTAACCCAGCGAGCACCCAGCCACTGCGTGTGATAAATCTACGCCTATTGACCATCATTGTATGTGATATAATACACCAATAGTGCCGTATATCTCTTGGGCTTCTTCCCAAGTACGCGGGGCGAAACAAAGGGGTATACCACTATTGATTGTATTGCAACCTTATATCAGGAGGCTAAAAGTGGTTCGGTTTTTTACTCTTTTACTCATCGCAGTATGCGGCATCACTCACGCCAACACACAGGATAGACAGCTTGAAAAGCTGATGGGTGCCTACTGGCAAGACTATCTCCGCGCTTCGCCAATTAGTGCAAGCTATTACGGTGATCAACGCTATCAAGATCGTTTAGATGATGTCAGCGAGCGATCTTTTAAGAAACAGAAAAGAAAGCTCAGTGCATTGCTCAAAAAAATCCAACGCATTGATCCGCAACGCCTATCGCGCGAAAACCAAGTGAACTACGATTTATTTCAATCCATGTTAACCAAAGATCGCACACTCATGGATTACAATTGGCATACCATTGCGTTTAATACTATAGGTGGCTGGCAAACCGTTTTTGCCGATTTAGTACGCATCAATCCATTTCAGAAAGAAAAGGATTATGAAGATTATCTTAAACGTTTGTCGGCAGTAAAAGTTTATGCGCGCCAGACTATGACATTGATGCGCAAAGGCATTCAATTAGGATATGTACAGCCATGTGCCATATTAAAAAATTATGAGCACAGCATTGATGGTTTTGTATCCCCTTCTCCAAAAAAAAGCGTATTTTATGAGCCTTTTACCCGCATACCGGCGGTGCATGGTAAAAAACGCATTGAAAACTTGCAGAAAAAAGGCTTGCGCACTATCCAGAGCGTCGTCTATCCCACTTATAAGGAATACTCAAAATTCTTTACACAAGAATACCGCCAGCATTGTCGCAAATCGGTCGGGGTATCTTCTATACCGGAAGGCCGACAACTCTACGATTTTTTTATTTCTTATTACACAACAACCAATATGAATGCTGACCAAGTGCATAAATTGGGGTTAAAAGAAGTACGGCGCATTCGCAAACGGATGGAGGGTGTCATGCGCGAAGTTGCATTTCAGGGTTCATTCAAAAAATTTTTGCACATGCTTAAAACGGATGAACAATTTTACGCCAAAAGCGAAGACGAACTCATCGCTAAAGCCTCAGCAGTTGCTAAAGTTGCTGATGGAAAAATGCCCAAATTTTTCGCTCATTTATCGCGAATTCCCTACGGCATTCAGCCCATTCCAGCACCCACTGCACCCAAATCTCCCGCTGGATACTATCAATCCGGAACACCTGACGGTACGCGCGCAGGATTTTATTTCCTTAACACATGGGATCTCAAAAGCCGTCCGCTCTATACACTGCCCGCACTCACCTTACACGAGGCTGTTCCGGGGCACCACCATCAAATCGCCATTCAGCGCGAACTCGGTCACTTACCAGATTTTCGCCGTTTTCGCGGCATCACCGCTTATAGCGAAGGGTGGGGGTTATATTCTGAGCACTTAGGCGAAGAAATGGGAATTTACAAAACGCCCTACGAACAATTTGGTCGTTTGACTTATGAAATGTGGCGGGCGGCGCGTTTAGTTGTAGACAGCGGGATCCATAGTAAAGGTTGGAGCCGGAAAAAAGCAATTGAGTTCATTTCCAATATTAGCGGGTTGAGCCACAAAAATATTACTTCAGAAGTTGACCGATATATTAGCTGGCCGGGACAAGCCTTAGCATACAAGATTGGCGAATTAAAAATTCTCGCTTTACGCAAAAAAGCCGAGACAGTATTAGGGGGAAAATTTGACCTGCGGCAATTCCACAGCGAGATTTTACGTCATGGTCCAGTCCCTCTCAAAACGCTTGATAGAATAGTCCACCAGTGGATAGATCGTCAATAAAAAGACGCACTCGCTTATTTATATGGCGTCTTTAATCGCCGCGCACTGCATTCAATATTGCGCGCATGGGATGCAGCGACCCCGCTGGTGCGGGCGCCATGAATTCCTGTAAAGAATGCCCCGTCATCCATTTTGTGCCTCGTTGCTCCATAGAGGTGGTCTCGCTCATATCTATGAGACGGATGTCGCGATAACCGCAATAGTTTAGCCATGCTTTTAACGCATTTGTGCTCGGTAAGCAATGCACATTCGCCATGCCCGCCACTCGTTGTGTATGAGGCCAATATATCTCTTGTGCTTCACTCCGCAAAACGATAGTCTCCAATATTAAAGTGCCGCCTGGGCGCAACAAATCGCGCAATTGCATCAGGTGTGTCAATGGATCGCGGCGATGGTAAATCACTCCCATAGAAAAAATAGTGTCAAATTCAGTTATTCCAGAAGGAAATTCCTCCAAACGCAATGGTAAAACCATACAATCCGGTGGATGTGCGAAAAAAGCACTCAATGCTTGGTATTGCATCCAGTAAAGCCATGACGGTTCAATGCCGAGTACCGATTGTGCTCCCGCCTCTATCATACGCCACATATAATAACCATTGCCGCAACCGACATCTAATATACGTTTATCCCGTAGTGATAATGCCGATTTTATGCGCTGCCACTTCATGTGCGATCGCCATTCGGCATCAACATCGAGACCAAAGATACGAAATGGTCCTTTACGCCACGGGGACAATCGCAATAGGTTTTCCTCAATTTTGTGGCGCACTATAGGCGAACATTCATCGTCACTTCCAATGCGAATAGTATCTGAAAATTGTACTGCAGCGGTCTTCACATGCGGTAAAGCCTGCACCGCACCATGCCACAATAGTAAATCACCATGGTGCACCGTATTGATACAATGGGTGACCTGCGCCGTGATATCACAAAGCGCAGGTGGCGTCATTTGTAAGTAACGGCTTAAAATTTCTGTGCTGGACAAATGTTAGTTATTTGATGGCAGCGAAAGAAACAAAGCCGAAGCACTGGAACCACCGAGTAATATCGGAAAATCCAACTTGGCTTAACTGGGCACGATAGTAATTTTCACTTTGAGGAATTAATACTTTTTCTATCGCTGCACGTTTTTGCCTAATCGCTAAAGCAGAGTAACCTTGATTTTTTTTGAACGATTGATGCCATTCATCAAAATGCGCATCCGTGGTAGAAGTTTTCTCTGACAACAGCAGTACTCCCCCCGCATTGAGTCCGCGATAACAGCGATGGATTATTTCCTGCCTTTCGGCAACGGGAATGAATTGCAGCGTCAAATTGAGCACTATGACCGAAGCATTTTCAATAGGGATCTGGCGAATATCGGCACATTGTAAGGTAATCGGGTGCGGTGTATCGGCTATCAATGGACGGCTATACTCTATCATTGACGGTGCATTATCCACAGCAATGATTTTGCAACTCGGTTGATGCAGTGTGTGTGCAATGGCGAGGGCACACCCTGCAAGCGATGACCCTAAATCATAAATATGGCTATGGCGAGTGGCATAATAAGATGCAATTGCCGCAATGCCATCCACCATTCCTGCATAGCCCGGGACCGATCGGGTAATCATATCTGTAAAAGCTTGCGCCACTTTTTGATCAAAAGCAAAAGGGCGCACCGTATGGTGCGTATTATCGTAAATACGATCTGGTACGCCCTGCGTCAACGTGCTCAATAATTGAAATCCGCCCACACTGGACAATGATCCGAGGGCGTCTCCATCGCTCGGTTGTCGTAGTCAATCCCTGTGCCGGTTAAATGCTCTAATAATGGGGGGCTCACCATAATATGATCAATGCGTAAACCGCGGCGGGGATCATCGTCAAACCCGCGCGAGCGGTAATCAAACCACGAAAATACATCGTTACGCTCGCCATTGATATGACGCCAAGTATCGGTTAATCCCCATTCCATAAAGCGAGATAACCATTGCCTCTCTTCGGGAAGAAAACAACATTTTCCATCACGTAGCCAGCGCTGAGCATTATTCTCACCAATACCCACATCATTATCGTGGGGGGCAACATTAAAATCACCTAAAATAATAACATTTTGTTGGGGGGTGTAACGATCATGGAGTAACGCAGTAATTCGGCGGTAAAAGGCCTCTTTATAGGGGAATTTTTTTGGATGGCTCCTATTTTCTCCTCGAGGAAAGTAGCCATTGATCACCCATACTTTCTGACCGGCGATATCAAAGCACGTATTCAACAATCGCCTCTGTTCATCAGGTTCATCGCCCGGAAACCCTTTTTGTACTTCAATCAGCGAGTGGCGATATAAAGTTGCCACCCCATAATGCCCTTTTTGTCCGTGAACCGCCACTTGATAACCGAGCTGGTTAATATCATCGTATGGAAATTCACTGTCTTCTACTTTAGTTTCCTGCACAGCAATGATATCTGGGTTGTGCCGGCGCATGACATCATCCAATTGATGAATACGCTTTCTGATACTATTGACATTAAATGATACTATTTTCATAATGGGGGTATACCGTTGTGTTCTTTTAGGGTTTGATATTCATTATGGGGTAAGCGCGGTCCGTAATGGGTGACCAAGCGCGCAGCGCAAGCCGCCGCAAAATTCCCAGATTCAACCGATGTTTTCCCAGCAATAATACTATATAAGAATGCACCGGCAAACATATCACCTGCGCCATTGACATCAACAGCATTCACCTTTACCGCATCAATAAAATGATGATCACCACAATCGTTAATATAGACCCCGTCTGCACCACAAGTAATTATACCAAGATCTGTATATTGCTGCAATTTCTCCGCAGCAGCGGAGAGCGAATCGGTTTGTGTCCAAGCAAAGGCTTCATCTTTATTACAAAATATGATATCCACGCGGGGTTCTATTAAATGTGCAATGTAATCGCGACAGGTGTCTACAATATGGGGGTCCGAGAAACTCACCACAATTTTCGCTGGTGAGTGAGTGGCGACCTGGTGCGCATACAGAGCACTCTCTCTCCCTGCAGGAGAGGCAAGCAAATAGCTTTCCATATAAAGGTATGTTGAATGCGCTAGCTGGGTGGTATCAATTTGTTGGGGCGATAAAGCCGCATTAATGCCGAGATAGGTATTCATTGTGCGCTCAGCATCGGGAGTAATAAAAACCAAACAGGTGCCGGTCACGCCTTGGGTTATAAATTTATCGCGATTATAATGCACGCGTGCACGACTTAAATCATCCAAGTATCGTTCACCATTTTTATCGCGGGCAACGATGCCGCTAAAGAAAGAATTACCACCAAATAAACTATGCGCAACAATAGTGTTGGCTGCAGAGCCACCGCTGGCGTGTTTAATAATTTGTTCGTCCGTGATGATATCCAGTAAGTATTGCCGCCGTTCACCGTCAATTAAGGTCATCACTCCTTTAGCGATACCCATATCTGTTAATTGTTGCTCAGAGATGACAATTTCCGTATCGGTCAAAGCAGCGCCGATACCAAATACATCGCAATCAGATATAGGTGTGGGGCGGGGATTATTCATAGGATATCATCACTCACACTATTGTGCCACAGACTCTCTGCATACTCATCCAATAATATCGCGCAGTATAAGGGTGATAATTGTATTAAAGGATTTACCCATTATTGGGACATATTTTTGCGTGCCGCTTCGGCGCGTAAACGGCGTATTTCTTTGGGATCGATGGTGAGAGGGCGATAAACTTCCACGCGCTCACCTTTTTGCAATACATGTTGACGCGGGTCTTTGATCCGTTGACCAAAAATACCCATCGGTGCCGTGTCTATATCAATTTCATTGTATTGATCGCGAAGTCCAGATAATTTCACCGCGTCGTATGCAGTGCATCCCAGCGGGACATTGAAGGCAATAATACTTTGCCGATCAGGCAAGGCATAAGCAACTTCTACCAGAATACGATCTGTATTATTTGCTGTAGTATGCATGAGCACGCTGGCTAAAAACGGTGATTAATTCTTTACCGAGAGCAGGTAACAGTTTTCTACCGATAATATTCGCCAAGAGAGATGGGGTAAAATGGAGCACTAGGCTGACACGGCATGCGTTGTTCCCTATAGCGGTAAATTTCCATTGCCCCTGCAAGGTATGAACAAAAGAACTTTCAACGAGTTGGATATCAATAGCCGTATGATCATGCCATTGATTGCGGGTCACTAAGCTATGAGACATATTAAGATAAGTTAAATGTAGATGCGCGATCATGTGGTGGTGTGTTTGCTGGAGAATGTGTGCACCAGAACAATGTTGAATAAATTCTGGATATTGCCCAATATCATTGACTAACTGGAACATTTCTGACGGAGCACAAGAAACAATAGCGCTATGATTAACAGTTTGCATTGCTGACACTATGAATCAAAACACGAGAAAAAATATCGTCTTAAACAAAAAAATGCGGTTTGATTACCATCTTTTTGATCGGGCGCAAGCGGGGATATCATTATTAGGCTGGGAAGTAAAAAGTCTAAGAGAAGGTCGGGTGCAATTGGGTAACAGCTATATTCATTTCAGTAATGGTGAAGCATTTTTAGAAAAGGCGATCATCACGCCATTAATAACTGCGGGGCATAATAAAAATGTCATTCCCGAACGCCGGAGGAAACTATTGTTAACGCGTAAAGAATTGGAGAAATTATCTATCGCGACCCAACAAAAAGGTTACAGCTGCGTGTGTATTGGGCTATACTGGAAAAAGCATCTCATTAAGTGTGAAATTGCCCTCGCCCGCGGCAAAAAATTAGCGGATAAAAGAGACGCATCCAAAAAAAGAGATTGGGAACGCCAGCAACAACACCTACTCAAAAATCAATCGCGCTAATTGTTCTATTGGTGCGTAATATCACGCACTACGCGAAACCCAACATAATTAGAGCGCAAACCGGGCAATGAAGGACGGCGTGCTGCTGAGCGAGCATCCGTCTGCGTGGATTTCCAGCTCCCACCCCGTACAACGCGATAGGCGCCCGATTGGGGACCGAGTGGATCAACCGTTTGAGTAGCGTCTTGGTATTGTTGATACCAATCCCTTACCCATTCCCAAACATTACCGTGCATATCGTACAGTGCCCATGCATTAGGTATTTTTTTACCGACGACAAAAGGACCTTCCACATTGGAATTGGCATGATACCATGCATAACGATGGAGATTAACCGGATTATCATCAAAGTAATAATGAGTGACTGATTCTGCGCGTGCACTATACTCCCATTCCGCCTCACTCGGCAAACGGTAATTTCCTTTATCATCACTGGGTTTATTTGCGTTCAACCATTGAATAAAATCCATTACATCTCGCCACGAAACATAAGTGACGGCTTGATCGGCTATTTTATTGGTCGCATTAAACGCGGGGGTCAGCAAATCATTTCTATTCATCGCACTAATAAATGAGCGAAACTGGTTGACGGTAGTCTCGTACTGCCCCATTTGAATATGGCGTGTAATACGCACTTTATGTTGTGGATATTCATTTGTATTGGCTTGTGGATCTGGGGAACTGTTGCACGGGCACAACATGGATGAAGTGCGCGGCAGTTGTAAATCGGAAGCCTTACTGGGTAAAGTGTATAAAAAGGCACCACCATTACAGCTCCCCATATGAAATTCACCCTGTTTTATATCAACAAAGCGCATTCCGATATAATTAGTGAAATCAGCATACGCAAAAGAGCACCATGCTACGACAATAAATGATAAGATTATTTTCATATTCATATTCATTGGGTTATTATACATGCTCATGAACCTCTCCGATTATATTTCTTATAAAAGTCAATTCGTTTTATACACATTATTTATTGTCTGCATATGCTCCTGCAAGTCTTCTGACGATCAAAACGCCCGCCAAGTCGCCCGCGATATTATCCATATCCAGCGCGCTAGTCTATTGTACTATAATGATAACAATACATGGCCGACTACTCTCAATACCTTACTCAATACAGGCTACTTAAACCATAATTGGCAACCACTCAATCCCTGGGGGATTCCTTATGCTTTACAATTTGGCAAGCGCTTTTTAATTATTTCTTCTACAGTACCCGCAGAAAACCATTTTCACCATATTAAACGCTATATCAATGGCGCACAACTAAAAGAAAACAACCAATTTTGGGTGCCCGTCAATGTCCCGCAAGCACCACAAGCGCCTATAAAAGAGGCGGCAAAGAAAACCCTTGACATTAAATCTAACATCCGTCATTTAATCACCCCGCCACCATAAAAAAATGCCTCAATCGGGTTGTGAATTGAGGCATTTATGATGAAAGCAGAGGAAGGACAATCAGAAGTTGAGATCGTCCTCTTCATTAGAAATTTGTTGTGCTGGTGCAGTTTGTTCTTGCGGAAACTGCTGCTGTGGGAATTGTTGTTCTTGCGGAAATTGTTGCTGCTGTGGGAATTGTTGTTCTTGCGGAAATTGTTGCTGTTGTGGGAACTGCTGCTGTTGTGGGAACTGCTGCTGTTGCGGGAACTGCTGCTGTTGCGATGGGAATTGTTGCGGTGCGGAGCAACTCGCGCGCAATTGTGCGAGTTCTTGTTGTTGTGCCTGCAACTGCACATTTTTCTCTTCCAATGATTGACTCACCACTCCCGGAAAGCTTTCTACATCTGACACCAGATCGCCAGCCCTACCACTACAATCTAAACGACCAGAAGAGAGGACAGAACAGCCACCAATCACATCGCCAACCGAAGCGACCACAAAAATGCCTTTGACTTTATAGACATAACGGCTACCAGATTTACCAACTGCAACTATTTCAGCTTCGGCAAATACACTTTGCGTACACAAAATGACACCTAATCCACAAAAAAATCCGACTGCTATTTTGATATAATTATTAATAGATTTCATCAACCCTTCTCTTTCTGTCAAACCAATGCTCCACAAATTAATTAGAAAATTCCTTTGTAGAAGCCATCACACTATCGTTTTATAAGCGTCTCATTATGAGCCGGGTGCAGTTCCCGAGCCCTCACTGTCATCGCCTGTTGTTACTTTTTTCACTTCTGCATTGTACACTAGGCGCAATACTCGCTTAGAATCATTGTCAATATCCCTCAACACCACTCTATCCGTTTCAATAGAATCAACCACATATTCATTAAACTCATCTCCTTTTTCTACCACTTGTACTTGCCCTTGTATTTTAAGCAATGCCGCTCCAGCAGAATAGTTAATGGCAAAGACGCTATAGTTCATTGCATTTGTCAAAGCGGCTTCCACATTATTAGTTGGAGAAAATGCATTAGAATCGGTGTTTTCTAACTGAGCAATATCTCGGCGCAATTCGGCACGCAATTTTCTTTTTTTGAGGGATACCATGTCCTCCAAAAATTTATCATCGTCACCAAACTGTTTCACCAATTCGGGGTTTAAGCGGTCACTAGTCGAGACATCACGTTTACCGCTGAAAGCATCGACGCGTTGATGTAGCCGATCAACGCTTTCTTGCATCGTCGCTATATTATGCAATAATATATCCATATCACCACCCCGTCCACCTACAACGAGGTAAGAAACCAATATGGCAACTATTACAGCTACCAGTGAATATAATGCCATTTGTAAATTCATTAAATTACTCTACTTTTCTTAATTTTAAAAAAAATTCGCATCGGTTTAATTGAGTTCTACCCCAGCAACTGATTCAATTTTTGATCCGTATAATCTCACCATTATGATCATTTTATTTTCATCCGCCTCTATTTTATTAATAGCAAGAAATCTATTATACTCACTGGATACATGTTTCAATATATATATCTGTTGGTATATATCGCCAGTCACAGTCACAATGGCATCCTGATACAACCCGATACGATCCATATGCCAATTCTGCCCTGCAATGGGTTGTAACATTCCTACTGTATTCTCTTCGGCACCTTCTTCGGTCTCTCCCCATTCAATTTCCACATCAGCAGCATCTAAATTTTTAACGACCGAAAAATATATTTTATTATGTTCCAGTGCAAGTAATGGTGAAATAGGCAAATCTTGCAATTCGCTATAAAGTAAGCGATCAGAAGCGTAAATGCGTTCCGATTGATCCATATTAAATCCTCTATTGATCTGATACACCGCACCCACTAATAACAAGATCGCGCCGGCAATATAAACTATGCTGAGGACTGGCTGGTATTTTGTATTCATTACTTGATCCTCAAACGGCTACTGCACTGGCTATATAATAACGCATTTTAATTAAACGCGACATTCATCCAACCATCTTTCGCATATACATCTGCATAATTAATAATATCCCGCACATGCACTAATGGATCGGAGCCAGCATTACTAATCTTTAATTGCAAAATATTATCTTGATAACGATATCCCGTAATATTTCCGTCGGGAAGACGATTGGACACTCTCAGCAAAGTTGACGCAACTAATGGGTGAATGCCATTATTTTTAATAATTTCACCCGCTTTGAGTTGCAAATGGCGATTGAGCTCCATTGTAAATTGCCGTGCTGTTTCTTGTTCGGACGTTATTTTACTAACTTGGTAATAATGAAAAATCCAGAGTAAAGCGTAGATAATCAACAACGCAATTAAGAAGCGCTTAGACAAATCATATATCGCGACCCAATTCATTATGAATACCTTTCTTCTCAATCCTTCCTACGATTTATTACCAAGCAACTTCCAACAGCAATGCAAATTCAGTAATACGGCGCTCTTTTTTGATATTCCTAAATAGAGATCCTAAAATTGGAATATCGCCGATAATTGGAACAACTGCGCGTTCATCTGATTCTCTTTCGGACATCAATCCACCTAAAATCAAGCTTTCGCCATTTTTAATGGACACAACTGTCTGTGTTTGCTTCATGCTGATATGTGGCGCTTCCACGGTATTGTTCCCATTTTGAATATTGCGCAAGGTTTGCAAAGTGGTCAACTCCGGAGAAACATATAAAATAGCTTCTTCTTCCGAAACAATATGTGGCAAGACATAAAAGCCCAATCCAGTTTGGAGCGGTTGCACAATAATAGAGTTCGTAATACTCGCCGAAGATGTTGTGGAGGTATACGCCTGCGCTACATAGGACACTGTTTCGCCGACTAACAAAGAACCGACTGCGCCATTATTCACTACTAAAGAGGGGCGGCTGACCACTCGAACATCGCCATAGCTACGCAGTGCTCTAATAAAGAGATTAAACACTTCACTCCCCGAAGTGCTGCGAGTATTTAAGGTTAAAATGTTGCTCTGAGTGCTGACATTGGTGAAAGCATTGTCACGGTTAAGCACGCCCTCGGCCACACCGAGTGAATTCAGAGTAACACCTTGTCCAAGATTTTGACCAATCGTCATAGCACCGGCAACATTTTGAGCGACATTACGCCAATCTACACCAAATTGTTTACCGTCATCTAAGTCAATTTCAGTAATGACGCCGCGAATACGCACCGAACGGCGCAATTTACGGTTAATGCGATCCAAAAATTCTCCGATACGGTCAACGACATCCGCACGATCACGCACCCATATTGAGCCAACTTCTGGATGAATCACCAATTTTCCATTATCGGTCAAAAAGCCTTCCAATGTATCGGATATATTTTTCATGCTGGCGCTTTCGCCGTAAGCCATCGCCAAACTCGTTGAAGCAGATACACCACCTTCTACATCGAATCGCGTCCCTTCGCGAGACAATCCCGCTGAAGTCGTGGTCGTTTGACTCTTGGGCGCACGCGCTTCTCGTGTAGAGCGAATTTCAAAAGCCTGTTCTAATAGAGGGAAGTTAATGTCAAACATCCTTTCTTGATCGCGATATATCACATAGGTACGATTATCACGTTTCCAAAACAGACCTATAGGCGCCAATAAACGATCTAAAGCCGATTCCAGCGGTACACGCTCAAACTGAGCATTGAGTAAATCTTCCAAATGCTCGCCTGCACCATCACGAATGATATAGGGTATATCAATTGAACCCAGCATAGTGCTCAAGACAATATGCAACGGCTGTTTGAATGCCCTAAATGTAATCTGCTTTTGCTTCTCAACACGAATGCCATGCGTTTTCTTAAGATACAACAGCCCTACTGGACGCAAGACCATAGTCAGTGCTTCTTCTACGGAAGCATTTTCGACATTAATTGACACTTTAGCACGGGTATCTACTCCATTACCCCATTCAATATCGCTGATAATCAACGGCAATACATCGGATAAAGGTTCATTAAAAAGAGTCAATGAAACGCCTTTCTTCAACTCTGCTGCGGAATCCACTACTGCACCAGCGCGAATTTGCCCCGCAGGAGTATCCCCCGCGTGACGCGCATCGGTCCGCACTTGTGTAAAAGCATCATCTACTTCCGATGCCAACACGGCAGGTCTCACCACTTCGGCACATCCACTAAGAAGAATGAGTAATGGAAAGACCACACTCACAACACATTTACTCAATTTACACAGAATATCATTCATAATACTGCCCATTAACGTTAATAATTAAAACATCCGAGTTTTTGCCTTCGCAAATATTCGGTCATTATATCACAAAATAAAAGAATCACTGTTAGAATATCCCCCCATTTCGTTCTAATAAATCTTGCTTATTATACAAGGATAACAAGCCAAATTGTACTGAAAAGTTTGTTATCGTATTCGCAACAAAATCGCGATACGATTGTTTGCGGACACCAAAGCCCTCAACAATAATTGCGTCTTTCTCTACCCGTTTAGGCCGCATGACGAGATATATTTGGTCCACTTCAACCAATCTATGGTAGATCGCGGCTTTACCACGCTTTTTCTTCTTCAACATATCTTTCAATTCATCTGCCAATTGGGTAAAACGACCACTCGGCGGTATCTTAAATTCCTCTATATTGATTGCCCGCTCTTTTGATGTTGCTTCCAACCCCTTGCTCCTTGCCAATTGATGTAACCCGTTTGCCAAATTTCGTCCTTGTTCGCTTTGGCGATACACGTTTTTATAGATGCGATCAATTTCCATCGGCTCAACAAACAACGCATAATACTTGTTGCCTAAATACCCTTTAATTTTTTTGAGCAATCCTTTGAGGCGCACGCTCTTTTCAACCGACTGAATCGCATTGCTACGGTTAAGGGTTATATTGTTTTGGCGCAACCACTCTTTCTGCAATGCGGCAACCGTAAAATTATACACAATATCTTGATGAGTTATTTCTTCGGGATCGCCGTATACCTCACCAATCCATCCTTCGACTACATATTGCTTATGGATATCATCGTGAGTATATGTATAACGATCGGCAATAGTCACCGCTGGCACCCAGTACAAATACGCTTTATACGCTGCGTATAGCAAAAGACATACAACAAAAAAAACAATGCCCCACCACCATATTTTTTTAGATTGTACGGGATGATCATTATCCATAATCTCCTAACGCCCAGCAAATGACATTGAACGTTTTAACCATCCTTGCTCGCCATTGCAAATATAAAGCATTTGGCTCGCTGAAACAAATTGCATTGTGCCGTTATTTTTATCCGCATTACATTCCCATGAAAAAGGAGTGCTTTCACCGACCTTCACTTGCGAATGCAATTCTGACCACCATTTATCTATTTCAGCAATATAAACATCTTTTGCCGATAAGTAACCCGATGCGTCTTTATCTCCCTTACGATTCGCACTCACACTCATTAAATTCGTTAACGCTTTAGAACGTTTCACTGCAAAA
>JAHRAO010000019.1 GCA_020027215.1 Gammaproteobacteria bacterium
CTCCCTTTTATGCACAAGAGGGATAGTGCAATTAATTATTAAAGGTGACGGAAAGACCCACAGTCATGGGCGGTCCCCATACGCCGATAATCCCAGGGCCTATGACATAGCTGTGTTGAATATAGTCATCGCCCAACAGGTTTTTACCCCATAAGCGCAGGTTCAAATTGTCGCTAAAGTCATACTCCACATAAGCGTCCAATAGATTAAATGCATCAATGCGAGTCCGCAGATCGACATAATCGTTCAGTTGCTCGCCGGTATGGCTGAAGCTAAGATTGGCATTGAGTGCACCGAGCGTGTAGTTCAAAGCGTACCGGTAGGATGTTTCTGGCGCTTGACGCAAATCTCCCCCAGATACGTCCCGATTTCCACTTGTCGTAGGAATAATCAAATCTTTAGTCTGAGTATCCAAATAGGCGTAAAAACCATCAAAGCGTAGATTATCGGTCATAAAGTATGTCCATTCTAACTCTGCACCGCTGATCGTTGCCTCGCCAATATTCGTGGTAAGAAATGTGCCGAATGTACTGTTTGGAACTGGGCCGAAGCGCACCACTTGTAAGTCCTGGTAATCAATATTAAACACAGTAGCATTGAGGCGGAAAATGGTGCCAAAATCACCTTTAAACCCTAACTCATAGTTGGTCGCAATTTCCTGTTCAACAGGGCGGATGGCTGCTGTGCTTACACCTTGTGAACCGGCGTAACCGCCGCTCTTAAAGCCGCGCGCAATGCCGAAGTATACGAGCTTATCCTCAGCCAATTGGTAATTCAAAGTAGCTTTGGGAGAAAAATTGGACCAGCTATTATCCGTGCGCACATCAAATGTTTCATTCAACAAACGGAGACTGCCTCGCGTGAGTGAGCCGCAGACTTGAGGGTTGGCCATATATACTGGGTTCGTCGTATGTCCGCAGTTGATCGTCAAGGCGCGGTAATCCTTGCTATCATTGGTAAAGCGCCCCCCAAAATCAATACTCAGACTATCGCTGAAATCGTAGGTTGCTTGGGCATATAGGGCGTAAGAAGTCGTTTCGTTGAAACCTGCACCGTATTCGCTTCCGACTACGCGCTGCCCATTATTCGGCGATAACAAACGAAAAGTTTGAAGCATAGATGAACCGTAGGCGGTCGTGCGAATAGGGCTTGACGTGTTGTACATAGAGGCAGCAGTTAACTTAAATTGCTCCGCCCGCTCGGTCTCTTCGGTAAAAAAATACACCCCAGCAGTGTAGTTAAATGATCCATCTAAATCTGAAGTCCAGCGCGCTTCTAATGATAGAGTAGAAATATCTTCTACTATGTCGTCAATGACTTCGTCCACTGGGACAGTCCCCGCTGCTGCAACTGCCTTAGTGGCCCCCAAGCCGATCCCATTAGAGGCCATCTCCCAATCGGTGTCTGCATTACGTAATGCAGTGATGAGGGTCAATCCGCCCTTGTCCATATCTATATTACCTTGTAAACTCACCCCATTGGCACCGCGTTTGGAGAAACCGTCAAAGGGGGAAGTGGCGATTCGCACACCGCCCCCATTTAACTGGTGGGCGAGCAGATTATTGCGGTGATTACCCGCTAAGCCAGGAGAAATCGGGGTGCGCCCCATATCCTCGCGCTCATCGCTCATTGAATCAAACCCCAACAGCCAGCTAGATGTTGCACCTTGCCACAATAGCTGTCCTCGCAATGAGGTTTGATCTTCATCCTGCTGATCTTTATTTAAGGCAATATTGCGGACAAAACCACCGTGCGAGCGATGATTAACGACCAATTTATATGTGAGGCCTTCGCTTATCTCTCCACTGACATAGCCTTGATAACGGATAATACTTTCGTTACCCGCTGTAAGGCTTGCTTTATAAGTAAATTCATCGCTAGGAGCACGGGTCACCACATTGATCGCGCCACCAATGGCATTGCGTCCGAACAGAGTCCCTTGCGGACCGCGCAAAACCTCAATGCGTTCCAGATCAAACATATCAAAATTGATTCCAGCCTGCCGGCCGATATAGACTCCATCTAAAAATAAGGCCACCGAATTATCCAGCCCAGCACCGTCGTCTACCGAACTGATGCCGCGCAATGCATAAACGGATTGACCGGGAGCAAATTCGGCAAAGGCTAGATTGGGCACATTTTGGGCAATGGTGGCGGCATCAAATATGTCTGATTTTTCCAACCGATCGGCGCCTAATGCGGTCACCGCAATCGGCACCTCCTGCAAGTTCTCTTCTTTATGCTGTGCTACGACAATGACTTCTTCTAACTCGGCAGCATGAACCGCCACACTGTAAAACATTGCTAAAGTTAGCAAAATAGCTAAACGATGAAATAGATACATGATTCCCCCCAGAATAGATTACAATTAACTTACATGAGCTGTAATAATTGTAATACTTTAATTTTTATTTGTCAAGTATATATTAGATTATATTCAGATGATTATAGAGTGCGCGCTGTATAAATAGCGTGGTTTAGCTAGGGTGAATTATGATACGTTTTGAGTTTAATGACTACTGATTACCCAATATTAGGGGCGTTTGAGATTTATTTTTGTTCTTTTATCGCTTTTGCTTGGATAAGATAATTGTTGCAGATTTTAGATCAGCTTTCACACACATGTTCGTCAGTGTTTGTGCAAAATAGATAGAGCGGTCATTGGCGCAATCCCCCAAAACACAGTATTGAAAAAATAGCGGAGGGGACAGGTGTGCGCCATGGATGAGTGAGTGCATGCCAGTTATGGCGTGCGTTTATTTGTTTGACTTGCGCCGGTTATCCTCCTTGCACAGCATTTGGCAATTGTCTATAGTGGTTGTCCCGCCACTGCTCCATGTCGTTGATGGCAAAAGGTTCTCGGCACGCTACACAAATGCCCATACTAAAATATTTTTTACCATTGATAGTTTTTTTTCTGGAGAGTGTTTTAATATCATAGTGATCCTGAACGCCAAACCATTTAGTCCCTCCATTATTTACACCTAACCAAATTTGATTTGCCTTAATCAACTTAAATATTTCTTTATAAGTAATGGCATTTTGCTGCCCAATAATAATAAATTGCTTGTCGTACTCTATCAATTGTGCCACATATTCTCTGAATAGCGAAAATGGCGGGTTGGTCACCACTATATCCGCTTGTCGTAATAACGCAATACACTCCTTACTCCTAAAATCCCCATTGCTCTGTAAATGGTGAATGCCAATTTCTTCCACATCGGGCACTTTATTAGCGTTTTTATCGCCGTTATACTCTAAGTAAATCGCTTGTTCGGCATCGTTTTGGCTGAATAAATCCATATTTTGATTCTTGTAACAGGTCGTGATCAATTGCTTTAATCCTAGGTGTTCAAACCGATATGAAAAGTAATGGAAGAAGTTGCTGACTCGCGGATCATCGCAATTGCAGTAAACCACTTTATTCTTAAAGTGATCCTGATAATGCTGTAACTCCTTTTCAATATCAGGCAGTTGCGTGTAAAACTCATCTTTTTTATTGCGTTTGGCATCCGCCAACGATAGATTCTTACTCATAGGCTCGCTTTATAAGTGATATCAAGATAGACAGAGTCAATCATTATGCCAAGATGTATTTGGTCATTATAGTTATTGTGCGGAGTGAATCTGGAATAAGCGGGGGCGCACTTGCTTAAATTGAGGCATTTCTATACCTAAATTGGCACCGCTATAAGTCGGATCGGCAACATAGTATCGCGTGCCTTGATAGGTATAGTACTTTCCTCGCCCACCATGTGCCACCGCAGTGGCAATATGCCCAGGATAATCAATGCCAATCACCGGTAAATCTAATAGAGTCTTGACGAGCCATGCAAAGAATACCGCACGATCCTCACAATCCGATGCGGGATAATACAGCGTTTCTTCACTGAGCAAATGCCGCTCTTCTTTGAATTGTTGGGCATCGGTTTGATAGGTAAATGATTTTTGCACTAACCGCAATAAAAAATTGATGGCATGCGTCGGCGGTATTTTTTCTATTACGGGGCGTAATTGTTGAATAATGGCTCGTTGAACCCTTGCGCTCGGCTGATTAGTAAAATAACCATCAACCTTTAATTGCGGGTGGGTGGCAAAATATTTGATCAACGGCACGGCAACGGGGATATTCCAATGATATTGTTGCTGTGCAAAAGAAAAAGAAAAATCTTTCCATTGTGTGTTTGCCGAAAGTTGTGGCGTCTGTGCGAGCGAAAAATTCATTGGGCGTAATGCGCCGATACCTTTAGGATAGCTCCGCACTCGGGTGGGAGACACCGACCGCTTAGTGGGCGAAAAAAGGTAATAGCGCCGATCGTCTAAAGTAAAAAATGGCACTCCATATAGTGGCTGTTTACTGGCGAATAACATATAAATATTTTGTGCAGCATACCCCAAACGCACATCTTTTTTCTGTGCCATTAATAATCCCCAAGTAGTGAGTAGGGCGCGGTTATTATCTGCAGTGAGTTGGCGGGCAATACGGTGGATGAACTGCATATATCCCCAATCGTTCAGTTGTAATTGATTGGCGATCTGTTGGGCTCGCCGATGAATGGTGCGCATTGGTAATTGCTGTAACGCCCCCCAGTATTCAGCAATACCGTGGTTATTCACTTGCGCCAAACGCTGATTTGCCCATTGCTGGAATGGGCGCGGAACTTTCCACTGGATGGTGTGCCCGAAAAATGATATGTTCTGCGGGCTACGCTCAATCGGCTTGACAATTGGCGGAGTGGGGCGTGTTTTTATGGGTAAAGGCACGGTGACTGGTGGCGTGGGTGCAGGGGTACGTATAACCGGTAATTTTTTTGGTTTAGGGACGCTATCGGTAACTAATCCTTGGGCGAGGGTAAATTGACGCCACTCTGTTTTGAGTAATGCATAAAATGCGGCAAGTTCTTTATTGTTGAATTGGTGGAATTCTTGCTTCTGTTGCTGCACGGCGCGTTGCGATTCGCGCATAAAATCTTGAAAATCTTTATCGGCGGATTGCCCGAAAGCAGGAGTAGAGGCAATGACTCCTAGCCACAGCAACAAATAATGTATGGCGGAATTGCGGTGCGGTTGTGAGCAATGCTTTGGCATAGTCGAATCTTACTTGTGACTATTATAAATAATTTATCGTCTCTTTTGTTGCCTATGAAAAGGGAAAATATCCCCAACAATTATTTGATTTTCCTGTGGTTGTGACATAGAATAGAGAATATGCGCGTGTTTACTTCAATCTTTATGTATTTATTATGTCTTCGCGATACGAGAATAAAACTCGCCCGACCACAGTAAACGCTCAGAACATCATTGATGCGTTAGAAAGTGAGGATCGCCGTCGAGAAGGCGATTCTTTGCTCGCACTGATGCGGGAAGTGACCGGCGATAAGCCGGTCGTGTGGGGAAATGGGATTATTGGCTTTGGCACTTATCACTATCAACACGCGGCCAGCGGTTGTGCAGGTGATTGGCCGCGGACTGGTTTTGCTATGCGTAAACGTAATATAGTGGTGTATATCATGAATGGCTTTTCCCAGTACGAATCGCTACTCGCCGATCTAGGACCGCATCGCACTGGATCTAGTTGCCTTTATTTGACGCGTTTATCGCGCATCAATTTAGCTGTATTGCGCACATTGGTTACTCGCTCTTACCGCGATATGCTGCAACGCTACCCCCACTGATATTATTCATCCTCCGACTGTAGCGCCGGCATACGATGATTATACTTTTTTGTGTAGGCTTTCAATACCTCATTGATATCACCCTGTGCGATCACTGTACCGTCCTCTAACCAGATCCCCCGATTACAGAGCTGGTGGGCGACATCTAAATCGTGAGTTGAAATGACCATCACTTGTGCGGCAAGTGCGCGTAGGCGTTGTTTTGCTTTATGCATAAATGCTAAATCGCCGCTCCCGAGCGCTTCGTCAATGAGTAAAATATCCTGTTGGAGAGAGATGCTAATAGTAAAGAGTAGGCGAGTGATCATGCCTGTGGAAAAGGTATGTAAAGGACGATGAATAGAGTCGCTCAATTCTGCAAAGAGTGCGATCTCATCTATTTTGTGCTTCATAGTTGTGTGAGTTTCTCCTAACAGCATGCCGTAAAGCAAGATCAATTCAAGACCGCTCAATCCGCGATTGATACTGGAGTGAGGAGTAAGGAGTGTGCAGTGTTGAAAACAGCGCTGAATTGTTCCGGCAGAGGGCTGATAAACACCGTTCAAAATGTTCAGCAAAGTTGATTTTCCCGCGCCATTTTTTCCGATCAAAGCGTAGTCATTACCAGCATAAAGCATTAAATCAATCCCGCGCAATGCTTGAATCGGTTTCATTGCGGGATCTAAATGTTTGCGGAAGGGCAGCAAAAAGGATAAAAGTCGGTTGCGCAATAACCTATTGCTCGGCGAATAAATGGGGTAAGATAAATGCACATTGTGCAGGGTAATACGGGCAACACTACTCATCGTATCGTCTCATTAAATCCAAAAAGCAATGCGCTGTCGATAGAAGGTAAGACAAATAAACAATAATACCCATCCACCAATGGCGACACCGAATGTGACGGCAATATTAAGCAATAAAGGGAACTCCCCTAATAAAGGTGCGCGTATCAGAGCAATGATATGGTGGAAAGGGTTGTAAAGTACAATATAAATGTATTCGCTCCCTAATTGTTCGGGTTTCCACATCACGGGTGTCACAAATAACCCAGTGGTGAAAATCGCCGCAATCATGGGGGGTAAATCACGTAAGCGTGCGGAAAGAATGGATAGCAAAAATCCCCATGGGAGTAAAGCCATCATAATAAGAAACAAACTAGGGAAAACGATCAACATATGCCAAGTCAGCGGAGTGTCAAAAAAAATGATCACACCCAGCGCCATGAGAAAATTGTGCAAAAAAACAATAATGGATTTGGTCATGAGAAATAAAGTATAAAAAGAATAGTGATGACACGTGTATTTAATCATTGCGGCGTATTGAATAAAGAGAGTGCTACTATCATTGAGAAAAGCGGTAAATAGGCTCCAAGTGATAAAACCGGTGGCAATCCATGGAATAAGTTCGGTGCTGCGCATCGTAAAAAGAGAGCTCATCACATAACCGACCATTAAAATATAAATACCGCTAGTGAAAGAAATCCATACGGGACCGATCAGCGAACGTTTGTATTGTAGACGCACACTTTGCCACCCCATATACAACCATGTTTGGTAAGAGCGGAACCCATGGAGCACATCGTGCCAAGCAAGTGTCAATGGTGATGCGGTAGATAAATTAGAATAGTAGTCAATGAGTTTGGGCACTATATGGAGGTGTGCGGGAGGAATTTTACACTTTGACAGAACATATGGATAAGCAAGGTATTTTATCACATCTGAATGAGCGGCAACGACAAGCGGTCACTTCTGAGCGTCAGCGCATACTCGTATTAGCGGGAGCGGGGAGCGGCAAAACCAAAGTTTTGGTCCATCGGATTGCCCATCTTGTTCATCAGCACCATATTGCACCGGGGGCAATACTTGCGGTAACTTTCACCAATAAGGCGGCAAACGAAATGCGCCAACGTATCGGAAAATTGCTAAATACTCCGTTGAGCGGTATCTGGATAGGCACTTTTCATGCTTTATCGGCACGATTGCTCCGTATGAATTGGCAAACCGCTCAATTGCCGCAAGACTTTCAGATTATTGATGCGAGAGATCAATTGCGCATTATCCAGCGGTTATGTAAAGAAATGGAAATTGATCCACACCGACTTCCACCTAAAAATGCACAAGGATATATTAACCGGAACAAAGAAAACGGGATACGACCGGATGATGTGCATTCCTCTCATCTGTTGCACGAGCATAGACTGGCACTGTATCGGAAATACAGCTATTTTTGTGAAGAACAGGGGTTAGTGGATTTCGCTGAATTATTACTGCGTACCTACGAATTATTAAGCCACGACTCCATTCGCGATCATTATCACCAGCGCTTCCAACATATACTGGTGGACGAATTTCAAGATACCAACGAAATGCAACTCTTGTGGTTATATCAATTAATGAGCGAAAAGAGTAGCTTTGTCGCAGTGGGTGACGAAGACCAATCCATTTATGGTTGGCGCGGTGCTCGGCTAAAAAACATATTGGAATTTAATGCGCAGTTTAAGCATGCAGAAATTATTCGCTTAGAACAAAACTACCGTTCCACACAACCTATTCTCGCCGCCGCAAATGGATTGATCCGCCACAATCGCCAGCGTTTAGGCAAACATCTATGGACGCACCATTCTTCCAATGAACGCATTAATTTTTATAAAGCTTATTCCGCATTAGACGAAGCAAAATATATTGCAACTTGTGTCAAGGAATGGTGTAATAACGAGCATCCATTAGAAGAGTGTGCGGTATTGTATCGCACCAATGCGCAATCGCGCATTTTAGAGCAGGCTTTTATGCGCGCCCATATTCCTTATCGCATTTATGGGAGCCGCCGCTTTTATGAGCGCGAGGAAATTCGCCATGCATTGGCGTATTTGCAGCTCATTGACCACCCCCACAATAACCATGCATTGAGGCGGATCATCAATGTCCCCCGCCGAGGTATAGGAGAGGTGACTATGGATAAAATATCTGCCTATGCTAATGAGCACGCAGTGTCCTTATGGGATGCAATTCGTGTCTCCATTCAACAGAAAACTTTATCGGCTCACCAAAGACAGAACCTGCAAAACTTTATGGATATCATCGTCGCCCTTAAGGAACAATCACATATGAGTCATCTCCATGTATTAGTGGGGGATATGCTGGAGAAGACAAAATTACTATCATTTTATAGCGAAGATCACGGCGAGATAAGGGTTATGCGCCAGGAAAACCTCAATGAATTGGTCAATGCGTGCCGAGATTTTTGCCCCCCTAAAGAAGAGGGAGATATCACGCTACTGCATAGTTTTCTCGATAATGTCGCACTCAATGCGGGGGAAGACCAAGCAACATCACAAAAGGGTGTGGCACTGATGACTTTACATACCGCAAAAGGTTTAGAATTTGATTACGTATTGATTGCCGGTTTAGAAGAAAATCTTTTACCCCATTACAACTCCATTCAAAATGGTGATAATAGTATTGAGGAAGAAAGGAGATTGCTTTATGTCGGCATAACGCGCGCGCGAAAAAAAGTCACCTGTAGCTGGGCGCGATCAAGAAACAATTATGGCAATACACAGTATAGCGTCTGCTCCCGATTTGTTTCAGAAATACCTTCCGAATTATTTCATCAAGTCATGTGAGCATTGTTTCAACTATCCGACGGCAAGTACACTTTTAGTTCAATTTTGTAATAATATATACGCACATATCTATAAATAGAATGAATGAAGCAGACTCTATACGATAAATTGTGGGATCATCATCTTGTCAAACAATGGAAAGACGGCACTGCACTCATTTATATTGATCGCCACTTATTGCATGAAGTGACTTCTCCGCAAGCGTTTGCTGGTTTGCGGGAGGAAAACCGCCTCCCGCGGCGACCGCAAGCAAATGTGGCGACAGTTGATCACGCCATTCCGACGACACGAAGCGAGCGCAGTGCTGGGATTGTCGGCATAGGGGATGATGATGCTCGCTTACAGGTGCAGACTTTAGATGAGTACTGCCATTATTTTGACATTCGCCAATACGGTATCCAACACGCTTGGCAAGGTATAGTGCATGTCATTGGGCCAGAACTGGGTCTCACTTTACCTGGTATGACGGTGGTCTGCGGCGATTCGCACACGACAACGCATGGGGCATTTTCCTCTTTAGCGCACGGTATCGGGACTTCGGAGGTGGAACACGTATTGGCAACCCAATGTTTAGTGCGCAAAAAAATGAAAAATATGCAAGTTGTGATTACGGGGCAATTGCCAAAGCATGTCAGTGCAAAAGATGTTGTGTTAGCCCTGATCAGTCAAATCGGTAATGCGGGAGGGCAAGGGCACGCTATTGAGTTTGCTGGAAATGTGGTCAGTGAATTATCTATAGAAGGGCGAATGACTTTATGTAATATGGCAATAGAAGCAGGTGCGCGCGTTGGATTGGTTGCTGTGGATGACCGCACAGTGGACTACTTTCATAACCGTCCATTTGCGCCAAGTGGCGAATACTGGCATAGAGCAGAGCGATACTGGCGTTCATTAACAAGCGATACCGATGCCTATTTTGATAAGGTTTATTCTATGGATGTATCCGAAATGGAACCACAAGTGAGCTGGGGCACTTCCCCAGACATGGTCGTCCCTATTAGCGGGAAGATTCCAGATCCGCAAGCGCAATCCGATGCAGGTGTGCGCTCTGCAATGGAGCAGGCCCTCACTTACATGGATTTAGTTCCCGGCACCTCGATCAGCGATATTGCATTGGATCGCATTTTTATTGGTTCATGCACCAATGCGCGTATTGAAGATTTACGTGCAGCGGCGGCGATATTAAAAGGAAAACGCATTGCAAAAAGCTTGAAACAAGCATTAGTTGTTCCCGGATCACAACAAGTCAAAAGACAAGCTGAAAAAGAAGCATTAGACCAGATTTTTATCGCCGCAGGAATGGAATGGCGTGAGCCAGGGTGTTCGATGTGTTTGGCGATGAATGCCGATAAATTAGAAAATGGTGAGCGCTGTGCCTCAACATCTAACCGTAATTTTGAAGGGCGACAGGGTTACGGTGGGCGCACACATTTAGTAAGTCCAGCTATGGCAGCGGCAGCGGCGGTGGCGGGGCATTTTGTTGATTGCCGCTTTATTGCGCCGGAAGTGGCACATTGATGGAGAAGTTTGTATGTCATTGCGGCATCGTTGCTCCTGTGGATCAAGTTGATGTCAATACCGATGTCATTATCCCTAAACAATTTCTCAAATCTATCTACCGCACCGGTTATGGGGAAAACTTGTTCGATAGCTTGCGTTATTTGGATGAAGGCGTTCTAGGACAGGGTGCTAAAAATCGTGCAATCAATAAAGAATTCCCCCTCAATTTTCCTCGCTATGCCGATGCTTCTATTTTGTTGACTCAGCGCAATTTTGGCTGTGGCTCAAGTCGTGAACATGCGGTATGGGCACTGCGTGACTATGGTTTTCGTGCTTTAATTGCGCCTCGTTTTGCCGATATATTTGCTTCCAATTGTGTGAAAAATGGAGTCTTAGCGGTGGAACTGCCCGAAACGACAGTCAAAAAATTATTTGAGGCACTCTACCGCCAGCCCAATTACCAGTTGACCATTGATTTGCAAACCTGTCGGATAACGAGTGATGATGGTATCAATATTGTTTTCACCATGGATCCATCAATTCGCGAGCGCTTATTACACGGATGGGACGATATTGCGGTGACTTTACAAGAAGCAGATGCTATTCACCAATTTGAACTCCAGCAGCAAAAAAAATACCCGTGGCTGTGGTCTCCACTCAAAGGACAATCGCGATGAATGTTTTATGCTTACCGGGTGATGGCGTTGGTGATGAAATTATGGCAGTGGCGCGCCGAGTATTAGAGCAAGTGGTCAAAAAATTTGATACGTCCCTCAACTGCGTTGAAGGCAAAATAGGGGGCAACGCCATTGACCATTACGGTAACCCACTCCCTGATGAAACACTGACTCAGCTCTCTTCTTGTCAGGCAGTACTATTAGGTGCGGTTGGGGGAGCACAATGGGATCACCTTCCCGCAGAACAGCGTCCAGAGAAAGGATTACTGCGCTTGCGGCAGAAAATGGAATTGTTTGCTAATTTACGCCCCATACAAGTATTAGAAGGCTGTGCGCCTTCTTCACCTCTCAAACAAGAGTATGTCGAGGGATTGGATATCATGATTGTGCGGGAATTGCTTGGCGGTATGTATTATGGTGAACCGCGCGGCATTTATATTGATGATAAAGGCGAGCGTTATGGGGTCAATAGTGTCGTCTATACCGAACAAGCTATTCGTAATATAGGCGAAGTTGCTTTTCGGTTAGCGACCCAGCGGCAGAAACGTTTATGTTCAGTTGATAAGGCGAATGTTTTAGAAGTATCGCGCTTGTGGCGTGAAGTGATGGACGATTTAGGGCAAAAATATCCCCATGTGCAACTCAGCCATATGTATGTGGATAATGCGGCAATGCAATTAATCGCCGATCCCAAACAATTTGATGTGCTGGTAACCGAAAATGCATTTGGAGATATTTTATCTGATTTGGCAAGCGTCCTTGCTGGCTCTATTGGGTTGTTGCCGTCTGCATCTTTAGATGGCAAGGGAAGCGGGTTATATGAACCATGCCATGGGGCAGCATCGGAAATTGCTGGGCGCAATCAAGTGAATCCACTGGCAATGATTTTATCAACGGCAATGATGTTGCGCCATTCTTTGCAACGACAAGATATGGCACAAGCGATAGAAAATGCGGTGCAATCAGTTATTGCGCAGGGCTACCGCACTCAAGATTTGTGTAGGCAGCATGATACCCCTATCAGCACGGAGCGTATGGGGGATATGGTTATTGACGCTTTGCAATGAGTAATGTAGGTTACGCTGTTGCAGTGCTAGGTGCAACTGGAGAAGTCGGCAACACATTCATTAAAATATTAGAACAACGGCAATTTCCGGTATCGCAATTGTATCCCTTGGCAAGCCACCGCTCTATTGGGCGGGAAGTGCAGTTTCACGATCAAGTGCTGCTCGTAGAAGACGTTGCGACATTTGATTTTTCTCAGGTACAATTAGCATTGTTTTCGGCAGGTGCTGACACTGCTCAACAATATGCGCCGCGTGCAGTAGAGCAAGGAGCGGTGGTCATTGATAATAGCTCGCAATTCCGCTATCAAAAAGAAGTCCCCTTGATTGTCCCCGAAGTCAATAGCCACCGTATAGCGGACTATCGTCATACAAGAATCATCGCTAATCCAAATTGTTCGACTATTCAAATGGTTGTTGCACTCAATCCGGTGAGAGAATTAGCGGGCATTGCCCGTATCAATGTCGCGACTTACCAGTCCGTATCGGGCGCGGGAAAAAGGGGGATTGATGAATTGGTACAACAGACTAGCCAAATGTTGAGTGGAGTGGATGATGTTTCTCAAAAATGCTTCCCTCAAACAATTGCTTTTAATGCTATCCCGCACATTGACCAATTCCAAGATAATGGCTACACGCGTGAAGAGATGAAAATGGTGTGGGAGACGCATAAAATCTTTGAAGATGAAGAGATACAAATTAACCCTACCTGTGTACGGGTCCCAGTATTGTATAGTCATTCCGAGGCAATTCATATTGAAACGCACAAACCCATTACGGTGCGCCAAGCTGAGGAATGCTTACGGCAAGCACCTGGGATCATAGTGATGGAAAATAGTGAAGAATATCCAACTGCAGTGACCCATGCGAATGGAGAAGATGCGGTATATGTCGGACGGTTGCGTCAAGATATTTCACACCCGCAGGGTTTATCATTATGGGTAGTGGCAGATAATACCCGTAAAGGTGCGGCGCTCAATGGGGTACAAATTGCTGAGTTAGTGATTCATGATTTTGACCGATGATTCATAAAATAAAATTGGACAAATTGAACTGTTGGCGGGGTACCCTGCTGTTACTCTTAGTGAGCATGTTATGTGCTACTCAAGCGCTAGCCCAACGCTCAACATACGGACCGATTCAACAGGGCGAAACGCTGTGGTCTATTGCCGAATCGGTGCGTCCAGATCGCACTGTATCGGTACAACAAACTATGCTTGCATTACACTGGCTTAATCCAAACCAATTTATTGGCGGCAATATGCACCGACTAAAAAAATCGGCAATATTGGTCATTCCGCGGAAAGATGAAATTATGCGCATTAGCAAATACGGTGCTGTCGATGAAATGGAGCGCGATTCGCGGGAAATATCTAAACTGCGTGCCGCAGAGGAACAGAAAGTCCCACCACAGACGCCCCCAGTGGTAGAAACCGATACTGCCATAGAGGACAATCCGCCAGTCATTGAGAGCCGTTCCGTTGAAAAACCACCTGCCCCATCCGTGGAGCATGATAAACCGCCTGCTGATGCCGCGGAAGATATTGCTCACCAATCGACTCCACCGCCCCACGATCGCCCGATTTTGACCAGAGACCAAACTATTAATATTGCGCCTGATACCCATGCGGGCATCGCAGGTCTGGATAAATTGCAAGCGGATAAATATTTAGCACTATTATCTCAAGGATGGGATTATATCGTTGAGGTCGGCAAGTACGCTATTACGAGTTTATTTGACTTTTTATCTGCTGGAATGAGTGCATTGCTGGGAGAGGATGCTACGGACGGCGTATTAGAATTTAATAAACAAACTTTAGAGCACGTGAATACACATTCGGTATGGGTGGTGGGGGGTATTGTTCTATTGGTTGTATTGTTGGCGATTGGAATTTATTATTTTAGACAACGCGAAGTATTAGAGGACGGCGATTTTATTATAGACGATGATTATTATCGCGGCGATACTCATGAAGTATATGATGTTGCCCCTACACCCGAACCACAGGAAGAAAGTAATGAATCTCGGGAAGGTGTTTATCCGACTATTTCGGATGACCCTGCCCCTGCACAGCCCCATTCTCCCACTTGGACTGGTGATGTCGTGCCCGAGAGTTGGCAGGAACCCGCTGAAACTACTGAAGAAGTGCCACAAACCGAATATATGGAAAACGATCAAGATATGGTCGGTATGCAATTGGATTTAGCAAAAGCGTATATTGATATGGAGCACTACCAGAAAGCACGTGAGGTATTAAATCAAGTATTAACAGAGGGAACAGATTCCGAACGGCATAAAGCACACGCAATGCTCAAGCTCATTGAATAACTATAGTGTCTTTCTCACTATCTTGCGCAATGAAGTGTCATGCGTATAGCATTAGGGGTGACTTATGTGGGGAGTGCTTATCACGGCTGGCAACGGCAAAAACATACGCTTGCTACGGTTCAAAATGCAGTAGAAACAAGCTTAAGTGATATTGCGGCAACGCCGATCCACACGGTTTGCGCCGGACGCACCGACGCGGGAGTGCACGCATGTTACCAAGTGATTCATTTTGATTCCCCCGTATCTCGCCCGATGAATGCATGGGTACAAGGAGTCAATAGCCGTTTGCCTGCAGATATTAGTGTTTTATGGTCTGTGCGCATTGCCGATGATTTTCATGCCCGTTTTTCTGCTACTTGTCGTCATTATCGCTATGTTATTGACAATCGTCCAGTCCGTTGTGCTTTATCGTATCAACGTGCTTATCACCACAGGAAACAATTAAATGAGCAGTTGATGTCTGCCGAAGCACAGGCATTGGTAGGTGAACACGATTTTTCATCATTTCGCGCCGCAGCATGCCAATCACATTCCGCACACCGCCACATTTTTTCTATCAATGTCTGCCGAGACAATAATTTTGTCTGCGTAGATATTTGTGCGAATGCCTTTTTATTGCACATGGTGCGCAATATAGTTGCTGTATTGGTAGCAGTCGGGGATGGGCGGCGCCCGTCTGGTGATACCATGCGCACGCTATTGCGCCGTGACCGGCGTTATACGCCGGCGACCCTTTCGACACATGGTTTATATCTGATGGCGGTGGATTACCCCGCATATTACCAGCTACCCCCCGCTAATCAATACACGCACGTGCCTTTTATTGCTCTCGATCCCCCTTCCATTAAATAAAAGTTCGCATTAGAGAGCGTATTTTTATTGTATTATTGAGAGCTGACCAAGTTCTAATCAATATTTCCTCAATACGCAATGGGATTAAAAACACAACTAAAGAAAGTTTTTCCAAAAACACTTTCTAATTATGGCAAAAGCGTGAATAGCATAGTGCCATTTGCTTTCAGCCGCAACGCGGATGTCTTGCAGGATATCCAAGAAAAATACCACTATAATGGCGATTTTGCCGAAATATATGCGCATAATAAAGGTTGTTTAATCCATAAATGGCATCATTATATCCCGCTGTACGATCGTTATTGTGCTCCATTTCGCGGGCGCACAATTCGGTTTTTGGAGATTGGAGTCAGCCAAGGCGGTAGCCTACAAATGTGGCGTAAATATTTTGGTAACGACGCGATTATTTATGGTATTGATATTGATCCAAACTGTGAACAACTCAATGGATTGGCCGCCCAAGTACGGATAGGATCTCAAAATGATCCTGAGTTTTTAGAATCCGTGATTAATGAAATGGGAGGTATAGATATAGTCTCGGATGATGGAAGCCATCATATGAAGGACATTGCCGCCACATTAAAATTTTTGTTCCCGCGCTTAAATAACGGCGGCATCTATATGGTAGAGGATTTGCATACGGCTTATTGGCGAGAATTTGGCGGTGGCTATAAATCTAAAATCAGCTTCTTTAAAATTGTAGCTGACTTGATCAATGATATGCATCACTGGTACCACGCCAATGGCTTAAAGCATCCCGAAATTAGCCAATACTGCTCAGGTATCCATGTTCACGATTCAATGACCGTACTGGAAAAAGATAAAACCCACCGCCCCACGCACTCACAGATCGAATGATTGGACAGTCATTCGTTTCTAAAAAATCTTGCGGTTATTAGTAAGGAGGAAATAGACTATACTTACTGAGGAAGATAGTCAGTTGAAAGTTTGAGCGGTGAGATAAACTTTAATAATAAGAGAATCCGTTATGTTGGAATGGTGGTACTGGATAGTCATAGGTTGTACATTGCTTGCAATTGATACTTTGCTGGTCAATATTTTTTATTTAGTATGGGTCGGATTGGCGGCTATTATAGTCGGTTTATTGTCACTGTTTTTCCCTATTACTACACCATGGCAGATAGCAGTATGGATAGCACTGTCTCTCATGCTATTGTTTCAATGGATGGCATGGATGAAACCAAAATTAAACGCTCATAAAATGGACGAAGTCAAACAAAAATTACCTGGACAAAAAGGGGTGGTGGTGCGATTTAGCAATGGTCAAGGTACCGTGCGATTACAACGCCCACTCGGTGGTTCCGATGTTTGGGAATTTTCGTCTAAAGAGAACTGCATACCAGGCGATCCTGTGATTATTAAAGCGGTTAATGAGCACGGACAAGTTACAATACAAAATTGGAACCAAGAAAAAGAGGTGTAGAAAATGACTGAGACCATTGTTATCGCCGTAGTTGTCACATTATTTTTAATCATTCTCTCCCGAGGCGTACGTATTGTTGCACAGGGTGAAGAATGGATTGTTGAGCGGTTCGGGAGGTATTTACGCACCTTGTCCCCGGGATTGTCGTTAATTATCCCCTTATTTGATCGTGTTGCCTATCGTGTGGTCACTAAAGATTTAGTGCTTGATATTGACAAACAAGAAGTCATTACTTCCGACAATGCTGTAATCAGTACCAATGCAATTGCCTTTATTAAAATTACTGATCCAGTAACTAATGTCTATGGAGTGGAGGATTTTCGCATTGCTGTATCAGGCCTTATACAGACTGCGTTACGATCTATTCTCGGCGAAATGACTTTGGATGAAGCCTTGAGTTCGCGAGAGCAAATCAAAACCCGACTACGAACAATGGTATCTGACGAAATGACCAGCTGGGGCATTTCACTCAAAACAGTTGAAATTCAAGATATTCAACCATCCGAAAGTATGCAACAGGCTATGGAACAACAGGCTGCTGCAGAACGCGATCGTAAAGCCATGGTAACTCGTGCCGAAGGTGCGAAACAATCGGCTATTTTAGAAGCCGAAGGTCGTCTCGAATCAGCTAAACGTGATGCACATGCCGAAGTAACATTAGCCGAAGCATCGAAAAAGGCTATTATGCAAATTAAGCTGACCACGCAAGATGACGAACTTCCGCTGAGTTATCTGTTAGGGCAACGATATGTTGAGGCGCTAAAAATGATATCCGAGTCCACTAACGGTAAGTTTGTTATTCTGCCAGCCGACCTGCAGAACGCAATACGCGGGATCCTTCACAAATCCTCACACTGACACTTGTCTCTACGGTCGGCACGTTGCTGTTTTTACGCTCAATACGTCCTTGTATTTCGCTTGTACATTGCCGAAAAATTATCGCAAGACAAGTAATGCTCCATTTTTCGGCAATGAGCGGTGCATCCTGCACCGCTGTTTTAGTGCTCAATACGTCCCTGTTTCTGCGGTCGGCACGTCCGTGTGCCTCGCTTGGTATAGGGCGGTGCAGGATGCACCGCTTTTTTAGTGCTCGGTGCTGTTTTGAGTGCCGTGGGAAACGATATTCTAGCGATCACCACTTTTTTAACTGGTTATGGGCTATACTATTTATAATAATTAATCAGAAGTTCTTTAATTTTGTAGGTAAAAAATTATGTCATTGAGAATTAACGATACTGCCCCCGACTTTACAGCTGAAACCACTGAAGGAACAATTGGATTTCACGAATGGATTGGTGATAGTTACGCTATTTTATTTTCTCACCCTAAGGATTTCACGCCAGTTTGTACAACTGAATTGGGTTATATGGCTGGACTAGCCGATGAGTTTTCCCATCGCAATACCAAAATTATCGGATTGAGTGTCGACCCAGTCGATAATCACCATAAATGGAGCGATGATATAGAAGAAACGCAAAACCACCGCCCTAATTATCCGATGATCGCCGATATCGACCTTGCGGTCTCTAAGCTCTATAATATGCTACCCGCAGATGAGGAAGGCTCGTCTGAAGGTCGTACGGCTGCGACTAATGCAACCGTCAGAACTGTTTTTATTATAGGTCCCGATAAAAAAATCAAACTGATGCTCACTTATCCGATGAGTACCGGTCGTAATTTTGACGAAGTATTGCGTGTGCTCAATTCTATTCAACTAACGGCT
>JAHRAO010000024.1 GCA_020027215.1 Gammaproteobacteria bacterium
AACAAGGGCAGAGAGTACCAGAAAAAGAGATAAAAAAAACTATTAGCTACTGTCTCAAATATCAAGATGCTTTAAGCGTTGGTTACGCTCAAAGCCTTGCTATTCCTATTTGTTACTCTATTGACTACAATCCTTATTATGGTTGGAGGCTACCAGATAATGCCTGTTGGATTTATGAACGCGGCAAGCCAAACTATTTTTGGCAATCCATACATAAACGTCAAGAATGCGTGTGTTATCCTCATTCCGATTTTTTGACCCCTGATAATACGTGCCGTGTCTGGGATAATCGTAAAGACGTTCGCCCGCCACTGTAATGGTTCTGCCCTCACTGCCATCTATTGCCATTGACCACGGGTCAGCGCGCAAGGTAGATCAACGCGTACTGCGCGCGGATTTTGGCGATGGCTATAGTCAACGCGCGGTGGATGGGCTCAACACCGCTCGGCAGGAATGGCAGTTGCAGTGGACGCAGCTGACCAAGGCGCAAGCCACCCAGCTGAAGGATTTTTTTATCGCCAGAGGTGGTGCAGAAGCCTTTAATTGGACACCGCCGGATGAGGCAACGGCACGTAAATGGACGAGCGTTGGATTTGATGGACCGACTCCCACCACCGCCGCCCGTTATTCATTCAGCGCAACATTGCGCGAGGAGTTTGACATATGACGCTGAATGCGACTATTGCATCACAGGCACAAAAATCTGCAGCGGGCGATTTAATTGAGCTATTTATCATAGATGCCACCGTGATTGGCGGATCTGTGCTGCGCTACACACCCGGCACACTCAATGGAGCAGCGGTGACCCATGATAGCCATACCTACCTGCCTATGCCCATTGAAACCAGTGGCTTTAGTTGGTCCTCTGCGGGCTCACCACCGCAACCGACAATGCGCGTCAGTAACATCAACCAAACCTTTGTCTCTATCCTGATTCAACAAGACGATTTAGTAGGCACCAAAGTGATCCGCTTGCGCACGTTTCGTGCGCAATTAAGCGACGGCGATGGGATTTTTCCCAAAGAAATATGGCGCATTGAACGCAAATCAGCACAGACAAAAGAATATATTGAGTGGCAATTAGCCGCCCCATTTGACCAAGCCGATGTACAGATACCCAAGCGACAAGTATTGCGCGACACCTGTACCCACACGTACCGTCGCTGGGATGCCGATGCCACACCCCCAGCATTTGACTATAGCGGTGTATCGTGCCCGTATACGGGAACCTCCTATTTCACACCCTCCGGCGTTATTGCCAGTAGCGCGCAAGATGACGCTTGCGGGAAGCGGCTACGGGATTGTCGTTTGCGTTACGGCAATGATGCGTTGCCTATCCGAGCGTTCCCCGGAGTAGCGCGGATACGCTGATGTTCAATGCGAGTGTGATGGAAGCGATGCGTGCCCATGCGGTATCAGATTATCCGCACGAGTGTTGTGGTTTGGTCGTGGGAGATAAATATCAGCCGACAGACAACATCCACGGCACACCGACCATCGCTTTTAAGATTGCTGATGAGACGATGACACAGGCGATTAAAGGCGGTCAATTGCAAGCGGTGATCCATTCCCACCCAGGCGGTCCTGAATATCCGTCTGCGACGGATATGACCGCACAGAGTGCGACGGCCGTACCGTTTGTCATCATTCCCGTATATGATGGTCCCGATGGAATCGCCGCGCATGACCCTTTCTGGTTTGGTGATGACTGTCGTCCCATTCCCGAGTTGATTGGTCGCCCGTTTCGTCATGGCGTGACGGACTGCTATTCCATCATCCGCGATTGGTATCGGCTTGAGTGCGAAATCACCCTGCCTGACTATCCACGCGATTGGGAATGGTGGCAGATGGGCGGGGATTTGTACAGTCACTATTGTTCCGCTGCGGGGTTTGTGGAGATCGCCGCCGATGTAGTGCGGATGGGCGACATCGCGCTGATTCAAATCAGAGCCGAAGTCATTAACCATGCGGGCGTGTATATCGGTGATGGTCTGCTGTTACATCAGCTGGGGATGAGCAAACCTTTTGATCCTTCGCGCCTGTCCTGCCGTGAACCGGTAACCCGCTGGCGCAATCATATACGGCGCTGGGTACGGTATCAGAATGATTAAGCGAGCCATTCATTTACATGGTGGCTTACGCAAACTGTGCGAACAGCCACTGAAAGTGGCGGTGAGTACTCCGTGGGAAGCAGTCAGTGCTTGTCGTGCGTTGGTGCCTGGTTTTGCTGTGGCAGTGCGCAAAGGTGCTTATACGATGACTGTGGATGATGTAGAAGGCAACCCTGTTGATCGCGATTTGAAACGGTTTGGGTTTGGTCGCGCGGTGACAGATATCCACATCGTCCCCCTTGTCGCAGGCGCAGCAACTGGAACGGCAATCATTGTCGGTTCAGTTGTGGCAGGGTTAGTGTTGGGTGCGGTCATCGGCGCACCACGCATTGCCGATTATGGAACCCGCGGCGAGCCCGAACAAAAGACCTCACATTTGTTTGATCGCCCGATCAATGTCACCGAGCAGGGCGGACCCGTACCGTTGGTTTATGGCCGCTTTCGCGTGGGCAGTACGATTGTGTCGGCTGGGATTGGCGTTGAGGATATGAGTTATTACCCGAGTGAGCAAGAGCCAAACGAGTTCATCGGGCCAGGGCTGGGTTTTTGAGATGGCGATTATTGGTCACAAAGGCGGTAAAGCGACAGCAGGCGGGCAAGCACCGCAAGAGTCGCCTAATACGCTACATGCGCGGTCAAAAGCACGGGTAGTGGATTTGATTGGCGAGGGGGAAATTGAAGGGCTGGTGGATGGCTTAAAATCCATTTATTTTGATGATGTCACATTACAGAACAGCGACGATTCTTATAACTTTGAGGGCGTGAATGTGTGGACGCGGGCGGGATTACCGACCCAAGACGCCATACCCGGCATTGCCCAAGTGGAAAGTGAGGTCGTGGTCGGTACAGAAGTTACGGCCACCAATGCGGTGGAAGCGACCATCACCGATAACAACCTTGATGCGGTTGTTGTAAAAGTGCGCTTGCCAGCACTGACCGTGTTGGATAGCGAGAGCGGTAACTTGGGCGGAGGAGCGGTGGCAGTGGCGGTGGATTTGAAAAAGAATGATGCCACCTACACCGAAGTGGTGCGCGACACAATCCGCGGTAAAACCACCGCGCCATATGTGCGCAGTTACCGCATTAGCGTTGTGCGCGCCAGCGATGTGATATCGTGGACAGTGCGCGTGCGCCGCCTCACGGACGATCACGATGACGATGCCACAATCAACGATCAAACTTATTTTTCATCCTATGTCAAAGTGATTGACGCCAAACTGACCTATCCCGACAGCGCACTGATTGGGGTTTCGGTGGATTCCGAGCAGTTTGGTAGCTCTATCCCTAACCGCTCGTACGACATTAAGGGAATAAAAGTACAAGTGCCGGTGAATTACGACCCACTGACGCGGGTGTACACCGGCGTGTGGGACGGCACATTTAAGCGGGCATGGACGGATAATCCAGCGTGGGTGCTTTACGATATACTAACGAGCAATCGCTATGGGTTGGGCGATTTTATTGGGGCGGCGGATGTGGATAAATTCACGCTTTACACCGTTGGTCAGTATTGTGATGGCGTGGTGAGCGATGGCAAGGATAGCACGGAGCCTCGTTTTACATTTAATGGGATTATCAATTCGCGGCGCAGTGCCTATCAGGCAATTAACGAGCTGTCATCTGTGTTTCGCGGCATGATGTATTACGCAGCGGGGACGATAACCGCCGCCCATGATGCGCCGGGCGATCCAGTCAAACTCGTCAGTGAATCCAATGTGATTGACGGCGAGTTCAAATATAGCGGGATGGCACTGAAAGATCGCCACACGGCCGTGGCGGTGACGTGGAACAATCCCGATGATGGTTATCGGGCGGCGGTGGAGTTAGTGGAGGATGCCGATCTGGCTCGCTCGCTCGGTTGGCGACAAACCGACATCCAAGCAGTCGGCTGTACATCACGGTCGCAGGCACATCGCTTGGGAAAATGGCTTTTGGACTCGGAAAAACACGAGACGCAGACACTAACTTATCGGGCGTCTTTTGATCACGCCGATTTGCGGCCGGGCGATATTATTGCGGTGAGCGATCCGCATGTGGCGGGTAAGCGATACGGCGGTCGCTTGAAGTCAGCGACTATGACCGTGCTGACGGTTGATCGGCTACCAGCAATGCTGACGGGAACATGGCGCGTATCGGTTGTTTTGCCGAGCGGCGCGGTGGAGCAAAAACCGATCAATGCCATTGATACCACCGCTGGCACTTTGACGCTGACCACTGCCAACGCCCTATCAGAGACGCCACAAACTGGGGCGATGTGGGTGATTGAGTCTGGCCAAATCGCCCCGCGTGAGTTTCGCGTGATTGCGGTGACCGAAAGTGAGAAAAACATCTATGAAATTAGTGCGCTGGAACACAGTGCGGGGAAGTACGCCCGCGTGGAGCAAGGGGTCAATCTGCCCGCAGTGCCGTTTTCTATTTTACCCAGTGCGCAGTTATCGCAACCGATAGGACTGGTGCTCGGGGAGCATTTGTATTTTGATGGCAATGTCGTGAAGCCGGCATTAGACATCGCTGTAACTGCTCCTGCTAATGCAAGAGCTACATTATTTGATATAGAAGTGCGTGGCCCGAGCGAGCCAGCATACCGTTCAGTACACCTCGGCAGCGATCCCACTTTTGAATTACGCGATGCTGTGGCGGGCGAATGGCATGTGCGCGCGCGCATGGTAACGGCGATAGGGCGCCGCGGGCCATGGCGAACAGCCACACATAACTTGATCGGCCGCACTGCTTTGCCAGCGCAAGTGCCTAATTTTAGCGTCGACGAACAGCCGGATGGGACGCGGGAATATCGCTGGGATTCGGTGAGCGATTTAGATGTGAGGCACGGCGGAGGCTATCGTATTCGTTGGGCTTTAGGCAACGCAAGCAGTTGGCATAACATGACCGCGTTGCACTCAGGGCTGCTCACATCGTCGCCATACGAATCAAACTTATTGCCCGCTGGAGCCTATACTGTTGCGATTAAAGCGGTAGATTCGCTCGGACATGAATCAGAAAATGCGACATTAGTATCCGTTGATCTAGGCAATCCTCGCCTGCATACTGTGTTATATCGTTTATATGCTCACACAGCGGGCTGGCCTGGGACAATTACCAATGCAGTTCGTGATGATTTGGAGTCGTATTTAACCGCAGTGGGCACATTGAATTGGGATGAATTGGATAATGGCTGGGATAATTTTGACGAATGGTCAGAGACACCCTCGCAAACAATCCAGTATGAAACACCTGTGATAGATGTGAGTGAGGTTATCCCATTTGTGCCACTAATCACGGCTACGGCAGATGGAAGTATCGCCTTAGAATATGCCACTTCCACTGATGGAATCACATTTACTCCATACGCGACCGTTGACGGTGAAATCCAAACGCGCTATGTCAAGTTTCGCATTTCGGTCAGCGCCACATCAACTGCTCCGCTTGCGCGCCTTAAAACATTGCTGATTATCCTTAATGCCGAACTAGTCAGCGAGCGGTTATTTGGTCAATATACTGATTTAACTGGCTGGTCTGGTTCAGCCAGTGAAGGATGGCAAATTCCTCTACAACGCTCATTTAGCAAAATAATGACGATGAATGTCGCATTGAGTGCGGGCAGTGGTGGTTATTCATGGGATATTGTCAGTAAAAAAGCCATCGCGCCCAAAATTAAAATTTATGATGCGGCAAATACCGCCATTGGGCTGCCACAATCGGGCAATAAATCTTTTGACATACAGATCATCGGCTATCCCGGCTCTAATCTGCCACTGCAAGAAATTGGTGCTGGAGATGTTGTTTCCATTGGTCCGGGTATTTAATAGGAGGTATCACTATGGTATGGCCAACTAATAACGATAATAACGCACTAATGACCACACATTTTGATGAGGGCGCTGATAATCCGTCACTGGCGAGACCCGTGTTATTAAAAGTAATTCAGGTGCTCAAATCAATCATCGGTGCACGAGGAGTCGCTAATGGCGTTGCATCCACTGATGCCAGTAACAAATTAGCGCAGAATATTCTGGCCGCAAAAATAGAAGGCAATATTACTAACACTCTTCAGCCAGGTAACGGCGCATCTATCCCTAAAATCACCGTTTCAACATCGGCGCCAAGCAGCACTGCGGGGATCGATGGCGAAATATGGTTGCAGCGTGAAGCATAACAAATGTCCGGTATATGGATCCGCGCCGCAGGGGCATGGAAAAAATTAACCCCTCAACTCAGGGTAGGTAATACCTGGAAAGACGTAACCAACGCTTGGGTGCGGGCGGGCGGCACATGGAAACGCATTTACCCGCCCCCTACGCCACCCGTTAATGGTGTCACTATATCGGCTACCTCCGTTCAGCGTTTGCAGAATATCACACTCACTTGGAACAAATCGCCCAATGCGACACACTATCGCTATAAACTCATCGATGCATCTACCTCTGCGGCCGTATACACTTCTGATTTCCTAACCATAGACAATAGTATATTTACCACCACCAGCACTACTATATCAATCACGTATCAAGTGACCGCATCATCAGGTTGCTTCTACTTCTCAATTGAAGCACAAAACTCTGGAGGAACGAGTGTGGCAACCAATTCTGCAACATTTAACGCTGCTCCCCGCTTGTTAAGTGCCGCCTTCGTCTTCACCGCGGGCGCTGTACGCAATATAGAAGAGGAAGAAGAAGGTGAAGAAAATATAGTTTTAATTTTAAATGGTTATTCAAGTTCTGATTCTGTGGGCACTATTAATAGCACTTCATCGCATCCAATCAATACCACTGTAACTAAAGTAGCATCTGAAGATGATAATGATGACGGAAATTGGGATACATGCATTATTTTTAGTTCAGCAATCAAATTAAAATCTGTGCAAATTATAGGTACTCCAGCTTTAGCAGCTGTAACCTATGATGGCTCAAGTACTAATGACGCAACAATCGCAGGAACTGCTAATAGATTCACAGATGGAAATACGTATACAGTAATGATCGGCTACTATGAACCACCTATATCTTCGGCAACACTTACACTCAATGTTTCAGGTGCTGCTTTTCCAGGCAGTCAAATAAACATACGGCACGCTACAACTTTGATAGGATTTGTGCGTTCTGGTCACCTAATTACGAATGTTGGACCTTCTGGACATAATACACAATATTCATTTGGCAGCTTATCGCCCGATACTTATTTTGGTGCGGCACAAATCACTCAATTCACATCTCGGATTGATGTTGATACAACTCTCCCCGAATCACAACGGCTGATAACTGCAGTGGCAGGCCACCCTGCGGGGTGGCGTACATCAATTTCGTTTTCTGCGAACGTTAAAATGTTATCTATTGCGGGAATAGATTCATTGGGTACTGTGACTTTTGACGGGACGCCCAGCCGCAATTTTAATTTAGATATCCGCCAAACCAATCCGTCACCCATATCATACACACCCACCTCTCGAACTATTACGATAGAATACTACTCGTAAAATCAACTGAAACTTGATACAATCAACACGATTGCGCAGCTATCTTTCGCATCAAAAACAAAAAAAATTCGCATCGCCCTACAGTGTTGTATGCGGCGGTTGGGATTTCAATGGATAAAGCTGCATCAGCGTCCATTGGACTGGTATGGCATCCCGATTGATTGCAATTCAGTGCATTAGTCGTTCCCATGCGCCCGTTGAGATTGGCATGGGTCAACATGCTCAAAACAAGTGCTCCGAGTAAAACAGGTGCAATAAAAAGTAGGTGTTTGGCTAGTCCTTGTCTGGTGCCTAAATTTGATTGTAAATACATAATTCCCCTAAATTTCATTGAATAAAAAATGAATGACGTTTTATATTATATATTGATTAAAACATGTCGGCGAGATTGTAGCATACTTTACATGCAGAAAATGCAAAATTAATTGTTTGCTATGAAGGTATTTATTCTTGCGTGATACAATAATGAGCGATATATTTTCTGGCTGGGTGGCAGAGTGGTCATGCAGCGGACTGCAACTCCGTGTACGCCGGTTCGATTCCGACTCCAGCCTCCAATTGTGGCGGATAATAGCCCGGGTGGCGAAATAGGCAGACGCAAGGGACTTAAAATCCCTCGGTGGCAACACCGTGCCGGTTCGACTCCGGCCCCGGGCACCGCTAAACCACAAGCACCTTTATTACAATCACGGCCGAGAAAGGAGTTCACTGTGCTCTATGCTGTTAAACGTAAATTGCACAGCTCAGCGGCGAGGCTGTCCTCTTAAAATACCCGTGATGACGTGCATGCTGGCAATACCCGTGCATAGCAATGATGGTGCGTTTGCTTTGAATGGATGAGGCATGAGAATAGTAAAGAAGATCACTGCTGCAGTAGGGCAGATGATTACTCAAAAATGGCAAAAGATTTACCCGCAATTTCAATCATAATGTGCGATACATGTGGAGATACCCGTCAATTGTGATAGCATAAACGGCTATGCAGTCAGTTTATATTTTAGGTTTATGTGGAACACTTATGGGCGGAATAGCCATTCTAGCACGGCAGGCAGGGTATGCAGTGGGCGGTGCCGATGGTCGTTTTGCCGCCCCTATGCTCACACAATTAAAAAAGCATGCCATTGATTACGATGAGGGCTGGGACCCCGCACAGATCCCTGCCCAGCACGATCAAATCATTATTGGCAATGTGGTATCGCGCGGCAACCCGATGGTGGAGCACATTTTATCCGCCTCTTTGCCCTTTACATCGGGACCGCAGTGGATAGCAGAAAATATCTTGTACGACAAATGGGTTATTGCGGTGAGCGGCACACACGGCAAAACGACGACGAGTAGTATGATTGTGCATATATTGGAAGAGAATGGACTCAATCCCAGTTTTTTAATTGGCGGCGTGAGTGCCAATTTTGGCGTATCGGCACGCTACACAAGTTCTCAATATTTTGTAATAGAAGCCGATGAGTACGATACGGCTTTTTTTGATAAGCGGGCAAAATTTATTCACTATCATCCCCGTACCCTAGTGATAAATAATTTAGAGTATGATCACGCCGATATCTATCCCGATATGGAGGCAATTGAGCGACAATTTCATTATTTGCTGCGCACAGTTCCCGGCAATGGGTGCATCATTGCTTTAGCGGATCCCGCTATAGATGCACTCTTGGCAAAAGGATGTTGGAGCCCTGTACAGCGGATGAGTATGACATCCGATGCCGATTGGTATGCCGATTTACTGCGCCCAGACGGCACACATTTTGCCATACGGGATGGCGGAAAAGTGCGCTGGGAGATACATGGGCGCCATAATGTATACAATGCATTAGCCGCGGTTGCCGCTGCCGCCCATGTGGGCATTTCGCCACAACAATCCATTGCGGCTCTCAGTTCTTTTTGCGGCGTCAAGCGACGACAAGAAAAATTAGCGGTCATTGGCGGCGTGGTGATCTACGATGACTTTGCCCACCATCCGACAGCTATCCGCAATACATTAGCCAGTTTTAAGGTGCGCTACCCCAATGAACGCGTGATTGCGGTGATCGAACCGCGCTCCAATTCTATGAAACAAGGGGCTCATTTTACTGAATTGCGTGAAGCGACGCGCGATGCCGATTATGTCTTTTGGTATCAGCCTGAAGGGGTGGCATGGTCTTTTGCAGAAGTGCAACCTGTGGTGCCATTTAGCGAATACAATAATATAGCCGATATGCTGGATGGTGTGTTAGCGTATTGTCGCGCTGGCGATCAGGTGGTCATTATGAGCAACGGAGATTTTTCTGGATTCCCGTACCAATTGATCACTCGGTTAAACGCCCATAAAACTGATAAATGACAATGAGTAGATAGGTAAAAAATAATGCAAACCTTATGGCGTTATTATGATTGGATATTTTTGCGGCATGCCCGTTGGGTATTGTCGTTTTTTGCCATTGTTTTATCGGTAATGGCAGTGCAGATCCCATCTTTGCGCATAGATGCTTCGCTGGATTCGCTCATTTTAGAAGGCGATGCAGCAACGGCGTATGCCCGGACGATCGGTAACCGTTATCAAGGGCAAGACTTTTTAGTGCTCAGTTATCAGCGTGTGCGGGGTAGTTTATTCAGTGATACGGGGTTAGCACATTTGCAAAAAATCGTCGCCGAATTGGCGCAGATGCCAGATGTGGCTTCCATCAATAGTATTCTCAGCGTGCCGTTGATTGAAAGCGCCGATATGAGTTTTGTGCAGGTGGCGCGCGGCAATCTCCCCAATTTACTCTCGCCGAACATTGACCGCCAGAAAGCTAAACAGGAATTCCTCACCAGCCCAATATACAAGGATATGCTACTGGCTCCAGAGGGAAATGTGACGGCAATACAAGTCAATATCCGCCGTGACCAACGTTACCACGACTTATTACAACGCCGTCAGGATATGCGTATTTTGCGCCGTGAAGGTCAATTAGATGACGAGGGGTTCAAGCGCCTCAAAGTTGCCGAACGTGAATTTCGCCAATATAGTGACCAGCTTTTTGCGCGGCGAGGTGATTTAATTCGGCAGGTGCGCTCTTTGCGTGATAGAGAAAGAGGCGAAGCCACAATGTTTCTTGGCGGCATACCGATGATTGCCGATGATATTACAACTTTTGTGCGCTACGATTTATATGTATTTAGTGCTGCAGTGTTGGCGATCATTACCTTGATTTTGATTGTCATCTTTCGCCGCCTGCGTTGGGTGTTGTTGCCCCTGCTGATTTGTATGACAACTGCCGTATTTATGCTCGGCTTGTTAGTGTGGCTCGGATGGAGTTTGAGTGTGGTGTCATCCAATTTTGTCGTTTTGCTCTTGATTGTCACTTTATCTATGACCGTCCATTTGATTGTGCGCTACCGTGAGTTTGCCACCGCCAAGCCAAAAGACGACCAATTGGATTTAGTGCGTCACACGGTGCGTTTTATGTTGCGCCCCTGCACTTATATGGCGGCGACCACTATAACGGCTTTTATGTCTTTATTGATTAGTGGTATTCGCCCAGTCATTGATTTTGGTTGGGTGATGACCATAGGTATATGCTGTGCTTTTATTACGGTATTCGCTTTGTTTCCCAGTATGTTGGTGTTATTGCGCCGATCACCCCCGCAAACGGATGAAAAAGATTTAGGGACGTTCACTCAATATTTTGCCCAATTTGTCGAACGGCGGGGCTTGATGGTTATAGGGCTCGGCGTGGCAATCGCTATAGTGAGTATTGTGGGCATCACCCAAATGAAAGTAGATAATCGCTTTATAGATTATTTTGACGATGATACCGAGATCTATCGTGGTATGGGTGTGATTGACCGCAAATTTGGCGGTACCATCACGATGGATATCGTCATCACTGCTCCGGCAATTGAAGAAGAGGATTTGGGAGATGATTTTGGCGGGGGAGACACACCCTTGAGTTATTGGTTTAACCGAAATGGAATTGGTCAAGTGAAAGCCATCCACGAATATTTAGAATCCATCCCCGAAGTCGGTAAGGTGCTATCGCTTTATACCACTTATCAACTGTTGCATCGTATTTGGGGCACCGACTTGAGTGATTTAGAATTGGCTTTTGCGCAAAGAATGATATCCGCCGATCTCAGCGGAATTCTGCTCGCTCCCTATCTCAGCGAAACCCATCGCGAAACGCGCATCACTTTGCGCGCTATGGAAACCAGCCATGACTTGCATCACCATGAATTAATTGAAAAAATTCAACATCATTTAATCAATGATCTTGGCATGGCGCAAGAAAATGTTCGCCTCACCGGCGCTTTGGTCTTATACGATAATGTCCTACAAAGCCTATACCGATCGCAAATCCTCACTGTCGGCGGTGTTTTTCTGCTCATTATGGCAATGTTTTTTATCTGTTTTTGGTCATTGCGCTTGGCGCTGCTCGGGGTTATTCCTACCGTCATTTCAGCAATGGCGGTACTCGGCTTTATGGGTTTAACGGGTATGCCTTTGGATATTATGACCGTCACTATTGCGGCAATTGTCATAGGTATGGGAGTGGATAATACTATCCATTATATTTATCGCTTTCGCCATGAGCATAACCAACACGGCGATTATAATGCCGCCATGTATCGCGCACACGCCACCATCGGCCACGCAATGTATTACACAACCATTATTATTATTTGCGGCTTTATTATTTTTGTGTTATCTAATTTTACTCCGAGCGTGTTTTTTGGTATTTTGACCGCGGTCGCAATGTTGTTAGCATTGATCGGTGCCTTGGTTTTATTGCCTGAATTACTCTGTTTGTTTCGCCCTTTTGAACGAGTAATCCCCCGTAAGCCGCCAGCGGATTAATTTTCAAGCAATCCAAAATTGGACTTTTTGTGCGCGCAAGAAAGAGCGTGCATTTTTTCCATGTAATAGCGCTAACGAGGCAATAAATCCGGCTTCAAGGCAGGTGTCGGCGGCAACGGTGACCGAACGCGGTGCGTTACGCACTGGCCAACCATTTTTGGGATTGAGAATATGCGAATAGCGCACCCCATCTTTGAGTAAAAATCGCCGTGCATCCCCGCTGGTTGCTAACCCACCTTGTGGTAAGCGCATACTATTGACAATCGCATCATCCATTTCTATCCCCACATGCCATCCTCCCGCTGGTGCATCCCCTGCGGCATAAATATCTCCGCCAAAATTGATCAGCGTCCCTTGCGCCCCCTCTTGTGTGATAAGACGTGCGGCACAATCTACAGCGTATTCTTTTCCAATGCCACCGAGATCGATTTGCATCCCGATGGGAACCTCAATAGAGGGTTTATCCCACACAATTTTGTGCCAACCAATGAGCGGCAATAATGTTTGCACCTCTTGCGCTTGCGGGACGCGATCACTGCCATCAAACCGCCATACGCGCCGCAAAACGCCGGAAGTAATATCAAATAATCCGCCACTCATTTTGTAGCCCTGATCACAAAAATCTAATAAATTTGCCAATTCATCATCCACTTGCACCACTTCCCCCTGTGCGTTATTGATGTGCGATATATCACTATCCGCACGATAACGGCTCAATTTGCGTTCAATGCGCCAGGCTTCATTCGCCACCTTATGAGTTGCTCTCTCGGCACACTGGTCATCATCACTGTGCATGAGTACCTCACAGGTACTCGCCATCGCGTGAAATGTTCCGCGGTATCCATATGCAGTGCGCTCAATACGGTAATCCGCCATAGTGTTTCACGCAACTGCAAATGTCATCGCCTGTTGAATGTGTGTTAAATTTGCGGCGATCATCACGATACGATCAATACCCACTGCAACTCCAGCGCAGGATGGTAATCCTGCGTCAATAGCGGCGAGAAAGTCTTCATCGGCAGAGTAGAGTGGGGCATGTGCCGTCTGGCGTTGCCGTTGGTCCTCGGCAAACCGGCGCCGATGTTCAGCGGCATCGGTGAGTTCACGACAGCCGTTGGCAATTTCCATACCATCAATATACAGCTCAAAACGATCGGCAACGACTCGCCCCTGCTCATCTTGTGTCCATTGGGCAAGTGCTGCTTGGCTGGTGGGGTAGTTGTAGATGAAATCAAAATGATTTTGCCCTAATGTGGGGGCGATGATATGGCTAAAGAGTAAATCCAGCCAAAATAAAGGATCGGATTCTTCGGCACAAATAGTGATGTGCTGTTGGGCAATGGCGGCGAGTTCGTCCACCGATGCGTGATGTGGATCGCACGAAAAATGTTGGGCGAATAAATCGGCGTAGTCGTGGGTGCGCACTGTGCGTTGCCCTAACAGCAATCCAACTAATTCGGTGATTTCATTACGCAATGTGGCGCTGTTCCAACCGAGGCGATACCATTCGAGCAAAGTAAATTCTGGGTGGTGGTATTGTCCGACATCTCCTGCGCGGAATGACGCACTCAGTTGATAAATATCGCCACTGCCCCCAGCAAGTAGTCGTTTCATCGCGTATTCGGGAGAAGTGCGCAAATACCGCTTGTCGGCGACCGTAATACTCTCAATGTGCGGGTCGGTCACCGCTGCTGTGACAAGATGTGGTGTGGTGACTTCTAATACCTTGCGTTCGGCAAAAAAAGTGCGAATTTGATGATATATGTGAGCACGCATGCGCAAAACGCTGTGCTGAGCATAAGATTTCCAGTTATGGGTCACGGAATGCTTTATGTTTGCCCAGAGCGCCCTTGATATGTTGCTGTGCGGGTGTCTAAGCGAATAACGTCACCCTCTTCAATGAATAAAGGCACTTTGACTACCGCTCCCGTGCTGAGAGTAGCCGGTTTGCTTCCGCCACTACTGGTGTTTCCCCGCACGCCCGGATCTGTTTCGCTGACCGTCAGTTCAACAAAATTGGGTGGAGTGACTGAAATAACTTCACCATTCCATAGGGTGACTTGACATTCCATCTGCTCGGCTAACCATTGCGCTGCTTTACCCACTACCGCAGTCGTTGCTTGGTATTGTTCATAATTTTGGCTCTCCATAAAATGCCATGTTTGCCCATCGCGGTAAAGAAAAGACATTTTGCTTTCCATGACATCCGCCGCTTCAATGCTTTCACCCGATTTGAAAGTGCGTTCCCATACTCTCCCCGTTGTAAGCTGCCGCAATTTGACCCTGTTAAATGCTTGCCCTTTTCCCGGCTTGACAAATTCTACTTCCAAAATTATACATGGCGCCCCTTCAAGCATGACTTTGAGTCCGTTGCATAATTCATTGGTGGAGTAACTTGCCATAATTGCCTTCTGTTGCTATTGTAATAATTCGGCGGCTTCACGGGCGAAATAAGACAAAATAGCATCACTCCCCGCTCGCTTGATGGAGATCAATGATTCTAAAATGATCGTTTCTTTATTGAGCCACTGGCGGTGAAAGGCTGCGCTGTGCATCGCATACTCTCCGCTGACTTGATAGGCGAATACGGGCACCTGAAATGTTTTTTTAACGCGATGAATAATATCTAAACACGGCATTGCCGGTTTCACCATTAAAATATCCGCCCCTTCTTGTAAATCAAGGGCGCATTCGTGCAATGCTTCGTCACTATTGCGAATATTCATTTGATATGTTTTTTTGTCGGCACTACCGAGTCGCTCTGCTGATCCGAGCGCTTGGCGAAAAGGGTAGTAATAATCTGAAGCGTATTTTGCCGCATAGGTCAGGATAACCGTATGAAAATGATGATGATCGTCCAATGCGTTGCGAATAGCACCGATGCGCCCATCCATCATATCGGAGGGGGCTACAATATCGGCACCGGCATCGGCATAACATACGGCTTGGCGGGTGAGTGCGGCAATGGTATCCTCATTGAGAATATTGTTTTTTTTATCGGTTATTCCATCCTGTCCATGACTAGTGAAAGGATCTAATGCCACATCGGTAATGATTTGCAGGTCAGGAGTACTATTTTTGATGGTGGCAATGGCTTGTGGCACTAATCCTTTGGCATTATACGCTTCTCGCCCATCATCGGATTTGTGACTGTGCTCAATCACTGGAAAAATAGCAACAGCGGTGATGCCTAATGCAGACAGATCTTTAACGGTTGTCGCCAACTGCGTCAAAGTTAACCGCCGAAGTGCGGGCAACGCAGGATCGCTGTTTTGCGCTAATTCATCATTGGCGGCGACAAATAGCGGTTGGATTAATTGTTGTGGTGTGAGATGTGTTTCTTGCACCAGTGTGCGTAAATATGGGTGCCGCCGCAAGCGGCGCATGCGGGTCTGTGGGTAGGGCGGACGGAAAAACATATTTAGCGACGCAAGGTGGGAAAAATTTTGCAGACAGCAGCTAATGTCGCGTCTATTTCCTTTGCGCTGTGTGCGCGGGATAAAAAACCTGCCTCTAAGGGTGACGGTGCAAAATAAATTCCCTCATTTAACATAGCGTGAAAGAAGGTGGTGAATAATGTTTTATCAGTGGCACATGCCTGTGAATAATTGGTAATCGGTTCGCTCACCCCAAAAAACAACCCAAACATACCGCCGACCGATTGGCAATGCACGGGTATGTTTTCTGTGCGTGCAATGTGGCTTATTTCATTGACTAAATGCTGCGTGTTTTTGGTGAGTCGTTGATAAAAACCATCACTGGCAAGAGATTTCAACGAAGCGATCCCCGCTGCCACCGCTAATGGATTGCCGCTTAAAGTGCCCGCTTGATACACTTGTCCTAAAGGTGCCAAATGCGTCATAATGTCGCGCCGTCCCCCAAGAGCGGCAAGGGGTAAGCCACCGCCAATGGCTTTACCCAAAGTTGTTAAATCGGGAGTGATGTCATAAAGCGTTTGTGCGCCGCCATAATCCACCCGAAATCCCGTCATCACTTCGTCAAAAATCAGCAGGCTACCGTGTTGGTCACAGCGCTTGCGCAGGCTAGGCAAAAAATCGGGTAGCGGCGGAACACAGCTCATATTGCCCGCTATGGGTTCAACGATGATTGCTGCAATTTGATCGCCATGGGTGTGATAAAGTGCATCCACCGAGTTCAAATCGTTATATTTAGCGGTGAGGGTATATTGTTGTGTTTCGTTCAGCAGACCCGATGAAGTGCTCCCTGCGAGTTGGGCAACACCGCTGCCGGCGTCAGCGAGCAACGAATCACTGTGTCCGTGGTATCCACCGGCGAATTTGATGATGTATGGACGGTGCGTATAACCGCGTACTAAACGCACTGCGGTCATGGTCGCTTCACTCCCCGAACTCATCAGACGAACGCATTGCAGTGAAGGTAATGCGGTCCTCAGTAACTCAGCAAATTCGGTTTCGTGCTCAGTTGGAGCGCCAAAACTGACCCCTTTTTTTGCTGCCGCAGTGATTGCCGTAACCACTTCTTCCGCTGCGTGCCCTAATATTCCTGCACCCCACGACCCGACATAATCAATGTAGCGATTACCATCGCTATCTAAAAGATACGCACCTTCTGCGCACTGAATGAAGGGTGGAATGCCTCCGACCGATTGAAATGCACGCACCGGTGAATTGACTCCTCCAGGCATCACCTGACAGGCGCGATTGTATTGTTGGCGAGCGTAGTTGTCGGTGCGCATATTTACTACGGACGGAGCACCGCTAATAAAACGATGCCGATCAATAAAACAGTTGGGACTTCGTTAACCCAGCGATAAAACACATGCGAGCGAGTATTGCGTCCTGAAAAGATTAATTTGTAGCAATATCCGCAATAAAAATGAAAGATAACGAGTAATAAAACAAGGATTAATTTCAGTTGCATCCATACACTATTGAGATAAGTGTCCCAATGAAAGAGCATGGTTCCCAACCCAAAAACCAGAGTGAGCAGTGCGGGAATGAGCATAAAGCGATACAAACGATACGCCATAGAGAGCAAGCGTTTTTGAGTGGTGCTCTCTTGGCTGAGGGTGTAGTGAACAAAGAGTCGCGGCAGATAAAAAATTGCCGCAAACCACGATATGGCAAACACCAAGTGCCACGCCTTAAACCACAGCATTATATTACAATCGCTCCCATCATTATTGTGCGCTTATTATATGCTGTTTTAGCGCTCAGACATGCCGACCGCTAAAAAAGCAACGCTGGGAGCGTTGCCCCATTGGATAAAAAACGAGCATTACTCGGTCTTACGAAGTTTTTTATCCAATGTACAAGCGAAAAACAGGGACGTATTGAGCGTAGAGACAGCGGTGCAGGGAACGCCGCCCATTGGGTAAAAAACGAGCATTACTCGGTCTTGCGAAGTTTTTTATCCAATGTACAAGCGAAATACAGGGACGTATTGAGCGCTAAAACAGCAACGTATTGAGCGCCAAAAAAGCCTCAAGGCAAACCCATCCGTTGGAGGGTGATATTGCCGGTGCAACGAATGGCGGGGGTAGCGGGGGTACCCATGGTGTTGTCGAAATCCCATACGCGGTTAGTCCCAGCAACTTCGCTATTGTCAATCATGCCATTACCATTACTATCGCAGTAAACAGACGCCACATCATTGCCACCGCTACCGACTTCAAGCGTCACATCACTATCCAAATCAAATCCCGCATCCCAGTTGGTGTGGGTGAGCGTGCTGCCCGTTCCGCCCAGCAAGGCGGCGATTTGGGTGAGGGTGCGGCTGGTCGCTTCGGTGGTGGAAACGCCAAATCCAGCGCCATTGGCGGCACCGCTATTCGCATTGTAGT